>JAHRVG010000030.1 GCA_019090795.1 Paracoccaceae bacterium | reverse complement strand
CATGCAGAAAAAGGCGCGCCGGACGACACCTACATTGATATGCACGTGGCTTTGGTTTCCCAGCCAAGCATCGGGTTGAGCCTGTTGGGAGAGCATGAATACGCCAATCTTCTGGAGCGGATGAAACCGGGCGAGCAGGCGATTATACTGATGGGGCGCGGGGTGTTTTCCTTTAAGGGCAACGGCTATGTGCGCGGCGGCATTTTTGATCGTATCCAGCTTATTCAGGGCGATAATTCGGTGCGTTTCCATGATCGGCAACAAAAGCGGATTGGCAAGCTGGCAGCCGTTGGGGCGCCAAAGTTTGTGGAGTTGGATGTTTTCACCATCCCTGCGGATTCTGAATTTGACCCAACCAAGCCGTGGCGCATTCAATTGCTGGCGCAGCGCATCGTTGGGCCGATTGAAAAAACCTTCCTGACCTATGATCTTGGATACCGCATCCCGGATCGCTATCTGACCGAACTGGTACAACCTGTTGGGGCATCGCAATTAGAAGAAAGTGAAGCAGATCAAGCCGCGCGCAAGGCCCTGTGGGTGCGGATCTGGAAAAGCAAAAAGCTGGAAGTTGGCATTTTGGTAACCATGCTGACCGTTCTGACGGCTGTGTTCTTTTTCCAGTTCCAAGCAACCAAACCCAAACGCGCCTTTTACTGGTTCCGCATGGGGTTCTTGTTGCTGACACTGGTTTATCTTGGCTGGTATCAGAATGCCCAGCTGTCGATCGTTAACCTGATGGCGCTGACTGCATCACTGCAATCGGGCTTTAGCTGGGACGCCTTCCTGATGGACCCGCTGGTGTTTATCCTGTGGATTTCCGTGGCCGTTACCCTGCTGTTCTGGGGACGTGGTGGTTATTGTGGCTGGCTGTGCCCCTTTGGTGCGCTGCAAGAACTGACCAACCAAACCGCACGGTTCTTCAAGGTGCCGCAATGGACCCTACCTTGGGGGTTGCACGAACGGATTTGGCCGCTGAAATATATGATCTTTCTGGGGCTGTTCGGGATCTCCATGGTCTCAATCCCTGTGGCGGAACAATTTGCCGAGGTCGAACCGTTCAAGACCTCGATCATCCTAAAGTTTGCCCGCGAATGGCCCTACGTTCTGTTTGCCGCCGCGTTGCTGGGTATCGGCCTGTTTATCGAGCGGTTTTATTGCCGCTACCTGTGCCCGCTGGGCGCAGCGCTGGCGATTCCGGGGCGTATCCGCATGTTTGACTGGCTGAAACGTTACAAAGAATGCGGCAGCCCGTGCCAGACCTGCGCCAATGAATGTTTCGTTCAGGCGATCCACCCCACCGGTGAGATCAACCCGAATGAATGCCTGTCCTGCCTGCACTGTCAGGTGCTGTATCAGGACGACACCAAATGCCCGGTTTGCATTAAAACTGCAAAACGGCGTGCGAAAGCGGCTGGGAGCATTCCTGATTTGGGGACTGCCAGCCGCATGACAAATCACCCTAATTCAAAACCAACCTAGGAGAGACCAAATGTCTGAAGACATTAAAAATGAAGGCGTCACCCGTCGTGACATCCTGTCCAGCCCCGCCAAAGGCGCGATGATTGCTGGCGCGTTAACTGTTGCTGGCGGCGCGATGATGCCAACCGCTGCGGCTGCATCTTCTGCAGAAGTTGGCCCGGGCGAGCTGGACGATTACTACGGCTTTTGGTCCTCTGGCCAAGCGGGCGAAATGCGCATTATCGGTGTGCCGTCCATGCGCGAATTGATGCGTGTGCCTGTGTTCAACATCTGTTCGGCAACTGGTTGGGGTATCACCAACGAGTCGATCAAAGTTATGTCCGAAAACATGCTGCCTGAAACCAACGAGTTTCTGGCAAAACGTGGCCTGAAAACCTATCAGAACGGTGACCTTCACCACCCACACATGTCTTTCACCGATGGCACCTACGATGGTCGCTATTTGTTCATGAACGACAAGGCCAACACCCGTGTTGCCCGTGTGCGTGCTGATATCATGAAATGCGACAAGATCATCGAGATCCCCAACGCATCAGACATCCATGGCCTGCGCCCACAAAAATTCCCGCGCACCGGTTATGTGTTCTGTAATGGCGAGCACCGCGTGCCGCTGATCAATGATGGTTCAAACATGGATGACGTAGCAAACTACGTTTCCATTTTTACCGCGATTGATGGCGATACCATGAACATCGAGTGGCAAGTGCTGGTGTCGGGTAACCTTGATAACTGCGATGCAGATTATAAAGGCAAATACGCCATGTCGTCTTGCTATAACTCGGAAGAGGGTGTGACCCTCGGTGAGATGACCGAAGCGGAAATGGACCACGTTGTTGTGTTCAACATCGAGCGTATCGAGGCTGCGGTTAAGGCTGGCAAATACGAGATGCACAAAGGTGTGAAGGTTCTGGATGGTCGCAAAGGGTCTGATCTGACCGTATACGTGCCAATCCCCAACAGCCCGCACGGTGTTAACTCTGCTCCAGACCAAAAACACGTTATGGTCAACGGCAAGCTGTCGCCAACTGTGACTGTCATTGAATGGGATAAACTGGACGCTGTGTTTGATGGTGCAGAACCCCGTTCCTGCGTTGTTGCAGAACCACAGTTGGGCCTTGGTCCGCTCCATACCGCGTTTGATGGTAAGGGCAATGCCTACACCACCCTGTTCCTCGACAGCCAAGCTGTGATGTGGAACGTAGACAAGGCGATCCGCCAGTATGCGGGTGAAGATGTTGATCCGATCATTCAGAAAACCGATGTGATGTATCAGCCGGGCCACAACCACACCACCATGGGCGAAACCAAGGATGCAGATGGCCAATGGTTGATCTCGCTCAACAAGTTCTCAAAAGACCGGTTCCTGAATGTGGGTCCGCTCAAACCAGAGAATGACCAGCTGTTGAACATCCAGGACGGTAAACTGGAAGTGGTCCACGATGGCCCGACATTTGCCGAGCCTCATGATTGTATCTTGGTGCGCGCCGACATCGTGAACCCGGTCAACGTCTATGATCGCAACGACCCCCTTTGGGAAGATGCCCGCAAGCAAGCCGCTGCTGATGGCGTGGTTCTCGAAGACGGCCATGACGAGGTTATCCGCGATGGCAACAAAGTGCGTGTTTACATGTACTCTTCGGCACCGACCTTTTCGATGGAGAAATTCACCGTTAAACAGGGCGACGAAGTTACCGTATATGTTACCAACATCGACGATGTGGATGACCTGACCCACGGCTTCACCCTTGGCAACCACGGTGTGGTAATGGAAATTGGTCCTCAACAGACTGCTTCTGTAACCTTCACTGCGGATCGTCCGGGTGTTCACTGGTTCTATTGCCAGTGGTTCTGTCACGCGCTGCACATGGAAATGCGTGGCCGTATGCTGGTTGAGCCAGCCTAAAGGAAACCTGCTGTGAAACGTCTTTTGTTGTCTCTGGTTATTCTGCTGTTACCGACCCTTGTGGGTGCGGCAGAATATATCGTGCAGCCAACAAAAGGCGCGTTCGCGGTGGCGATAGAAAATGCGCAGGCGGGGGATACCCTCCGCCTGTTGCAAGGCACCCATTTAGGTTCCGTATTAATAGATAAACCGCTGACGATTATCGGTGAGGGCGCAACGGTTGACGGTCTAGAGCAAGGCTCGACCCTCAAAGTAGATGCCCCCGATGTGACGATCAAAGGCTTGATCGTGATTGGTTCTGGTTCTGGGGGCAAAGGCTTGGATGCGGGCATCACCTTGACCAAAAAGGCGGATCGAGCCTTGATTGAGGGCAACCGCATTCTGGGTAATTTGGTGGGTGTGGATATGCACGGCCCCGATAATGCGATTATTGTGCGTAACTATATCGAAGGTCGTTTGGACAAACGGATGAACGACCGGGGCAATGGCGTTTATATTTGGAACGCGCCGGGTGGCAAGGTGGTTGGCAACGACATTCGCTATGGTCGCGACGGGATATTTGTGAACGTGTCCAAGAAGAACACTTTTACCGGCAACCGTATGCGCGACTTGCGCTTTGCAATTCATTATATGTATGCCAATAAATCGACTGTTTCTGGGAATATCTCGACGGGAAACCATCTGGGCTTTGCCATCATGTTTTCAAAGCGCGTGGTGATTGAAAACAACCTGTCGCTTAATGACAGGGATCACGGCATCATGATGAATTACACCAACCAGAGCGTGATCCGGAACAACCGGATTGAAGGCGGTGGTGATAAGTGCGTTTTCATTTACAACGCCCATAAAAACAGCTTTCAAGGCAATTCGTTCGAGCGGTGCAAAATCGGCATCCACTTTACGGCGGGGTCCGAGCGCAATGAATTTAGCGGCAACAGCTTTGTGGGGAACCGCACGCAAGTGAAATATGTTGGCAGCAAGTGGGTGGAGTGGAGCACGGATGGAACTGGCAACTATTGGTCAGACCACGCGGCGTTTGATCTGGATGGCAACGGCGTTGCCGATAGCGCCTATCGCCCGAATGA
The DNA here is from genome assembly GCA_019090795.1 of Paracoccaceae bacterium. Classification (GTDB taxonomy): domain Bacteria; phylum Pseudomonadota; class Alphaproteobacteria; order Rhodobacterales; family Rhodobacteraceae; genus Amylibacter. Next base: position 18,553 of record JAHRVG010000030.1, on the reverse strand, counting down.
CATGATGGATCACGTGCTTTGGACCCAGCCAGCCGCCAAGGCACTGCTGGGATCACCTGCGGTGCAACTAATCCGCTGGTCGCAATCCGCGTTCCCCGCTACATTGCCCGGCGGCGTGATAGACCGCACCCCGATGATGCACCCTGTGCGGCCTGAAATTCCAATCTGGAAAGAACTGCAATGACTGCGCTGATAATCGAGAACGTTGGCAAGAAATACGGCACACTGGAAACGGTTTGCGATGTCAGCCTGAACGTGGCAGCGGGCGAGCGTATTGCGCTGCTGGGTCATAACGGTGCTGGCAAAACCACCTTGATGCGGATGATCCTTGGGCTGACCTCAATCTCTAGTGGCCAGATCAAGGTGCTGGGCAGCACTCCGGGTTCGCGCACTGCGCGCACGGCGATTGGGTTCCTGCCTGAAAATGTGGCCTTTCATGGCTCACTTAGTGGACGCGAACAGCTGCACCATTTTGCAAGGTTGAAATCGGCCCCGTTGAAGCAGGCGGACGACTTGCTGGAACGGGTGGGGCTGGATCATGCGGCGGATCGCAAAATCCGCACCTATTCCAAGGGTATGCGTCAGCGGGTTGGCCTGGCGCAGGCGCTGCTGGGCAAGCCCAAGCTGGCGTTGCTGGATGAACCAACCAGCGGGCTGGACCCGATTTCGCGCCATGAGTTTTATGATATTGTGGATGAACTGGCCAATAACGGCACGGCTGTTTTGTTGTCTTCGCATGCACTGACCGAACTTGAAACCCGCACCGAGCGCATCGCGATCATGAGCAAAGGCGTTTTGGTGGCCAATGACAGCCTGCAAAACCTGCGCCAAGGGGCGCTGATGCCGATCCGTGTGAACGTGACGGTGGACAGCGACGCGGTAGACCGAGTGGCTGCGGAAACCGGCGGCACGCGGATGAACGGGCGCTCGGTTATGCTGACCTGCTTGCAGGATGAGAAAGTGCCGCTGCTGGGGCAGATCACCGGCTTTGGTGACGTGATCAAGGACATTGATGTGAACCCCGCCAGTCTTGAAGATCTGTACCGCCACTATTCGACCATGGGGGATAAATAAATGTCATTTCTGACCATTGCCCGACTGGAATTGCTGATTGCACGGCGCAACATGTGGGTTGCGACCTCGGTGATCCTGATGGGGCTGTTTACTGTGGTGCTGACCCTGACAGGGGGTGCGCCAACGGGGACGCTAGGGGTGGACCCACTGATCATCGCTGCGACCTCGATCACTACGCTTTCGGTCTATTTGATCCCGCTGATTGGTCTGCTGCTGTCGTTTGATGCCATTGCCGGAGAGGCCGAGCGGGGCACGCTTGCGCTCAGCCTGACCTACCCACTCTCACGCCTCGAAGTTCTGCTGGGTAAATTCCTCGCGCATCTGCTGGTGTTGGGGTTTGCGGTGGCCGTGGGACTGTCGCTTACCGCTGGCCTGACCATTTGGCAACATGGCGCTGATCTGTCGTTCATGCCGCTGATAAAACTGTTCGTTACCTCGCTGGCGCTGGGTGCCGCATTTCTGGGTGTTGGGTATCTGGTTTCCAGCTTGGTGCGCCAAACCGGCGTTGCCTCGGGCATTGTGATCATCATCTGGCTGGTTTGCGTGGTGCTTTATGATCTGGGCTTGCTGGGGGCGTTGGTGGCCGATGATGGTGGCGTGTTTACCAAAACCGTATTTCCGTGGTTGCTGGTTGCCAATCCGGCAGATGCTTTCCGCTTGTTGAACATGCCCGATGTTTCGGTCTCGGTGCTGGCATCGGGTATCGGTGCCGCGGGCGGCGCATCTGGCGTGGGCGGGCAAGTTGCCTCCTTGTTGTTGTGGCCCGTTGCCGCCTTGTTTTTTGCCTGGATAGCGCTTCGCAGGGTTGAGCCATGAAAATGTTGATCCCGGCCTGTGTGGCGCTTGCAATGTTGACTGGTTGCAAAGACGATGTTGCCAAGCTGGATTTGCCAGAACCCTTGGAGTTGACGGCCGATGCCGCGGGACATTACTGCCAGATGATTATACTGGAACATGAAGGCCCCAAAGCGCAGGCCCATTTTGGCGGTGGCTTGCAGCCTTTGTGGTTCAGCCAAGCACGCGATGGGCTGGCCTATCTGTTGTCCCCCGAAGAAGAGGCCGAGGTGGTGGTGTTGTACATGAACGACATGGGCAAAGCGACTAGCTGGGCCAAACCGGGCATTGGCAACTGGATCAAGGCGCGCGAGGCGTTTTATGTGATCGGTTCCGATGCCATCGGCGGTATGGGCGCACCGGAAATGGTGCCCTTTGGTCTGAAAGAACAGGCGGCGGAGTTTGCGGCCAGACACGGCGGCAAGGTCATGCGCTTTGACGAGATCCCGATAGAGGCCGTTCTGGCCCCGGTAGAATTTGACACATCCGCACTGGAGTTATCCCAATGATCAACCGCAGACGGGCAATTACCATCCTCGCGGGGGCCGCCGCGCTGCCCGGTTTTGGCGCGCAGGCCAGCACTAACCTGACAACTTGGCGCGGCATTGCCCTTGGGGCCGGGGCGCAGATTGTGCTGGATCACGTAGATGCCGAGCGCCTGATCGCCCGCGCTGTTGACGAGGTTCACCGGCTGGAGAAACTGTTCAGCCTGTACCGTGAGGACAGCCAGCTGTCGCGTTTGAACCGCGATGGTTTGTTGCCAGAACCTGCGTTTGAAATGGTGGAACTGTTGTCGATTTGCGCAGGGCTGCACGCGCGTACGGGGGGGGCGTTTGATCCAACGGTACAGTCTTTGTGGGGGTTGTACGCGCAAGAATACGCAGCGGGTGGCCGACCGGATGAGGCCCGAATAGAACAGATGTTGCGGGTGACCGGGTGGCAACATGTTCGGTTCTCTGGCCAACAGATTTCCTTTGATCGCAAAGGCGTGCAGCTGACGTTGAACGGTGTTGCGCAGGGATATATTGCTGACAAGGTTATAGCGATTTTCCACAGGGCCGGTGTTAAAAATGTGCTGGTGAACACGGGCGAGGTTTCAGCCTTGGGGCACGGGCAGGGGCGCGATGGTTGGCAGGTGAAGATTGGCAGCGCCGAGGGGCGTTCAGTGGCATTGCATGATGCTTGTGTTGCCACCTCTGCGCCGCTTGGAACCACGTTCGACAGTTTGGATAATGTCGGCCATATCCTTGATCCGCGCACGGGTAGATCGGGTGGTAAGTGGGCGCAGGTGAGCGTGATTTCCAAATCCGCAGCACAGGCCGACGGCTTGTCGACGGCATTCTGTCTGATGGATGAGGCCGAAATTACGGCGGCAAAGGGCGGGGAAACCGTACTGCTTGCTTAGAACGCTTCGCGTTCAGTTTGGATCCCGACATAGTTGGGATTGTAACATGAATTTTTTTTAGGATATTACGCGGCTTGAGGTTTGGCCCCAAAGGCTGCCAAAAACGGTCTTGCATAAACCGACCAGACGGTGCAGTACCGGCCAAGATTGCAACATGGGCGCGGATATGACCAAGTTAGACAAAATGTCGACGAAATGCCGGATCATTCATGCGGCCATGGCTATTGCCCATAGTGAGGGAGCGCGCCATCTGACCATTGATGCGGTGACCGTAAAATCGGGTCTCAGCAAGGGTGGTGTTCTCTATCACTTCCCCTCCAAGATGGCGCTTTTGGAAGGACTAGTCATTCATACGCTTGAGGCTGTGCGTGAGCAGATCGAGACACATATGTCTCATTTGCGGGGCCGCCCAAATGCAACCCTCCATGCCTTGTCCAGACTTCTTGGTGACGTGCTGGATGAAACGTTGACCTTGCCCGTTGCTCTCTTGGCCGCAAGCGCTGAAAACCCTGCACTGCTAGAGCCGGTACGCGCAGAGTTTCGGGTGATTTGGAACGCGATCCGGTCTGAAACGACTAACGAGCCGGGGGCTTTGGTGATTTGGCACGCGCTTGAAGGGATGCAATTCATGAATATGATGGGTTTGACCCCCGGTGATAAGGCGCAGCTTCGCCAGTGCTTGGCTGAAATCAGGACAATGATAGACGAACTGCCCGATAAGGAGCGCAAAAGTGACCTTTAGTGTTTTTGAAAATAGGATGCTGCGGCTGGGATCTCTGTTGTTATGCCCGTTAGTCGCCGCTCTGCTGATCGCAGGCCAGACCCGTGCCGAGCCACCGCTTGTTGCCAGTGTCATTCGCATCCAGCCGGCTGCGGATAGCGAAACTCTTTCGCTAACGGGGGAGATTAACGCGCGTGATGCTGTCGGGGTGTCCTTTCCCATGGGGGGGCGTATCCTGACGGTGTCTGTACGCGAAGGGGATCGGGTCAAGAAAGGGCAGGAACTGGCCCGTCTTGAATCGATTCAGCAAGAACAGGCGCTGCGCGGGGCCGAAGCGGCGCGCAATGCGGCGGAGGCTGATTTGCGTCAGGCCCGTGAAGAATTTGACCGTCAGGAAGCCTTTCTTGAGCGCGGAGCAACAACCCGCAACCGGCGCGACGAAGCAGAGCGGTCTTTTCGCATTAGCAAAGCCAATGTCGATGGTGCCACCGCAGAACTCGGCCGCATTCGCAAAGCCTATGAGGATACATTTTTGCGCGCGACAGCGGATGGTGTCGTTATCGACAGGCTTGCTGATTCTGGCGAGGTTCTAGCTGCTGCGCGACCGGTTTTGGAACTGGCTTTGGGGGACGGAATGGATGCCGTGTTTGATGCCCCCGAGGCAATGCCGACAAAGATACCGGCAAAACAGGTTGTACAGCTTGCGCTGATTGAAAGCCCCAGCGTTCAGTTTACCGGGTATGTGCGCAAAGTCTCCCCTTTGGTTGATCCCAAAAGCGGGACTGTCGAGGTGAGCATCGGAGTGGATTCACCGCCCCAATCTGTGCGGTACGGGGATGCGGTACGGGCAACAATAATTCGGCCTGTTCCCCCCAGAATTACCATCCCCTACAGCGCCTTGACCGCATTGGGGAAGGAGCCCGCTGTTTGGGTCATGGATCCCGAAACCAATGCGGTGGCTTTATCCCTGATCGAGATTTCGCATTATTTGGATGGGCTGATTGTTGTTTCCGGCGGATTGACCAACGGGCAATTGGTGGTCACCACCAGCGTGCAGTTGTTGTATCCCGGTCGAATTCTGAAGTTGAAAGAGAGTAACTGATGCGGTTATCTGTTGTTTTTCTGCCCGTCATAATCGGGATGTGGGCTGCTCTGCCCGTCAGTGCCACAGAGGATGTCAAGCCGCTGTCGCCGCAATTGCCCCGTCCTGTTGTCAGTGAAATCATCGGTGGCTCTGCCGAGGTCGTGCACAACTATATCGGAACGGTCACGACCCAAACCGAGGTTAAGCTGGGGTTTCCCGTGTCTGGCACCATTGCCAGCCGTCCGGTGAAACTAGGGGATACCGTGGTGCGGGGGGACATTCTTGCGCAGCTTGACCCCGAGGCGTTGGAGGCAAGCGTTTGGGCTGCTCGTGCTGGTGTTGTGGTTGCAGAACAGCAGCTTAGTTCGGCGAATGCAGTGTTGGAGCGCGAGACTACGCTGGTTGCAAGGGGCGTTGAAAGCCGTACACGACAAGAGGACGCCGAACGCGCATTTGCGTCGGCTACAGCGCGGCTGGAGCAGGCAAATGCAACGTTGGCGCGTGCCGAAGATACGCTGAGTTCCGCGACATTGCGCGCGCCCCAAGATGGCGTGATTACCGAAACACTGGTGGAATCCGGTGCCGCAGTTTCCGCAGGTCAGCCCATTGTGCAATTAGCGAGCTTTAGCGAACGCGAAGTGGTTGTTGATCTTGGTGATACCGATCTTGCACAGCTGCCCCGAGATGTGCCGTTTGTCGCGAGACTGCTTGCAGTCCCTCAAGCCCGCGCGGTGCTGCATCTGCATTCCATTGATCCGGTGGCGGATCGGCGCACCCGAACCCGCCGTGTGCATTTCGCGATGGAATCGCCCTCAGAAGAGTTTCGCATAGGGGCACTGGTGCGGGTTACGCCGCCGCCAAATGGCGCTGGCGTGGTTACCGTACCCACATCGGCAATCATGACCGGCGCAGATCAGGCCACCGCTGTTTGGGTGGTGACGCGCCCCGCGGGCACCGTACACAAAACGGCGATTATCCTCGGAGAGGTTCTTGGCGAACGTGCGATTGTTTCTTACGGGCTGGAGCTGCGTCAGGAAATTGTCATTAAAGGTATCCATTCTCTGAAGGACGGGCAGACAGTTGGCCCGCGTGTGACGAAATGAAAAATAATTTCAACCTTTCCGACTGGGCCCTGAGCCACCGTTCCTTTGTCTGGTATCTGATGATCATCAGCATGGTTGCCGGTGCTTTTGCCTATGTGAATATCGGCCGTGAGGAAGATCCGAATTTTACCATTAAAACCATGGTGATTTCTGCGGCCTTGCCCGGTGCCACTGTGCAGGAAACCCTTGATCAGGTCACGGACCGGATCGAGAAAAAACTGCTGGAAGTTCCGGAATTGGATTTCACCAAGTCAATCACTTGGCCCGGCCAGTCGATTGTTTATGTGAACCTGTTACCGACCACACGCGGGGGTGATATTCAGCGAATCTGGCAGGATGTACGAAATATGATGGGCGATATTCGGGGCCAGTTTCCGCCCGAATTTGCCGGTTTTCGTTTCAATGACAAGTTTGGAGACGTCTTTGGCAATATCTATGCTTTTACCTCCGATGGTTTTTCTCCGCGAGAGGTCCACGACCGGATCGAATTAATTCGACGGGATGTGCAACAGTTGGATGATGCGGGCAATGTCATCATTTTCGGTGACCGCGAGGAAATCATCTATCTGGATTTCCTGCCCGAAAAAATGGCGGCACTTGGGGTTAACCAGCAGCAGGTTCAGGCAACTCTGGCCGCCCAAAATGCGATTGTTCCCTCGGGGGTGATTGAGGCCGGGCCGGAACGGGTTCTGGTGCGAGTCGGTGGGCAGTTTCTAAACGCCGAGAGCTTGCAGGACGTAAACTTGCGGGTTGATGACCGTTTTTTCCGCCTCACCGATGTGGCCACTATTCGCCACGCATACAAAGACCCTGCAAGCGAATTGTTTCGCTATAACGGGCAAGAGGCCATTGGCCTTGGTGTCGGGATGCGCACGGGTGCCAATATCCTGACCTTTGGCGAAGAGCTGGATACGGTAATGAAACACGCCGCTGCAGGCCTGCCGATCGGGATCGAGGTTCATAAGGTCTCGGATCAACCGGCAATCGTGGATACAGCCGTTGGCCATTTCACCAAAGCGCTGATTGAAGCTGTGATCATCGTTATGGTGGTCAGCTTTATCGCGGTTGGCTTTCGTGCTGGTCTGGTGGTCGCACTGGCAGTGCCACTCACGCTTGGCATTACTTTTGTGGTTATGGATTATGCGGGCTTTACCTTGCAACGAATTTCACTGGGGGCGCTGATCATTGCTCTTGGCCTATTGGTTGACGACGCGATGATTGCAATTGAGACCATGATCACTCGATTAGAGGCGGGGGATAGCCGTCGAGAGTCGGCCTCCTATGCTTGGCGTACCATTGCGTTTCCGATGCTCACCGGCACTGTGATAACTGTTGCCGGGTTTATTCCCATCGGATTGAACAAATCCGCAGCGGGTGAATTTACCTTTTCGCTGTTCGTAGTTATTGCGGTTTCCCTGGCGGTAAGCTGGTTTGTTGCGGTGCTGTTCAGTCCGCTGCTGGGTGTCACCCTGTTGCCGAAAAATCTGGGGCACAAGCACAAGGGCCCGGGAATTGCGCAACGGATGTTTCAGGCAATTCTTCGGCTGGCAATGTGGGCACGTTGGGTGACCTTGATTGTGACCATCGCCGGTTTTGGTGCCTCAATCTATGGCATGCGGTTTGTCGAGCAGCAATTCTTCCCAAATTCGGATCGTCATGAAGTAATAATCAACATGGCTTTGGCGCAGAACACGTCGATTGAAGAAACAACAGCGCAGGTAGAACGGTTGGAAGGATATTTGAAAGACCGCGAAGAAGTGACTTTTTGGTCAAGTTATATCGGCCGCTCTGCACCGCGTTTTCTACTGCCTTCTGAACCCAAATCACCAGCGGCAAATATTGCCCAGATCGTGATCCAGACACCCTCGATTGAGGCGCGAAATACCCTGCGCGCTGATCTAAAGAAGATTGCAGTGGAAGAGTTTGCAGGGATTGACGTTTTGGTCAAACTGCTGGACATCGGCCCGCCAGTTGGCAGGCCAGTGCAGTACCGGTTGTCGGGGCCGGATATTGATCTGGTGCGTGATCTGGGCCGCGATATGGCTGCTGTTGTCGCCACTGATCAGCGGCTGGAAAATATTGCACTCGATTGGAATATTCCAGCGCGGGTGATCCATGTGGATATTCTGCAAGACAAGGCCCGCCAGTTGAACCTGACGGCTATTGATATCGCTACAGCCCTAAATGCAATTTATGATGGCCAGCATGTGACTAAATTGCGGGACGAAACCTATCTGATTGACATCATATCGCGGGGTAACAAGGAATCCGCGCAATCACTGGACACATTGTTTAACCTACAACTTAACACGGCAGGGGGCGGCACCATTCCGCTTGCCAGTCTGGCCGAATTTCGCTTTGAAACAGAACAACCAGTTGTGACACAACGTAACCGGATGCCAACAGTTACTGTCGAGGCGGCAGTCGCCACCAATGATCAACCGGCGACCATTGTTAAAGATCTGGCCGCAAGTATCGAGGTTTTCCGCCAAAGCCTGCCTGTGGGATATCGGATAGAACTTGGCGGTGCGGTGGAAAAAAGCGCGGAATCCCAAGGGCCGATCGCAGCGGTTGCACCCCTGATGGTTTTGATAATCGTCACACTGGTCATGGTGCAAATGCAAAGCTTCCGACTTGCGTTCATCGTGTTGTCTGTTGCGCCACTTGGTCTGACGGGTGTAGTTGCTGCCTTGATGTTGGCCAAAGCCCCGATGGGGTTTGTTGCCATCCTCGGGGTGCTGGCGCTGAGCGGTATCTTGATCCGGAACTCTATTATTCTGGTGGATCGGATTGAGGCGCTTAAGCGTGAGGGGCTGAAAGACTGGGATGCGGTTTTCGAGGCAACAGCGGGGCGCGCGCGCCCGATCGTGTTGACAGCTGCCGCTGCCAGTCTGGCGTTGATCCCGATATCGAGTCAGGTTTTTTGGGGGCCGATGGCCTTTGCCTTAATGGGTGGTATTATCGTTGGGACAGTTATCACACTGATCTTTGTACCTGCGCTGTACCTCATTGTGTTCCGTGTAAAACGGGACGCATAAAACCACTACTCGGCCGCAATATCTTCTGGGCAGAAGGCACCTTCTGCTTGCCATCGTTGGGCAATATCGCCCAGATTCTCGAGCACTTGCCGCAGTTCCTCACCGCGGTTGGTCAGGCCGTAGGTAACCGCTGGCGGGATGGTTTGTGTCTGTTCGCGCCAGATTACCCCGGACGCCTGTAACATGCGCAGGCGTTCGGTCAGTACCCGCGTTGATATGCCCGGCACTGCCCGTTTCAATACCCCGAACCGTTGTGGGCCTTGGTCACTCAAAACCCAGAGAATATAGGTTGTCCACGGTCCCATCAGCAATCGCAGGATGGCGTCCATTGGGCAGGCTGGAGGTGATTTCTTTTTCATTTTTTGGCTCTCGACGGCTAGTTACTTTTCAGTGCCTACTTTTATAAAGTGAATAGCTTGTATAATAAAAGATACACCAGAAAGTCTTTCTGGGCAAGAGTTTTGAAAAAGCAGCCCTTAGCGCCGCCCACCGAAAGGACCGGAAATATGACCCGGATGCCAACAGTTTTCATCCCTCATGGCGGGGGACCGTGTTTTTTCATGGACTGGAATCCATCTGATACTTGGGACAGGCATCGTGCTTTTCTTGAGGCTTTTCCAGCTAGCCTACCGGAGAAACCCAAGGCGTTGCTAGTGATTTCGGGCCATTGGGAAGAACAGCAATTCACCGTCCAGAAAAACACCGCGCCGCCGCTGTTGTTTGATTACGGTGGTTTTCCACCCCATACGTATGAGCTGACGTGGCCCGCCCCTGGTGATACCGCGCTATCTGACAAGGTGAAATCCTTGCTGGACGGGGCCGGGTTCCCGACCAACATTGAAACCGCACGCGGTTATGATCACGGCGTGTTTATCCCGCTCAAGGTTGCCTTTCCCGAGGCTGATATTCCTTGCGTTCAACTGAGCCTGCGCAGTGATCTGGATCCGGAGGCGCATTTGGCCGTGGGCCGTGCACTGGCCCCGTTGCGCGACGAGGGGGTGCTGATCATCGGGTCAGGCAACACCTATCACAACATGCAAAAAATGATGCGCGCGATGCAGGGTGGGGCCACGGGGGCGCTGAACGGGGTTGAGTTTGATCGCTGGCTGGGTGACGCCACCACCCGATCCGACCCCGCAGAACGCGACCAGATGCTGGCCCAATGGGCCACCGCACCGGGCGCGCGCGATGCTAATCCGCGCGAAGAACACCTGATCCCGCTGCATGTTGTTGCAGGTGCCGCAGGTGACGACACGGGCGTGAAAACGCTGGAAGATCACGTATTGGGGGCAGTCGAAAGCGCTTTTGCCTTTGGTTGACCCCAGAATACCAACTAATAACAAACTCGAAACCCAAGGAAAAACAATGACTAACATCCAAAACGGCCCCTTTATCGTCACGGGCGCCTCTGGCCAGCTGGGCCGCCAAGTTATCGCAAACCTTCTCGATGCAGGCGTTGGCCCGATCATCGCAATCTCGCGCTCGCCCGAGAAACTGGCCGATCTGGCAGACAAAGGCGTTGAAGCGCGCCAAGGTGATTTCAATGATGCCGCATCGCTGGCGACAGCATTCGCAGGCGGTAAGCGTATTTTGATTATTTCGACTGATGATTTGGAGCCGGGCAAACGCTTGGCCGCGCACTCCAACGCCATTGCCGCCGCCAAGGACGCGGGCATTGCGCATATCGTTTACACCTCGCTGGCCAATCCGGATGAGAATAACCCGATCACATTTACGGCCGATCACCGCGACACTGAGGCTTTGATCAAGCAAAGCGGCGCTGGATACACCATTTTGCGCAACAATCTTTACACCGATTTGCTGTTGATGGGCGGCGGTCAAAGCATTGGCATGGGCAAGCATTTCGCCGCCGCAGCTCAGGGTGGCACAGGATATGTGACCCGCGCCGATTGCGCGCGCGCTGCTGCTGTTGCCTTGATGCAGGAAAGCACTTCCAGCATTTTGAACATCACCGGCCCTGCGTCCGTTACCCAAGGCGATGTAGCGAAGATGTTCTCGGGAATTGCGGGTAAAGACATTCCCTATGTCCCGATTTCCGGCGATGATCTGGTTCAGGCGATGGTAGGTAACGGATTGCCGGAATTCATGGCCAACGTCTTTGCCTCTTTTGATCTTGCAATGGCCGAGGGCTATTTGGATGTTGTTTCCGGTGATCTGGAAGCCTTGACAGGTAAAGCAGGTCAGGCCGCTGCTGATTTCTTGAATGAAAACAAGGCGGCTCTGCTGGCTCCGCCACAACACTAGGGGGTAATTGCCGTAGTGTGGATGAGGTATCTTTGGGCGCATTCACGGCTTATTGCCAATGACTAACTTTATTGGGGGCAGGGTCTTGGCTTTGCCCCCCATTTTTACAAAAGGGTAAATCGTGGAAATCGGAATCTACACATTCGCGGAGTCGGGCACAGACAGCATCACCGGCACCAGTATCAGCCCTTCGCAAAGGCTGCGTAACCTGGTTGAAGAAATCGTTCTGGCGGATCAGGTCGGGCTGGATATGTTCGGTCTTGGCGAACATCACCGCCCCGATTACGCGGTCTCTTCAACGGCTGTGGCCTTGGCCGCCGCCTCGACCCAGACCAAAAACATTCGCCTGTCCAGTGCGGTAACAGTGCTGAGTTCGGATGATCCGATCAGAGTTTTCCAGCAGTTTTCTACGCTGGATAACCTGACCCAAGGGCGCGCTGAAATTATGGTGGGGCGTGGTGCCTTTATTGAATCCTTTCCGCTGTTTGGCCATGATCTGAACGATTATGACACGCTGTTTGCCGAAAAATTGCAGGTTTTGATGGCGGTGAACGAGAATGAAATACTGTCATGGCCCCAAACCCAGCACCGAGCTGCGGTTGACAATCGGGGGGTCTATCCACGCCCCTATAACGGTAAACTGCCGATCTGGCTGGCCGTGGGCGGAACGCCGGAATCGGCGGTACGGGCGGGTACGCTGGGCCTGCCGCTGGCGCTTGGTATCATCGGCGGAGAGCCGGTGCGCTTTAAGCCTTTGTTTGACCTTTACCGAAAAGCCGCCGGACAGGCAGGCCATGACGCAAGCGCGCTTGAGACCTCGCTCAATGTGCATGGGTTTGTTGCCGAGACTCGCCAAAAGGCCGCTGATATTTACAGTGGCCCACACAATGAGGTAATGACCCGTCTTGGTGCCGAACGCGGCTGGCCCCCCGCCACGCGTGCGCAATTTGATGCCTCAAGCGGGCCAACAGGGGCGTTGTTTGTGGGCGGCCCGGCAGAAATGACCGATAAGATCCTCGCCCATCACGAGATTTTCGGCTTTACGCGAATTACAATCCAGATGGCCGTTGGTATTCTGGATCACAAATCGCTGATGAGCGCGATTGAAATTCTGGGAACCCAAGTTGCCCCTGCGGTGCGCAAGGCGCTTGGTTAAGGTTATAGGAGTGAACCCATGTTTGAACTTTCCCCGCGTGCGGGCCTAGCGCCCCAAACCACGCCCTGCGCCCCCCATGAGCAAGTCAGCCAAAACCCCAATGCTGCGACCCATCGCAGCTTCAAGGAGCGAGCCTTCGATTTCCCCTTTGTCGAGCGCCGCCACAGCATGATTTCAGTTCCCGGTGCCGAGGCACTGTGCTTGCATCACGACCATGCCCATGGTTGCACCGAAGCCTTTATGATCCGCAATGAATTTGCGCATGTGCATCCGGCTTATGACGGCTCTATGCATCTGATGCTGCCGATTGAATGCACCCACGAGTTGTTCGCCAAAGGCTGGGGAGAGCCGCACCCGATGGCGGCGAGCGGCATGATCCCAAAAAACGCTGTGATGGTGTTTGCCCCGCGCAACGAGGGGGAAATCGGAACCGCACTGAAAATCCTTGCAACGTCCTATGATTTCGCCTGTGGCAAACTGGCCAATCCGGAAGTGATCCGCCTGTAAAACCCTATCCCACACGGCCCATAGAAAAGCCGCGTGCCAGATGGCGGCGCACAAAGAACACAAGAACTGCACCGGGGATAATCGTCAGCACGCCCGCAGCGCATAGAATTGGCAGATGCACAAACCCCAGCGGCCCGCCGGCACGAAATAGCACAGCAACGATGGGTTTGGCGTCGGTTGTGGTCAGCGCATTGGCCAAAACCAGCTCCACCCAAGAGGCCATAAAGCAAAAGAACGCCGCAACACCGATGCCCGGTGCAATTGTGGGCACCAGAACGCGGGTGAAAAACGACAGCTGGCTGTGGCCATCCACCCAAGCGGTTTCATCAAGCGCAGAGGGGATTTGGGAAATAAAACCCTCAAGAATCCAGACCGCCACCGGCACGGTGAACAGACAATGGGCCAAGGCTACCCCCAGATGCGTGTCTAGCAGGCCGATTTCCGAATAAAGCTGCACCAAAGGCAAGAATAACACCGCCGAAGGCGTCATCCGCGCGGCAAGGAACCAAAAGAACAGATGCCTGTCACCGATGAAGCGGAACCGCGAAAAACCATAGGCCGCTGGCACCGCGACAGTGATCGAAATTGCCACATTCAGGGCTACAAAAATGATGGAATTGACGAAGCCCATGGACCAGCCTGAATCGCTCAGAATGTACAGATAGTTATCCAGGGTCGGCTGTTGGGGAAAGAAGCTCAGCCCCGAGGTTGCCTCTTGCTGGGATTTGAAACTGGTGATCAGCAACCAGTACAGCGGCGCGGCCACAAACAGCACATAGAGCGATGGCAGCAAGGGGGGGAGCTTTCTAACGCGACTAGTCATGGCGTTTCATCAGCGCTGAATACAGCGTCCAGGATAGGGTGAGCATGACCAGCACATAAATCAGTGCCGAGGCGCTGGCCTCGCCGAAATCGAACTGGTACATGGCGGTCTGGATCAGGTCCATCGACAGGAAAGTGGTTGCTTTGTCCGGGCCACCGCGGGTGATCATGAACGGCTCGATATAAACCATCAGGCTGTCTGTCAGGCGCAGCAGCAGGGCAATCAGCAGAACATGGCGCAGGCGTGGCAGCTCTATGAACCGGAAAACGGCCCAGCGAGAGGCGCGATCAATCTTTGCCGCGTGGTAAAAGGTTTCCGGTATCGCCACCAGCCCCGCATAGGCCAGCAGCACAACCAACCCCGTCCAGTGCCAGACATCCACCAGCAGGATTACAGCCCATGCAACCAGCGGATTGTTGAGGTCATAAGCGCCCGTTATCCCGGACAGCCCCGCCCCGAACGGGCCAATCAGCGGATCGGCAAAAATCTTCCAGATCAGGCCAACCACAAACCAAGGGATCAATAGCGGAATTGCCACCACAAGGATATAAAATGTGGCCAGCGGCCCTGATTTCGGGATCTTTAGGGCGATCAGCACCCCCAGCGGAATTTCAATGGCAATCACCAAGGTTGTATAAAGAAAGCTGCGCCCCAAGGTTTCCCAGAACTCTGCGGAAGCCAGTGTTTTCTCAAACCAGATACCGCCTGCCCAGATAAAGAAATTACCGGAGAACACATCCTGAACCGAATAATTCACCACAACCATGATCGGGATGAAGACGCTAAACATCAGCACCGCCAGCGCTGGCAGCGTATAGAGCAACCCTTTGGTTTCTTTTGTTCTGTTCACTGGGCCCCCTCCCAAGTTGTAGCAAACGGATGATTTACGGGCTGTTCTCCAATTTAGGAACTGCCCTTAACTATAATCATTGCGCGCTGCCAGCAGGCTGCATGTCAGCTTGTCGTTCAATGCCTCGGTGACTGAACCAAGAAACCAGCGACTAAGCACGCCTTGGCGGTGGTGGCCCACAACAACCAGATCAGCCTTTGTATCAGCTGCGGTCGCAACGATGCGTTCCACAGGATCGCCATTTTCCAGCCGACCCTCTGGTTTCAGTTCCATCTTTGATAGACGTTCCAGCCCTTCGTCCAGAATGGCCCGAAAATCCTCGGTCTGGTGGGCTACGGCACCTGTTCCGGCGGCTTCAGCCAGCGCAATGGTGGTGCGCAGATCGACAATCGCCAGCAAAACCACCTTTGAGCCACAGATTTTTGCCAAAGTAGCGCCTTCACGCAGCGCCAAACGCCCCTCGCGGGAGCCATCATAGGCTAAAAGAATTGTATTATACACTTACACACCCTTTTCTTGTTGCGAAGGTTGATTTCGCTATTATATAGCTCCCTATCTAATAGGGCGCAATTCGTTTATGGTAACGGTGTCATGATAACAGAAGAATCAGAATTTGCGAATGAATTGGCGCGGGTCGCACGCCAGTGGCGGACACGGCTGGACGCGCGGTTTCGCGGGCTTGGTCTGACGCAAGCACGCTGGCGTACCTTGATCGAATTGTCTCGCAACGATTCGGTGACCCAACGCGATCTGGCAGGGTTTCTGGGTGTTGAGGGGCCAACGCTGGTTCGAATACTTGATGGGTTGGCAGCCAAGGGGCTGATCGAGCGGCGCGAATGCCCTGATGATCGCCGCGCCAAACGGGTGAGTCTGACCAAAGCGGCGGAGCCTGTTTTGGAGGAAATCAAAACCATTGCCGACGAAACCCGCCGGGAAATTCTCGAAGGTATTGCGCCCGATGATTTAATTGTAGCGCGTCAAGTACTGGCCGCTATTGCAGAACGTCTGGAGAACAGTTGACGTGAACAAAGTAACCGAAATCAACATAGGCGCGAACGCGCAGCCAGAAATTGCTGCCAATACCGCACCCAAAGCCCAAACTGCTGTTAAGCGCAGCCGCAAGGGGGGGCGCCTGATTATTTTGGTCGCCTTGCTCGTCGGGGGATGGTATTTCGGCAAACCGTGGTTGCTGGACCGATGGGCGCATGTGTCGATCAATGATGCGCGTATTGCCACAGCTTTGGTGACTGTTTCAAGCGAGGTGCGCGGCCGTATCAATGCGGTTCCTGTGATCACTGGAGACAGCGTTAAACAAGGTGCGCCCCTTGTGTTGATTGATGCTGAACAGGCACAGCTGGCCGTGACCGGTGCCAAGGCCCGCCTTGAGAGTATTGAGGCAAAGCACCACCAATTGCAGACCCAGCAAGCCATGATTCGAACCCAGATAACCAGCCGACACATGGCGGCCGAGACGCGCATTACGACTGCGCGCGCCAATCATGAAGGCAGTCTTGTGGCCTTGCGCAACGCGCAAAGCCAGTTCAACCGGATCAATGAATTGGTCGAGCGCAACATTGCATCGGCGCAAAAATACGAAACTGCGCTGGCGGAACTGGATATCGTGCGCCAACGGGAACGGGCGGCGGCGGCGGAAATTTTAACGGCGCAGGCCAATATCGCCGTGATTGATGCGGATGCAGCCCAGATTGATGTGATTGACGGCCAGATCGCAGTGCTTGTTTCCGAACAGACAGGACTAGAGGCCGCCCATGCGCAAACTCTGCTCGATATTGAGTTGCGCACCATTTCGGCGGCCTTTGACGGGGTGGTGGATGCAACCTTTGTTGATGTGGGGGAATACGTAACACCAGGTACGCGGCTGTTGATCTATCACCAGCCGGATCGTGTCTGGGTGAATGCCAATGTCAAGGAGACTGATTTCCGCAGGATCGCCCTGGGCGCGCCTGCGATGATTACGGTCGATGCTTATCCGGGGCGGGAATTCAGCGGCAAGGTTGAACGTCTGGGCGGCGCTGCCACCAGCCAGTTTGCCTTGCTGCCCAGCCCCAATCCCAGCGGCAATTTTACCAAGGTCACCCAACGCCTGCCAATCCGCGTTTCGATTGAACCAAACGGTGCAACCCTGTCTCCGGGCATGATGGTCGAGTTGAGCATTGATGTCACAGATTGACGCTATGTTCGATCGCTATGGTCCGGCCTATAAATGGTATGCAACCTGCACAGTTATGATCGCCACCATTTCGGTTGTCCTATCCGCCACGATCGTCAATGTGGCGATTCCGGCGGTGATGGGGGCCTTTGGCATCAGCTCGGTGCAGGCGCAATGGCTTTCCACTGGCTTTTTGGCGGCGATGACGGCCACAATGCTGTTGTCGGACTGGGCCAACCGCGCCTTTGGGCAACGTGCGACCATTACAGGTGCCTTGATGATATTCAGCTTTGGATCAGTGCTTGGGGGGGCTGCCCCGAACGAGACTGTCCTGACGCTGGCCAGGGTCATTCAGGGGGCGGCGGCGGGCATCGTCCAGCCCATGGCAATGATTCTGCTGTTCAAGGTTTTCCGGCCTGATGAGCGGGGTGCCGCCATGGGAATTTTCGGGGTCGGCGTGGTTCTGGCACCTGCCCTTGGGCCGTGGGTCGGTGGCTTGCTGATTGATGCCTTTGACTGGCGCTATGTTTTCTATCTTGGAATACCTTTTGCCGGTTTGGCCATTCTGATGGCAACAGTATTTCTGCCGGGCCGTGACGAAACTGGGCCGCGACCGGGGTTCGACTGGACCGGTCTGGTATTTCTGGTTGTGTTTCTGGGGACGATGTTGAACGGGCTGACCAACGCGCAGCGTATGGGCTGGGGGTCGGATATCATTCTCTTGCAATTTGCGATTGCCGCAATTTCTGCCTTTAGCTTTGTGTATTGGGAATTTCACACATCCAAGCCGATGCTGGATTTGCGGCTTTTTACCCATGTGCCATTTGTGGCCGCCGCCGTTGTGGCGTTCATTATGGGGGCGGGCCTGTTCGGTTCGACGTATCTGGTGCCACTTTTTGTGCAAACCATTCAGGGGTTTACGCCCACGCAGGCGGGGCTGTTGCTGATGCCGTCTGGTTTTGTAATGCTACTGGTTTTTCCGATTGCGGGTAGACTGTCGGACAAGGTGCCCGCGGCAGCGCTGATTGGTTTGGGGATGGCCATTTTCGCCTGGTCATTCTGGCTGAGCGCCGCCGTTGAAATCAACACTGCCTTTTGGACCCTGGCCTGGTGGACTATCTTGTCGCGTATCGGATTGGGGCTCGTGTTTCCGGCGCTCTCAGCAGGTTCGCTTCAGGTGTTGCCGACAGCGTTGGTCGGACAGGGATCGGGGGCCATGAATTTTATACGCCAGCTGGGCGGGGCTTTTGGGGTCAACTTGCTGGCGGTATTTATGGAGCGGCGCACAATGTTGCACGCGGATGCCTTTGCCGCGACCCAGACCAGCGATAATTCCGCCACGATAGAGCTGTTGGGCAAAGTGTCTGGAATGATGCATGCTGCCGGACTGCCGGATACACAAATCATGCCTGCGGCAGCAAGTTTTCTGGGGCGAACCATCTTGATTCAAGCCAATACCGCAGCTTTCAGGGACGGTTTTTTACTTATTACTGTTGTCTTTCTGATCGCGTTGATCCCAACAT
>JAHRVG010000029.1 GCA_019090795.1 Paracoccaceae bacterium | reverse complement strand
TGTAAACCAGATCTTTGGCTTCTTTCCATGTCTTCATGATCTCGGTTGGATTGCCGATCATGTTTTCGATCAGGCTGAAATCACCACCAGCAGAAAACGCTTTGCCACGGCCCGTAACGATGATGGAGTTGAAATCCTGATCGCGGTCAATATCAATCCAGATATCGGTCATCTGGGTGTGGGTTTCCGCGCAGATCGAGTTATACGTCTCTGGGCGATCAAAGGTCATACGCAACACGCGGTCAGCCGGTGCATCGAACGACAGCTTCGGGTATTTCTCAGCGTATCTTTTTACATAGTCAGTCATTTTGGTTTCCTCTCTGTGGAAAATGGTCGTCAAAGGCCAAGAACGGCCTTTGACAAGATATTACGTTGGATTTCATTAGCGCCGCCATAGATCGTTGACGGGCGCGCCTTGTAAAAACTGGACAGTACATCGACGCCGATGTTGCCAACCTGCAAGGGGCCAAGGGTGCCGCCATCCGGGCCTGCAACCTCGATCATCAGCTCGGTTATGCGCTGATAGGTTTCGGTTACCCAGATTTTGAGCATCGACACATCCGCACCCAATGTTTCACCGCGCTTAAGCTGGTCAGCGAAACGCGAATAAAGTGCGGCGTGATCTTCTACATCTAGCGCCACCGTAGCAAAACGGTCACGGAAAACTGCATCATCAAAAGCTCCGCGGCCCTTGGCAAAGGTTTCCAGCTGCGCCAGTGCATTTTGTGCAAGGCCCGGGTTGCCGATAAAGATGCGCTCAAAACTCAGCAGCGCCTTGGCCATGGTCCAGCCTTTGTCGATCTCGCCCACCAGATTGGCGCGCGGCGTACGGGCGTCGTCAAAAAACACCTCGCAAAACTCGGTCTCGCCTGCCAGCGTGGTAATCGTACGCACTTCGACACCCGGTTGATCCATTTCGGCCAGAATAAAGCTAATACCCTGTTGCTTGCGTTCAGTGTTCTGATTGGTGCGCACCAGCATAAATATGTGGGTGGCGTCATGCGCCATCGTTGTCCATATTTTCTGGCCGTTGATTACAAAATCATCGCCATCAATTACGGCACTCGTGCGCAAGTTGGCCAGATCAGACCCGGCACCGGGTTCGGAATAGCCCTGACACCAGATGTTTTCGCAGCTCAGGATGCGTGGTAACCAATAGTCTTTTTGCTCTTGGGTGCCAAATTTGATGATCAGCGGGCCAACCATTTGTATGCCCATATCGCGGCCACGGTTCACACCATAACGCTGCTGTTCTTCGTAATAGATCAGCAGTTTAGCGGCCTCTAGGCCCATGCCGCCATATTCGGTCGGCCAAGCCGGAGCAACCCAGCCTTTGGCGTGCAATTTCACATGCCAGTGTTCAATTTCCGCAAACTTTGGACGGTGAGACAGGTGGCGCAGTTCTTCGGGGTATTCAGCCTCGAAAAAGCCACGGATTTCGGCGCGGAATTCAGCGTCGCTTAATGCGTTCCAATCGGTCATTGTGCAGCCTCCTCAGCTTCTCGTGCCTCTAGCCAGCGGCGACGGTGATAGGCGGCATCGCCCAGCCACGCCGACAGAACCAGCGCGCGGTTCAAAAGCAAGCCAACGTCAAATTCATCGGTATAACCCACCGCCCCGTGCAGCTGAATTGCCTCGCGGGTAATATTCTGCGCAGCAGTAGCAGCGCGCGCTTTGGCGCGGCTAGCTTGACGGGCGCGGGCTTGCGGGTTGGGTGCATTTTCCATGGCCGCCAGCGATTCACGCACTCCGGCCTCGGCAATTTCGAGCATCAGCTGCATGTCAACAGCGCGGTGCTGGATCACTTGGAAAGACCCGATCGGCTTGTCAAACTGTTCGCGGGTTTTGATGTATTCGAGCGTCAAGGTCAGTGACGCCGAGCTCAACCCTACCAGTTCTGCGGCGGTCAGTGCCGTAGCATCGGCAATGGCGTCAGCGAGTGCGGTGGAAACTGCTGCCCCTTCCGCCAGAACCTCGGCAGGGGTTGCGGAAAAATTGAGCGCCGCAAGCGAACTGCCGTCTGATTGGCGTGCGGCCTTTTTGGTGAGGCCTTTGGCATCTGCCGCGACACGCACCAGCGCCAGACCATCACTGGATTTGGCAATCACCAAAACCGGAGCATCATCCCCAAGGCCCATAACCCAGTCCTTGGAACCTGTCAGGGTGCCACCACTAAATTCACAGTCGACCGCATCGGACACACCGCTCGGTCCGCGTTCTTGCCAAGCCACGGCAAGTACGGCCTGACCGGCAATTGCATTCTCAAGCGCCGGATCATCCGGGCAAAGCCGGTGCAGCAGACCAATCCCCAGCGCAACACAAGGCACTACTGGTTCAGGGGCAATCACACGGCCAATTTCTTCAGCAATCACACCGGCCGCAGGCAATCCCATACCGAGGCCGCCAGCCTCTTCAGGGGTAGCAACGCCCAGCACACCAGCGTCGGCCAGCTCGCCCCATACAGTGGCATCCCAGCCTGCACCATCGTCACGCACACGGCGCGCACGGCCAACGCCGCCAGCGCGATCCAGCAATTTACTAACACTGTCGCGCAACAGGCGCAGGTCTTCGTCTTGTTCGGTCGTCATGGGGTGTTTCCCTCCCTGCGTTTGATCATCACCGGAACTTCTGTCATAAAAATTACCTCGCCTGCAGGGTTGCGCGCATCAATTGTATACTTCAACACGCCGCGATCAGTTTTGCTGCGCGAAGGCGTTACGCTATCCACAACCATGCGAATATTCAGGGGCTCTTCGGGGCGCAAAGGGCGTAACCAGCGCAGTTTGTCAAAACCCATACCGCCAATATTGGCCACATCTGTCATCAGATCACGCATCAAAGGCTTAAAAACAATCAGCATCGTTTGAAACCCCGAAGCAATCAGGCTGCCGTGAATTTTGCTGGCCTCTTCTTCATCTAGATGCAGTGTCTGGGGATCCCACTCTGTGGCAAATTCTTTGATCTGCTCTTTACTCAGCGGAGCAGAGCGAAATTCAAAAATCTGACCGGGATAAAAATCTTCAAGATATTTCATGAATTGGAGCCTTGTTCAGACGGGGCAAAACCCGCATCAAACCCAGTCGCACCCTGTGCCAAAAGTTGCTTGCGGTTGTATTCCTCAAGCTTTGGGTAGGTCACTTTAAAGGCCTGCAAAAACTCTTCTACCGGAATATCCTCGAACAATCCGCGATCATTAACGTATTCCATATGCCGCTGATCTTGTTCATCAAATTCATGGAACAGGGCATCATGCTCGCCGTCAAACACCAATGGCTTAACCCCGAAACGCTGACACAGGTCCATGTTGAAAGCCGGCGTCACCTTATAGCACTGGTCGCCCAGCCACAGCTGCACATAACCGTGATAAATAAACAGGTCGGTTTCCATCAGCTCGGCCAATTTCGGCGTGTTCAGGTGATTGCGCACGTCTGCAAACCCCAAAGCCGCCGGAATGCCCGTTGCACGCAGGCAAGCAGTAAGCAGAACCGCTTTGGGGACACAGAAAGCCGCATCCATGCCCGCAACTTCGCTCGCGCGATAATCCTCTGCATTCAGAGCAAACGTATAAGGATCATAGCGAATATCGTCACGGACAGCCTCAAACAAGCGAATCGCTCTGTCTTTTTCTGATGCATCCGGTGCTAAATCCTGCAAGGCCCTGGCGGTAAACGCCAACACTTCAGGACTGTCGCTATTGACATAATACGCAGGCGAAACAAATCGTGCTGCCTCTGCTGAAGGTCTTGTTTCCGGTCCTGACATTGCAACCCCTTTAACGTGTTTGACAATATTCTAACGAATGTTAGATTATTTTATTCCTCGGACCGCGTCAACCTTACCCAGCATCTTTTTCCGCAACGTTCTTAAATCCGAATGCAACGTTCTGATCCCCTAGATCAGGCGCGCGCGCCGAATTAGATGGTGCAGCGCGAAACTCACGTGCAATCGGCAGCGGCAGCGCGGCAATCTGCGATTCGCCAACCGAGGTTTTCCAGTCAAACACCCCGCGCGCCACAAAATGGGGATCACGCGAAGCCTCTAGCGGTGTTTTGATAATGGAACAGCAGCAATCCGCAGCTTCGAGCAAAGGCTCCCAATGATCCGCAGGTTTGGCACCAAGACGGCGCGCCACCTCTGCCACAGTGGCCTCCGGATCATTCTGATCATCGCGCAAGGCCTGCGGCAATTCAATCACATCGCAAAAGGCAGCCCAGAATTTTTCCTCAATTGCGCCAACGATAACCTGTCGCCCATCTGCGGCCGGATACATCCGGTAACGGGCCCGACCGCCCGTCAGACGATCACTTCCATTTTCGATATTCTCTTTAGCAACAACACCCTTAGCATGGGCCCAATAGGCAAAGGCAAAGGCGCCCTCGGCCATGGCGATATCCAGATAGGCACCCTGCCCGTTCTTGTCACGTTGGCGCAGGGCCAGCAGGATATTCATCACTGCTGGATAGGTACCACCGCCAATATCGGCGAGCAGGGCAAACGGGTTGGTAGGCTGGTCAACCGGGCCGGAATTCAGGGATAGAACACCCGCATCCCCGACGTAGTTCATGTCGTGACCCGCGGCCATAGCCTTTGGGCCAGTCTGGCCATAGCCGGTAATCGAGCAATAGATAATTGCCGGATTAATCGCCTTTATTGCTTCATATCCCAAGCCCAGACGATCCATCACACCGGGACGGAACTGTTCAACAATGACGTCCGCCTTTTCGATCAGCGGGCGCAGGCTCTCGACTGCGCCTTTGGTTTTCAGATCCAGAGCAATGCTTTTCTTGCCCCGGTTCAGTACTGCATAACCCAAACTGCGCCCCTCAAGTCTGGGCTCCGTTAAACGCATATCTTCGCCAGTGACGGGGCGTTCGAGTTTGATCACCTCCGCTCCGGCCTCGGCCAGCATCAGCGTGGCCATTGGCCCAGGTAAAAGTGTACTGAAATCCAGCACCAGAATATCGTCAAGCGGTTGGGTCATTGCATTATTCCTTTAGGCAAGCCGTGCGGCACCATTGTTCAGCACCACGACATCCCGTTCTACAACAGATGCGCGGAAACGGATTTCCTTACCGTCCTGCCAGATTTCCACACGCACGGTTTCACCGGGATAAACAGGTGCAGAAAACCGGACATCCAGACCAACCAGTTTTGCAGCATCATAATCGCAAACCGTTTTGAGAACAGCGCGACCCGCAATTCCATAAGTGGCCATTCCATGCAAAATCGGGCGATCAAACCCAACAGACCGGGCCACAGCAGGATCAGCGTGCAAAGGATTATAATCCCCACTCAAGCGATAAATCAGCGCTTGGCGCGGCAGGGTTGTTAGTTCACAAACATGGTCCGGTGCGCGATCGGGGATCACAGCAGGTTTCGGGCCGGGCAGGTTTTCACCCCCAAAACCACCATCACCGCGACAGAAGGTTGACATTTTTACCTGCGCCAATAACTCATCGCTGGCTTTGTCAATGATATCGCGGGTGAGGTACATAACTGCGCCTTTGCCCTCGCCTTTGTCAGAAATCTGGTCAATGCGGGTGCGCCCGATCACTGTTCCCGCTACTGGCAGCGGTTTATTAACGTCTAGCCACTGTTCGCCGTGCAGAACCTTTTGCCAGGTGATACCTGTTTTGGGGTCTTTTACCCAGAACCCCGGATAGCCCAAAACAAGTGCCATGCTTGGCATGGTTTTCAGGCCATCCTCGTAAACATAGGCCAGCTCTTTGACGTCATTAGGGTCTTCACCAAAACCCAGCCCAAGCGCATAAAGCATGGTGTCGCGTTCGGTATAGGTGTGTTCGATATCCTCGAACTTCCAATTATTCAGTGCATCAATATCCATCTTCTTCTCCCTTTTCTGTTCAAAACTAAACTGTGCTTGCGCCGCCTAGAATGGCCGTGACCTGACTGGACAGCACACCGCCATTGCCATGCGCTACCGCAAGTTCAACACCATCCAACTGTATTCCCGGTGCATCTCCTCTGATCTGGCGCGCGGCCTCGATCACAGTGAAAATGCCGTACATACCCGGATGCACACAGGACAAGCCGCCGCCATTGGTGTTGACCGCTAGCCCTCCGCCCGGTGCGATGTTTCCGTCCGATACAAACGCCCCGCCTTCACCTTTTTGGCAAAATCCGAGGTCTTCTAAAAACAGGACCGTGTTGATGGTAAAGGCGTCATACAGCTCAACCACATCAATATCTTTGGGCGTTACGCCCGCAATCTCAAAGGCCCGTTTGCCGGATTCACGCGCTGCAGTAGTGGTGTAATCCTTCATCTGGGAAATTTGGCGATGGCTGCTTTCTGCCGCCGAACCCAACACATAAACCGGTGCATTTGGGAAATCTTTGGCACGGTCAGCCCGCACCAAAACAATCGCCCCGCCACCGTCAGTGACCAAGCAACAATCCAGCTTGGTCAGTGGATCACTCACCATACGGGATGCCAGAACATCTTCGCGGGTGAGCGGATCACGCATGAAGGCTTCTGGGTTGTGACTGGCCCATGCCCGTGCTGCCACGGCCACATCGGCCAGGTTTTCACGTGTGGTGCCGTATTCATGCATATGCCGCGCTGCCGCCAGTGCGTATCCCGAAATCGGATAGCGTGGGCTGTACAGCCCCTCATAGGGGGGCAATTTTGAGGCCGTCACCAATTTTCCAGAAGCTGAGCGCTGGTTCGATCCGTAACAAATCAACGCCACATCACACAGGCCCATTTCCAATGCCATTGTGGCTGAGGTCAGGTAATTCACAAAAGAGGAACCACCCGACATAGTGCCGTCTATATAACGCGGTGTGATGCCCAGATATTCCGCCGCCATCACCACGGGCATACTGTCTTCCATCATGGTACAGAACAGCCCGTCTACATCGCTGAGTTTCAGACCCGCATCGGCAAGCGCCGTCAGCGAAGATTGTGCCATGATTTCATAGGCTGTTTGGCCGTGTGCCTCGCCAAAGCCGGCATGGCCTACACCTACGATTGCGGATTTTCCGCGTAAATTATCACCCATGGTTCAACCCTCCGCCGGTTTACACAAAACGGCAGGGATGCCGTCGATTTCGCCCGCAAACGCGGTGATCGCCAAGCCGATTTTCACGTCTAGCGGTGCAATGCCGTCAACCCGGCTCATCATGCGCACGCCCTCGGCCAGTTCGATCATGCTGACGTTATAATCGCCGCCCTTTTCCGCCCGGCGCCGCACGGTGGTGGCAGTATGCACCTCGCCTTTGCCGGAAGCGGGGTGCCAAGTCAGTGATGTGCCGCCGCAATGCGGACAATTGATCCGTGGGAAAAAGATGAACTGATCGCAATTCCCACATTGCTGCAAATTGATCTGCCCTTTTGACAGCCCATCCCGAAATGTTGCGTCCGGTCCCAATGGGTTTCCCATACTGCTCTCCTTCTGCCATACAAGGCAGGTTACGAATCCTTATTGACCGCATTTCTAACAGACGTTAGATTTAATGCAACTCTTCAAACCTCGCGAGCAGTCTATTATGAACAAAAAAACCGCCGGTGCCCTTGACGGCATTAAAATCATTGACATGACGTCTGTTGTGTTTGGCCCACTGGCCACGCAGATGTTGGGCGATCTGGGCGCAGATGTGATTAAGGTCGAAAGCCCTGAGGGCGATATGCTGCGACTGGTGCTGCCCGCAAAAAGCCCCGGCATGGGGGCGGCCTTTATAGGTATCAACCGTAACAAACGCAGTATTGTGCTGGACTTGAAAACCGCCGAGGGCCGCGAAGAATTGCTGGAATTACTGACCGATGCGGATGTGTTTATCTCCAGCATTCGCCCAGCCGCCCTTGCTCGTCTGTCTCTGGCGCCAGATCAGTTGCGCGCGCTGAATCCCAAGCTGATCACCGTTGCTGCGGTGGGTTTTGGTTCGGATGGCCCCTATGCCGACAAACCTGCCTATGATGACAGCGTACAGTCGGTTTCCGGAATGGCGTCGCTGGCCATGATGCAAAACCCCGACAATCCGCCCGCCTATGCGCCAACAATCATCGCCGATAAATTGGGCGGGGTGACGGCCGCCCATGCCGTCATGACCGCCCTGTTCCACCGCGAACGCACAGGACAAGCTCAGCACGTCGAAGTGCCGATGTTCGAAACCCTTGCTTCTTTCTTGATGGTTGAACACATGGCCGCCGCCACGTTTGAGGATGAGCCGGAAAGTTTCGGCTATAAACGGATGCTGGTGCCACATCGGCGCCCGGTGCAAACCAAGGACGGGTTTATAACCCTACTGCCCTATACCAATGCTCAGTGGGCGCGGTTTTTTAAATCCGTCGGGCGTGATGAAATGCTGGATCACCCGTGGGTCACCAACATGAACGAGCGTAGCTTAAACATCGGCGGGATTTACGACATGGTCGCTCAAATCGCGCCAGAACGCACCACGGCAGAGTGGATCACGCTGATGGAGGAAGCCGATATCCCGGCCATGCCTGTGCGCAGGCTGAAAGATCTGCCAAATGATCCGCATCTGGCAGCAACGGGTTTCTTCCAAAAGATAGAACACCCGACCGAGGGGGCGCTTTGGACCACGAAACCATCGGTGAAGTACTCGGCTACCCCGGCACGTCACGACATACTGCCAGTGCCAAAACTGGGCGAGCATAGCGACGATATTTTAAAAAAGAAGAAGCCGGATTAAGTCGGCTTCTTCCCGATACCAATCGTTTTAAACATCAAGCGAGCGGGCAATCAGCTCTTTCATGATCTCGTTTGTGCCGCCGTAAATCATCTGCACCCGGCTGTCTGCATAGAGCCGTGCAATCGGGTACTCCATCATGAAACCATTGCCACCAAATAATTGCAGGCACTCATGCATCACCTCGTTTTGTGTCTGCGACCCCCAGTATTTTGCCATAGAAGCGGTGGCCGCATCCAGCTTGCCTGCTTCTAGCCGCCCGATACAATCATTGACAAACGAGCGTAGCAATTCCGCTTTGGTTTTGCATTCCGCAAGCTTGAAACGGGTGTTCTGGAAATCCATAATCCGCTTGCCAAAAGCCTTGCGTTCCTGAGTATAGGCGACCGTTTGCTCAATTGCGAAATCAATGAACCCCAGTGCGGTGATTGAAATCATCAGTCGCTCCCAGGGCAATTGTTTCATCAGTTGATAGAAACCTTGCCCCTCTTCCGGACCCAGAAGATTGGAAGTAGGCACGCGCATATCCTTAAAAAACAGCTCAGCCGTGTCAGACCCTTTCATCCCCAGTTTTCTGAGGTTGCGCCCCCGGCGAAAGCCTTCGGCACCTTCGGTTTCCAATACGATCAGCGACACACCTTTGGCGCCGGCCTTACGGTCTGTTTTGCAAACAATCACAACGATATCCGCCGTGTGACCATTGGTGATGAAGGTCTTGGAGCCGTTGATCTTATAGTGATTGCCATCGCGTTCTGCAAAGGTCTGCACGTTCTGCAAATCAGATCCGGTGTCCGGTTCCGTCATCGCAATTGCCGCAACGATATCGCCGCTAACCAACCCCGGTCCCCATTTCTTTTTCTGGTCCTCTGAACCAAAGGCCATGATGTAATGGGTCACAATTGACTGAATGCCATAACCCCAGCCAGTATCCCCAACGCGGCCCTGCTCATAAGTGGTGATCGCATCAAAGCCGATACCACCACCAAATCCGCCGTATTCCTCGGGTACTGCGCCGCCCATAACGCCCTGTGCGCCAACAGTGCGCCAAAATTCACGATCCACAATGCCCGCTTCGGCCCATTTTTCTGTATTGGGGGCAAGTTCGTCAGAAAACAGCTTATGTGCGGTGTCGGCGAACATCCGGTGCTCATCTTCTACCCAAGCGGCAGTTTCAGTAAAAAGGCTCATTTATCGTCTCCACAAAGATTCGCCGCTAGATTAACCCGCCGCTTTTCAAGTGGTAACAGGTCAAACCGCTGGTTTTCAGAATTTGACGCAGCGTTAACCGGCAGAAAAATCGTCCACAAAGCGGGCAAATGCTGTGACCGGCTCGCGCGCGGGGGTAAAGTGGTTTTCGGGTGCACTCATATCAGCATGCCCCAGCGCCACCCCGCAAACCACCATTTCTTCATCAGGAATCGCCAGCCGTTTTTGGATAATCGCGTGATAACCGGCAAAGGCCTGTTGGGGACACGTATCCAGCCCCTTACCCCGCGCCGCCAGCATCAGGTTTTGCAGAAACAGGCCAATATCGAGCCAGGATCCTAGCTCCAGCCCCCGCTCGATGGTGACAAAGATTCCCACCGGCGCATCGAAGAGGCGGAAATTGCGCGCGTGTTGCGCCTGCATTTTTTCCTTGTCGCCCTTTACGATCCCAAGCGTTCCATACAACCCCCAACCTGTAGCACGACGGCGCGTCAGATAGGGTTCTCCCCAAGGGTCCGGTGCATAGGCGTATTCTTCGCTATATTGCCCCCCTTCGAGAAAGGCCGCTTCGATTTCATCACACAGTTGATCGCGCACCGCACCGCGCACTACATGTACTCTCCACGGTTGCGTATTGGTACCACTGGGCGCGCGGGCCGCCAGCTCCAGAATTTCACTTATGGTTTCATCTGCCACCGGATCAGGCAAATAGGCACGGATCGAACGGCGGGAGCGGATAGCCTTGTCCACTGATTGCGGCGGCTGGTGGCGGCTAGCGTTGGTTTCTTTGGTCATGGTATTTTCCTTGGATAAAGTGTGGTTCAACGCTTACGCAAAACAAACACCAGCATGCGCGATGAGAGGGCCGCACTGCCATCAGCAGCGGCGTGGTTTGGCCAAGCAGCGGCCACTTGCGCCTCGATTTCAGGGGTGATCCGGTTTTGCAGCCAAGGCAAATTCATCATTTTGCTGCGAAATTCTTCAAGATTTTGATAGCGCACAATACGCAGATAATCGGATTCTTTTGTTAGCTCGAATTGCCCGACCAAAGCCCGCTTGATCGCCTCCAGTGCTGCCGCGCGCACCACGCCCTCGTCGTGAAAAATACGCAGGATTTCATTGAACGGGCCTTCATAGGCGGGCTCGCAAATGTAAACACAGCCCCCCGGACGCAACACGCGGGACAGCTCGGAAAAGGCCGCATCCATTTGCGGGATCGGCACATGGTGCAGGGATTTCATCATCACAACTGCATCTAGGCTGGCATCTTTCAGCGGCAACGCTTCTGCCCCTCCCGTCAGATAATTCACCCCACCACCTTTGGCCTTGGCGCGGGCTATCTGCGCTGCGTCAACATCCATTGCAGTGACGCTGGCAGCACCGGTTTCTTTGGCAACACGCCGCGCCAAGCTGCCGGTATCGCACCCCAGATCCAGCACATCTGCCCCATCCAATTGTAGCGCCTGTGTTATCGGCACCAGTTCATCCTTTTGCTCGACTAAACGATTCATGCCTCTGCCCCTAACAAACGACGCGCCCGTGACACGATGGGGGCATCAATTAATTTTCCATCCAACCGGATCGCGCCCTTGGCCCCTTCCGCATCAGATACAGCGACAACACGTTTCGCCCAATCCAACTCCTCAGCCGTCGGGGCAAACCCAGTGTTGACTACCGCAACCTGTCGCGGATGAATGCACAGTTTGCCGCCAAAACCCAGCCCCTTGGCCCGCTCAGTATCACGGATCAAAGCCCCGTCGCCGTCCAAATCAACACAAACTCCATCAAACGGCGGTTGTAACCCAGCCATAGCCGAGGCCAGAACAACCTGCGAGCGGGCGTAAAGCAGGCCCTGATCTTCGTCCTCGATCCCGGTATCAAGCTGGAAATCAATGGAACCGAACCCCAGCCGAGAAACGCCTTTAACCGCAACCAAATCGCCCAAACCCCACAAGCCACGCGCAGTTTCGATCAGAGCAATAACCGGCAGTGGTGTGGGTAAAGCGGTTATGAAATCGGTCAGCTTGCTTGCGTCCTCGACCATCGGCAGCATCACGGCACTGATACCGGGATTGGCCAGCAGGGCAATATCATCCTCATACCAATCCGTACCGATTGCATTGATCCGCACCACAGCCTTGCCACCCTGTTGCAGCCAAGTCGCAATATTGGCGCGTGCTTTATCCTTGGCATCTGGCTGCACCGCGTCCTCCAGATCAATCACAATACCACCGGCACCGCTGGCAACGGCGCGGTCAAATCTTTCGGGGCGATCACCCGGTACAAACAAAAGAGAACAGTCCATAGTATGCCCTTTCAGGACGCGGCATCGGATTGTTCGATCCGCAAAGTGTTGGAATAGCTAAAGCGCTCCGCCGGATAAAGGTTGATGGCAACCTCGTAGATTTCAGCAGCCTCCGTAAGGTAATAACGGGTGATGCGCAGCGCCGGTTCGCCTTCGGTGGCCTGCAGTTTTTCGGCCTCGACGCGGCCCAGCGTGGTTGCGGTAATCTGCTGGCGAACTTCGGCGGGGACAACCCCATAACGGGCCTCGATAAGTGCCCACATCGGCAATCCCGCCCCCTCGACATCATCCAATACACCGCGGTAAGCGCGCGCTATATACACATCCACCAGCGCAACAGGGGCAACCCCGCCTTCCATCCCCCGCATCCCATGCAGTTTGGCCCAAGCTTGCCCTTTCGGGCACCCCAGCAAGGTTGCGGTGTCGGCATCAGCCTCGATGTCCGTCACCTCAAGCACATTCAGAACCATGTCTTGTGCGTATTGATAGAGGTCGGAAACCGTGTCGCCCACATGCACATAACGCTGGGCAATGCGATTTGATTTAACCAAGGTGCCAACGCCTGCACGGCGTGTCACCAGCCCCAGCGCCTGCAATCGGCGCAGCGCCTCGCGGGTGGTGTGGCGCGAAATGTCAAACTGTTTGCACAGCGCATGCTCCGTGGGCAAAGCTGTACCCACCCCGTAATGGCCTGACAGAATATCCTCCATCAATGCCTCTGCAACCACCGCATAACGGGGGCGTGGCGCAATATGTGACGAGGCTCGGTTCACAGGCTCAATCCTCAAACAAGCTGGCGTTATCCGCACCCAGAGCCGGCGCGGGGTTTTGCGGCAATACCTCTCCGGGGCAGCGGATCGGGCTGGCCAGTAGCCTGACCGTGCCCAGCTCCGGATGGAGCGTATCCACCAGCAGATCTTGTTCCGCCACATAGGGATTATCCAGTGATTGTGCCACGTCGTAAACCGGTGCAACTGGCACATGGCCGCTCAGATGTTCCAGCCAGTGTTGTGTGGTTTCCTCTGACAGCACTGCGTCCAGCTCAATTGTGAGGGTATCGCGATTTTTCAGCCGTGCTGCAAAGTCAACATAACGCGGGTCTGTTTTCCACTCCGGCTTGCCAATCCGATCGGCCAGAACACCCCAAAATTTTTCCTTGTTGCACATGACCGACAGCCAGCCGTCACCCGTGCGATACAACTGGGTCGGCCCCAGAGACGGATGCGCCGAACGTGGCATTCGCCCCACCACATCGCCGGCGTTCAAATACCAGGTGGCCACATAGCCCTGACTGTGTATCGCTACGTCAAACAGGCTCACCTCGATATCGCGCCCCTGTCCCGTTGTGCGGGCACCCAGCACCGCCGACACCATCGCAAACGCAGCCGTAGCACCTGTCATCAAATCAACCATCGACAGGCCGAAACGCGTTGGCGGGCCGTCGGGTTCTCCGGTTAGGGAAAGATATCCCGCTTCGGCCTGCATCAGATAATCATACCCCGGCCAATCCGCCCGCGCACCAGTACGGCCATAGGCAGATAGATGGGCGCAAACGATGGCCGGGTTTGTTGCCTTCATTGCATCAAAATCCAGCCCCAGCTTGGCAGGCAGGTCTCCGCGCAGGTTGTTAAACAGAATATCGGCCGTTTCTACCAGCTTGCGCAAACGCGCCATGCCTGCATCTGTTTTCAGATCCAGCGTGACGCTTTTCTTGTTGCGGTTGAACGACAGGTAAAACAGGCTGTCGCCTTCCTCGGTAAAATGTGGCCCAACCCCGCGCCCGACATCCCCTCCGCCCGTAGGGTTTTCGACTTTGATCACCTCGGCACCGAGATCAGCAAGATGCTGGGTGCAAAACGGGCCGGCACCATACTGCTCGACAGCGATAACCTTTACTCCGTCTAGCGGTAGGGTCATGCAGGATTCCTTGCAATCAATTGCTTGGCGATAATGATGCGCTGCAACTCGTTGGTGCCCTCGCCGATAATCAGCAACGGCGCGTCGCGGTACAGGCGCTCTACGTCATATTCCTTGGAATAGCCGTAAGCCCCGTGGATGCGCATACATTCTGCCGCATTTTCCATCGCCGCCTCGGTGGCGGCATATTTTGCCATGCCAGCCTCCATATCGCAGCGCTCGCCCCGATCATAGGCGGCGGCGGCGGCATTTACCAAAAGGCGGCCCGATTCTGCGCGTGTCGCCATTTCGCCCAGTTTCAACTGGATGGCTTGATGTTCGCAAATTGGCTTGCCAAAGGTCTTGCGTTGTTGCGAATAGGCCACCGCCAAATCCAGCGCTGCCTTGGCCACGCCAACACCGCGTGCAGCTACGTTGATGCGCCCCAGCTCCAGCCCAGAAAGAATTTGTTGCAACCCGCGCCCCTCAACACCACCAATCAGACAATCGGCGGAGACGTGGTAATCATCAAACAGCAGCTCACAGGTATCAATGCCGCGATACCCCAGTTTTTCCAGCTTGCGGGTAACGTTAAACCCCTCACGTTTCTCGGCAATGAACAGGCTCATCCCCTTGTGCGCGGGAGATGTTGTGGTGTCAGTTTTCACCAATAGGGCCAGCACATTGCCATACTTTGAATTGGTGATCCAGGTTTTGGTGCCATTGACGATATATTCATCACCATCACGGCGTGCCACTGTGCGGATCGCCTGCAAATCTGTGCCGCAATCGGGTTCAGTCAAGCCAACCCCACCACGCAACTCACCCGTTGCAAAACGGGGTAAAAAGCGTTCCTTTTGTTCCGCTGTACCGTGGCGCTGCACTGCAGAGGACATGATCAGATGAGAATTGATAATTCCGGACAGCGACATCCAGCTTTGGGTAATACGCGCAACAATCTTGGCATAGGTTGCCGTAGATAGGCCCAACCCACCGTATTCCTGGGCAATGATACAGCCGAACAGACCCATCTCTTTCATCTTATCGACGATCTCGTGGGGGTATTCATCGCGGGCCTCTAGATCATGCACAAAGGGATCAACCTCTGCCGTCATGAACTTGTCCAGCGCATCAAGTATTACTGCTTCATTTTGGTCTGTCATGGATTTGGCCCCCTATACCGAATTACCGGCCAGCAACGCCGCCAAAGTGTCCGCGTCTTCCAAATCATCCATCGCCAAAACTGCATCGAGGATTTTGGTGGCACGATCTGCCGAAACTGCCGTGGTCGCATTTTCCCAGAATTTCGCGGCGATTTCATCGTTGCTCAGCGGTCGATCCGGATTGCCACGATTTACCTCTTCGCGGTGGGTCAGAATGCGGCCATCCTTCAGGGTCACGATTACCTCACCGGAGTAATATTTCGGGAAAGGGGCATTCGGGTAATCTTCACAAGTTACCTTGCCCGCCAAGGCAAGTGTCACTGTGTCATTCAACGCTTCTTGTGACAGGTCGGCCAAGCCAAACCGCCCGTACAACAGGCCAGAGGCCACCGCCCAAGGGATAGAAAACTGTGCATCATAGCTGTTTTGCGGTGTTTGTTTGGTCTCGATCGGCTCGCAAACCGTTTTGTGAACACCCTCGGGCACAAAAGCACGGATGCTGGCGATGTCCTCTGGCTTCAGCCCATAATCAGCACGCAACGCAATGGCCGCATCGGCGCAGGCATGGGTGAAATGGCAAGCTGGAATCGGCTTCACCGCAACATTGTTGATTTCCCAACTTTCGCCCAAACCAGCGGTGGCAAGGCTCATATCAACCGCCGCCATATGTTCCTTGTCCAGATAAATCGGAAACAAGCCAAAGCGCCCCTCGTAAACTGCCTTTGGCCCTACAAACCCTGCTTTGGCCATCGCTGCCGCCGTGATACCGCCAACACCTGCCCAACCGGGGTGCATTCGTTTAGTCCAGGCCCCGTCTTGCAAAAACTCCATACTGCCAGCGGCCATGGACAACGCAATTCCCTGCGCATCTGCCAGTTGCGCGGCATTCAATCCTGTCAAACGCCCCGCGATCATCGCACAAGCAAACACGCTGAGTATGCCGGTGGGATGGAACCCAACCTGATGAAAACCCCCTTTGGCAACCGATCCAAGGCGGGTGGAAACCTCCATTCCCGCAATGAACCCGCTGAGCAACTCACGCCCCGAAAGATGCCGGTCTGCCGCCACACCCAAGGCTGCCGGAAATGCCGCCGCCGTGGCATGGATCACCCCTGCCACATGCGTGTCGTCATAATCCAAACCATGCACCAGCAATCCGTTCATCATCACCGCATCGCGCAGTGGCAGACGGGTACCAAAGCCGATCACATGGCCATCCCCCGCGCCAAACCCCGACAACGCCGTCAAGGTCCGGTGGGCAAAATCATATTGGGTCGAGGCCAGCGCAATACCGACCGCATCAAGGATCAAATAGCGCGCGCGGGCACGCACATCGTCGGGGATGTCATCATGCCCCAGCCCTGTTACGAAATCCGCCAGTTGCGGTGCAATCAAATCAATATCAGTCGTCATTTTATGTCCTCAAATCTCTAATAATTCTCTGCACCCATCCGCGCAGATTCACGCGAATGCACCAAAGCATTGCGTTCGAATGTCATGAAAACGCTGCCGTCTTGTTTGGTTCCCGTCGTGCGAACGGTAACAATTCCTTGCCCCGGACGCGATTTTGATGGGCGTATCGCCAAAATTTCGGATTCTGCATAAATCGTATCGCCAGGGAAAACCGGGCCCGTCAGCTTGATGTCGGTCCAACCCAGATTGGCAATCGCTTGCCCACTGATCTGGGGCACCGACATACCGGCCACAATCGCCAAGGTCAGAGTGCTGTTCACCAATGGTTTGCCAAATTCGGTCTGGCTGGCGAAATGGCTGTCGCAATGTACCGGATGCTGGTTCATCGTCAGCAGCGAAAACTGGATGTTATCGGTTTCCGTAATGGTCCGTCCGGGCCGATGTTCGTATATATCCCCTACCTTAAAATCCTCAAAGTACAGACCGATTTCCGCGCGATAGCGGTTCTCTGCGATTTTTCTCATCATGGCTCCGAAAACTGGGGTGGACAATTTGTCCGGACATTCGTAACAGTGGCTTTGCGGCCTGTCAACGGCCCTGGATTGCGGATCATTTTAGGAGATAACGATGCTGCCACTGGACGGACTTTTGGTCATTTCGCTGGAACAGGCGGTTGCCGGCCCAATGTGTACCATGCGCCTTGCAGATGCCGGTGCGCGGGTTATCAAAGTTGAACGTGCAGGCGGTGAAACAGCGCGCCATTATGACAAGGCCGTTCTGGGAACCAGCGCCTATTTCACATGGCTGAACCGTGGCAAGGAAAGCGCCGAACTGAACATCAAGGAAGAGGGCGACCGCGCCTTGCTGGAACAGATGGTCGCCAAGGCAGATGTATTCGTGCGCAATATCGCACCAGGCGCGGCAGATCGTCTGGGACTAGGCGGTAAGGAACTGGTCGCAAAATATCCGCAGCTGATTTGCGTCGACATCTTTGGCTATGGCCAAGACAGCAGCTATGCTAAACGGCTCGCCTATGATATGCTAATTCAGGCCGAAAGCGGCATTTGTGCTGTGACCGGAACGCCGGACGAACAGGTTAAGGTGGGGGTCTCGATGGCGGACATCACCACCGGTGCCACCGCGCACACCGCCATTCTGGAAGCACTGATAGAACGCGGTATTACTGGCAAGGGCAAAGCAATTGAAATCGCTATGTTCGACGCCATAGCCGATATGATGTGCGTTCCCTTGCTGCACTATGATTACATGGGCCGCGAAACCCCGCGCATGGGGCTGGCCCATTCGGTGATCGCGCCTTATGGAAAATTCCGCTGTAGTGACGGTGATGTAGTAATCGTTTGCCAGCAACATGCGGAATGGGTGCGTTTCTGTGAAGGCGTGCTGGAACGGCCTGAATTGATTGAGGACCCGCGTTTTGTCTCCAATGCGGACCGCGTGACCAATACGCCGGCGCTGTTCGCCATCATCGCCGAGTTTTGCAAAACCCAGACCCGCGATGCGCTGATTGCCCTGTTGGAGACGAGTAAATTGCCTTGGGCAAATGTCTCGAGCCTGCCTGACCTGTCAAACCATCCTGCCCTGCGGCGGATTGAAATCGACACTCCGGGTGGCAAAGCCAAAGTAACTGCATCACCGCTGCGGGACGAAATCAAACAAGGTGCCGTGCCGGGTATGGGGGAACACACAGCACAAATTCGGGCGGAGTTCGGTGCGTAACGGCGCTTTCGCTATCGTGTTTGGCTGATATCTTTATCCAAGGGCGGATAAATTGCCACACCGGTCATCGTGTGATTGACATGCAAAGCATCAATTTGCTCGCCATAGGTATTGAAACCGATCACACGGTTATCTGACAGAATTGCCGAAATCTCTCGGGTGGCCTGTTTCCCGTCGATTTCAACCCTGCGCCAAAGGCAATCACAGGCCAAAATGGCATCGGGTGTGTTGATTTGACTTAGGGTGGCAAGCTTGCGCCTAAGGTGGGTCTCTATGTCGTCTGCTTGGGTAGAACGAAGCACAACGCCCACATCAATGGCCGAGGCAAATTCAAGTGTGCCATCTTCCTCGGCGCGCAAAATGCCACGAACGTGATGGGTGTCACCAATTCTGACCAAAAGTGGATTTGCGGCATATGTATTTGTCGTAACCTGCTCTGGCAAAAGACCCAGCACCCGAGCATATTCAACAAGTGCAGGTTCCGCGTTGATTTCTGAAACCGTTCGTTTCTCCGGATTTGCCTTGGTTACAACCATAACACGATCCGAAGGCGAAAAATGGTCGAGGCTGAAAACCTTGACCGGGCAACAGGTGCGTATCACGGAAATAACGGCGGCGTTCTCTCGCGTCACACCTTGGTGCGCAACCCAAGTCTCACCGAAGTAAGGGCCATCGCCAGCAGAGCCTCCAAACAGGGGCATCCCGCCAAGGCCCGGCGTCAGGGCGCGCAGCA
This sequence comes from Paracoccaceae bacterium, assembly GCA_019090795.1. Lineage (GTDB taxonomy): Bacteria > Pseudomonadota > Alphaproteobacteria > Rhodobacterales > Rhodobacteraceae > Amylibacter. The sequence continues at coordinate 84,865 of JAHRVG010000029.1, read as the reverse complement.
ATGCCTCTTCGCGCATCGACAGGCCATCAATCATGGTAAAGGCAAATTCAAAATCCCAATTGGGGTGCGCTGCCGCCATATCATGGCGATTTCGAATAAACTGACCGATCAAGGTTTCTTGATTGAGGGCGTCCAAATCATCAATAAAAATGGACCGGGCGTCAAAATGGGAAGATGGAAATCCAACTGCAATGATGCCGCCGTCACCATAACCATTCTGGGATATTTCGCCAGCAGTAGTGCAAGCACTTATCGGAGTGTCGCCGAACTCCAGTTGGGCAGCGCTGACAATGCCATCAAAATCCGCGCCACCTGCAATAAACAGGAAAACCTGTGCAAAAGGGCCTTCTCCTAGATTTCTACGAAGATCGCTGATTTCTTCTGGATTTGCAGATTCAGAATGTGCGCGGCATACTATATGCACACTTTTATTGTCTTGAATTATTGATTGTTGGCTACCCGCCATATTTCTCCCTTTCGATCTGCATCAAGCAGTAAACGTGGAGAACTCGGTTTTGGCAAGCCCAGAATGTTGGATTGTGCACCCAATCTCACAGCCTTTGGTAACGCCTTATCTATTGGCAGGAAACTTTCGGTAGTCAAATGCCTTGTTGCCCATGGGAACAACTTCTGCCTCCAAAACCTCATCAACCAAATGGCGATGTGGGGATTTTCGACACACCGGATCGGCGGCGGTGGCGTCCCCTGTAACGGCCATTGCCTGACAGCGACAACCACCAAAATCTACATCGCGACGGTCACAGCTTTGGCACAAATCAGGCAGCCAGTCGGTGCCTCGGAACGCGGAAAATGCAACTCCATTATACCAGATATCGGCAAGCGAAGCATCCTTAACTGACTGGAACGTCAAGGAGGGAATGGTTTCGGCGGCGTGGCAAGGCAAAACCCGACCGTCGGGTGTGACATTCAATCCGGTGCTTCCCCAACCACCCATGCAGGCCTTTGGAAAATCCGCATAATAATCTGGCGGCACAAAATCGAAAACCATAGTACCGCGATATTCCTCGCGTGCACGGGCCACAACCCGTTTGGCGTCGTCCACCTGTTCGCGGGTGGGTTGCAACATACTGCGGTTTTTCAGGGCCCAGCCCTGAAACTGCACACAAGCAATCTCGATCCGGCGGGCGCCGAGCCGTTTGGCCAACTCGATTGTTGCGGGCAGATCATCAAGATTATGCCGATGCATCACTGCATTCAGTGTTAACGGAAAACCAATCTCGGCGATCTTATCCGCCACGGCCATCTTGCGGGCAAAAGCGCCCTCATAGCCACCGATCCAATCGGCCGTTTTCGCGGTTATACCCTGAACCGACAGCTGGATGTGGTCGACCCCCGCTTTGTCCAATTCTTCTAACCGTGCATCAGTAAGGCCAACGCCAGAAGTGATCAAATTAACATAAAGCCCCGCATCCCGCGCCCCTTTGACGAGTTCGACCAGATCACGGCGCGAGGCGGGCTCGCCACCGGAAATATGCACTTGCAAAACCCCCATTTCCGCAGCTTGGCGGAAAACATTTATCCAGGTTTCAGTATCCAGTTCCTTTTCCCGCGCAATCAATTCCTCAGGGTTGGAACAATAGGGGCAGGCCAGCGGACAACGGTGGGTTAGCTCGGCCAGCATGGCAATTGGGGGCGGGGCAAGGGCAGCATCACGCATCGGCAAATCCAATCACACGTTTATCGGCCAGATCGTCAATAAATTCATTAATGTCACTGGTAATGGCATCTTCCGGCGCATTGTAGATCGCGGCCAAATGTTGGCCAATCAGTGCAATGCTTCGCTGGCCATCCAGCTCCAAAAGGATCCGGTGGCCAACGTCGTCCAGAAACAATGTGCGTTCAGGTGCCAGCAGCACATTCTGGCCACGCACCTTGTCAAAATGCAGTCGCACCCCGCGTGGTAAAACCGGAATGCGTTTGCTGCTCACGACAACATCCCCTCGCCCGGTTGCCAACTGCCCGGCGGGATATGGCCGAGTTCAACATACCCCAACCAAAGCGCATCAAGCTGCGCCCAGAGCATTTGCGTCTTGAAAACCAGTGCGGCGGCCGCCGCATCCTGATCTTGTTTTGTCAGGGCATGATCCAGAACCCATTGCAAACCAAAGGCCACATCCTTGGGAGCCTCGTTCAGGCGCTGGCGGAAATAGGCGGTGCTATCCAGTGTGGCAAAATCATAGTGCTCTATCAGACCGGCGATCCGATCTTTGTGGATTTGCGGCGCAAACATTTCCGTCAATGAGGAGGCCACGGCGGGCAACAGCGGTTCATCGCGAACAAAACGAACATAGGCATCCCCTGCAAAGCGCGTGGCGGGCATGATCCCCACCTCAGAGCTGACATAATCCGGGTCCAACCCGACCGCCTCGGCTAGCTTTAGCCAGCGGGCAATGCCGCCAGTATTTTCGTCGGTACCGTCGTGGTCCTCGATCCTGCGGCGCCAGATGCGGCGCAGGTTGTGATCATTGACACGGCTCATAAAGGCCGCGTCCTTCATCGGTATCCGGCTTTGGTAATAATAGCGGTTGATGACCCAAGCACGCACCTGATCCATCGTGCAACCACCCGAATGCAACAATTTGTGGAACGGGTGTTTATCGTGATAAAGGTCGGCGCCGATCTGGCGCAAGCGGGCCTCAAAATCGGCGGGGCTTTGGGCTTTATCTGTCATGTTTGAAAACTCATCTTGTCTAGCGATACTGTCCACCCCGCGGCCACGGCTGCGGCACGCTCTTGGCCATCCGGTTGCAGGATCGGGTTGGTGTTATTGATATGGATAAATATCTTGCGGCAATCCTGCAGGGCCGACAGGCGGGCAATGCTGCCCGCTTCACCTGTCATGGAAACATGTCCCATCCGCGCGCCAGTTTTTACGCCCGTGCCGGTTTGCTGCATCTCGTCGTTTTCCCAGACGGTACCGTCAAACAGCAACATGTCGGCCTCTTGCAAACGCTCCAGCAACCAATCGGGAATTTCGGCACAACCCGGCACATAATAAAGCACCGAAGTAGCATCGCTGATCCGCAGCCCGATAGTCTGTTCACCCATTGCCTTAAGATCCAGATCCTCGCCTTCAAGAAAAAGTGCCACCTTACCAGGGACAGCGAAAGGGGTAATCGACAGGCCGGGGGCCGGTTCAAACGGTTGTTCCAGCCTAATTTCAGTGCGCCCCACCAGTTCGTTGTCCAGCACCCCAAACACCGAATTTCCCGCCAGCACGCTGTGGGTTTCATGGGTCGCAAAAACGTTGAATGGGGTTTTTTCGCGCAAAGTCAGCAAGCCAACAATGTGATCAATATCCGCGTTGGTTAGCACTACCGATGCAATTGGTGTGCCACGCACGGACTGTGGGTGCATTTCCGGTACTGCCTGCAATTGCCCACGGATATCAGGCGAAGCATTGAGCACAACCCAATCCACGCCATCAACAGAAATAGCCACCGACGACTGGGTCATCGGTGGTATCAATCCGTTTCTGGCATCAGAGCAGTTTTGGCACCCGCAATTCCATTGCGGCAAGCCTCCCCCTGCCCCTGCTCCCAGTATTTTTATTTGCATTGGTTTAGAACAAGTCTCCGCCGCGATCATCCTCTGACGGGCCATACATGTTGATTTCCATTCCGCAGGCAACTTCTACCGCTTGTGGTTTATTCCAAGTCATTTGTCTTCTCCCTAGTTGTATCCTTTCGAAAGAATAGCCCTGTTTCTGGTGACTGAGTATGCGACATTGGTCGTACCTTTTAACTTTGGCAAACTCATTCCCACTCAAGCTCGACATAGGCGTTAGTCGCATTTCGAGCATTAAAGGAAACAAACATCTGCCAATCCGCTCTTAAACCCGTCCCCGCATGGCTGGCGGTTGTTGCCAGATTTTCCCCCTTGGCCAGTGCCTCGCGGACCTCCAAACGCAATGCTTTGAGGTAGGATAACGTAGGCTGCAACCCGTCGGGGTGATCGGCCACAAAACGCCCATGGCCGGGGATGATGGCGCGGGCTTTCATACTTGTTAGGGTCTCCAACACATCAATCCAGCCGTTAATAGACCCGTCAAGTGCCGGAACATGCTCCAGAAAAGCTAAATCACCTGTCCACAGCGTAGAGGAGGTTTGATCAAACACACTCAGGTCATTGTTGGTGTGCGCCGTTTTGTAATTGGCAAGGGTCAGCACCCGCCCCCCGAGGTCAATTTCAAACGTACCAGAAACAGCCTTGGTCGGCAGAATAACCTTAGTGCCATGCACTTGCTTTTCCCCTAACAGGCGCAACATGTTGCCGACGTAGGATTCTGCGCGAATACCTACCGCACTATTCAGCTTTTCGCTGCCTATCACTTCCGCTCCCGCCTCTTGGAATACCTCGGCCCCCAAAATGTGATCGGGGTGCATGTGGGTCAAGATCAGCCAGTTAATTGGCAGGTCGGTCTTTTGACGCACCGCCAAATACAGCGATTCGCCAACAAATCGGGTTGTGCCGGAATCAATCACCGCCACGCCATCCGAACCTATGATAAAACCGGTATTGGCCACATCGCCATCGCTGCCGGCGATGACATCTTCAACCTTGCCAAAATGCACGAAATGATTGGGGGCCGTTTCGGTTACCGAGATAGCCTTGGGGGCAAGTGCCGCAACCGACATGCAACTTTGATCCTTGACGGTATACGCGGGGTGTTTGTCGATCCAAGTCGACACCACATGCGCCGCATTCGCTTCGCATTTCTGTTGGGTCATGGGGTGGGAAACGGGTAAAATGTGTTCCGCGCAGACCGCGCCCAAACACAGGTTGGCCAGAATTTCGAACAGGGGGGTCATTGGTTTTTGAATACTTTCAAACGTTTGGTGGGCCAGTCCCAAAATTTCCAGCCTGTGCTGCCCTCGGGATACCAGAAAACACGGCTGTAGCCCTGCGCCACAGCGCGTTTGGAGGCATTCCATGACATCCAGCAATCAGCGCGGCACAAGAACAAAACCGGGGCATTTTTATCACCCTTGGTGGCCGCTTTCAGACCTTGATCAAACTGCCGTTCCGCCGCCACGTCAAATGTACCAAAGCCAACCTCGGGCAGCCAGATCGCTCCGGGCACCGACTGACGGGAACGCCCGCGCCAGACCGCATCCGCAGGCAGACCCTTGGGGCGTGGCAGATTTGGCATGACATCAATAAATGCGACCCGCCCCGTTCGCCACAGGGCATAGGCTGCATCATCATCAACCGTTACCGCGCCGGTTACTTTCTCAGGGACAGGTGCGTCATAGTCTGTTTGGCGATACCCCGCTGGGGCAGTTGCCGATTGGGCCGTCGCTATATTGCCCCATGCAGACAACACACCACAACATGTAAGCAAAATCAACCGGACCATGCAGAGATGATTCAAGCGCCAGAGCGCAGGGCAAAGGTTTTGATGAATTCCGCGCCATCCGTATCAACCGCCCGCACGGTCATTTCATCCGCACCATTGTCAATATAACTGAACCGGAACGCCGGGTTTTCACTGATTGAAAAACCACCTTCCATGGTAAAGAGCATCTCATCGCCCAATTTCACCTCGATAAAGTCGACATAGCGGGCGTCTATATGATCAAGTGTACCGCTGCGCACTTGCATTCCGGTAAAATTCGGATGCCGGATCATCAGTTGAACTTCGCGTTCTGTGCCGGGCATTTCGCTCATTTGGCCGCCGGATGTATCAAATTGCTTCAGGCGCATCTGGCCCATGGTTTCCAGCGCGGCAACCGGATCGCGCGACACAGCCGCGGAACAGCCCCCTGCGGCCTGAACAAAGCGGCCCACCATAAAGGTTCGCCCGTCCTCGACCTTGGCAACGGCGCGAATATTGGAAAAAACATCGTAACGGACGCGTGCCTCAAAGGTGACATTGCCCATCGCTTTGCCAAACTTGAATTCAGCGGCCATCGGCATCGGGTTTTCATCAACAACAATCTTTAGATTGGTGATCCGCAACCCAGTATCTTCCCGTTGGCGCAGGGTAAAAGGCACTGTTGCTGCATCAAACGCCTGCACGGGCGCATCCAGCGCCATAAGATCTTCCCCGTCAAACACCATAGCCGAGCCAACTGTATCTTCGCGCAGATAATCACCCCAAGTTTCGCTTTCGAGCATCGGGTTGGCAATTTTCATATATTCAAGAAGCGGCCCAGAAGAATTGCCTGCAATGGCAGAAAATGGCAGAACAGCCAGCACAGACATGGCAAAAACAAGTTTGCGAGGGTTCAATTTTGTCATTTCTGATCTCCTGTTTTAAAGCGCCAATATCTGAGTAAATATTTCTCAAAACCGTACCAGCACCTAAAAGCAAGTCAAATCACATTGGGCCAATTCCTGTTGAATCAAGACGAAAGTCGTATTCCCGGCGCCGTAAAACCTGTAACTGGCATTAGCGCCGAAAAATAATATCCTGCATAGTTAGATGTTTTTGCACCCAAGGCATATGGGGTTTGGCATAGGTATGTTTACTTTTCTTGGCCAGTTTAGCCATGGAACCGTCATCAATCATTTCATGGATCAACGGATCAATTTGATCCAGCAAATCGCGGTTACGCTTTAGCATTGCAAGGCTCAGGTTAAACCCGATCTGATGGCGATATTCATCCAACGACAACGTGCTAACGAAATTCTGTTTTTTGTGGAAGTCATAGGCGCCGATGGTCACCAGCGCCGCATCAAATTCGCCCTGTTCCATCTGCCACAGGAAATCAGCTCCGGGATTGAACGTACTGGCCTCGGCCACCATTTTGTCTGTGCCTTGGCGCAGGGTCAGAATACCGGAAAGCGTGCCCTCCTCTACGCCGATGCGCAGCCCCTCCATATCCGCTATCTGGTTGATGTCGCGTTCAAAATCCGGTGTGCGGTAAACTACACCCATCTCCATACGCGCATAGGGATCGGAAACACTGATCGGTTCCAGATCGACCTGAAATTCCGGCCCTAATGTGGTTGGCCGGTTGACCCAACGGGGCAGCGCCGCACGGGTTTTGAAAAAGGCGCTTAGTGATGTTTCATACAGCGCAAAGCCCGGGTACACATCGCAAACACCGTAAGCCAGCAAAGCATATGCCTCGCGTACAGGAGTGCTTTCTTCTTCTTGTTCGCTCTCGAACCATTCAACAGCCAGCGCGAGATCCATCCGGTCTGCGAGCGCGGCCACCAATTCATAATCCATTCCGGCACCGCCCTTGGCGCGCCGCGACGACATAACACCGCCGTTTTTAGCCAGGCACGCGGTAAGCGTGCCTGGTTTGATAAGTAAGGAGCCGTGTTTTTCAGGCATTGCATCGGATGATGCAGGCTCTGTACCGCCTCGGGTGTTCACATAATACCACAGCAGGTCGATTTCTTCCGATTTCAGAATATCCGCCCATGCCGGCATATCAACATGCCCCGTATTGACAGAGTTATAAAACCTGTCCTTTCCCTCCTTGGGAAACTTTCTGAGGTCGAAAGCCGCAGTACCCGGGCTCACCATTTCTTTGCCATGACAATGGGCGCAAAGAACGTTGAACTTACCACTTGCTTTCTCTAGCACCTCTTCCGGATTGGCGAGTTGGGCACTGTTGGTATCAGAATTATCTTTCTCAGTTGATGCCTGAACCGACCCAAACGGCGCGGGTTCTTTGCCGGCGCGTGTGACCACATAGTGCCACAACAAATCCATTTCGTCGGGCAAAAGAATATCACCCCAAGAAGGCATATCGCCCCGACCATTATTGACAGAATTAAAGAACCTGTCTTTCTCGTCCTTTGGAAATTTGCGCAAATCAAACGAGGACGTCCCCGGATTGACCATGTGCTTCCCATGGCAATGAGCGCAGAACATGTCGAACACGCCCTGTTCTTTCTTTAACAGGTCTTCGCTTGCAAAAACTGGCGCCCCAAAGGACGCCAGCATGCACAATGCGAGTGCAAGTATTTTGATCATTAGCGTATCTTACTCCACCAATGCAAAAGTCACGACACTACCACCTGATGGGGTACTAGCAAGACGCTCATCACCAGAGAACAGCGCATAAACCGCGCCGCCACCAGACAGAACCGTAACATATTGAGTGCCGTCTTTTTCCCAGGTAACAGGTTGGCCAACAACACCAGAACCAGTGTTATATTCCCAAAGCTTGTCGCCGGTTTCAGCGTTGAACGCCTCAAACTCACCGGTTGTCGCCCCGGTAAATACCAGATTGCCGTCAGTTGACAGAACACCTGCAAGGCGCGGGATTTCAACTTCGTTTTGCCATTTGACCTTGCCAGTCATCGGATCAATCGCTTTCAGCGCACCACGGTTTTCACCCCATGTAAAGGCGAACTCTGCACCAAAGTAAAAGACGCCGGGCCGATACTGTGGCTCAACCGCTTTATACTTCATGCCACCGTTAAGTGTGTTAATGAAAGTGGTCTGTGTCTTGGCATCATAGGAAGTTGGAGACCAGTTCTTGCCGCCAAGTGCACCAGGCCAGTATTCGACCTCTTCGCCAGAACGGGCCTTTTTGACAATATCGTTGTCAATTGGACGCCCGGTTGCCAGATCAACACCATCAGCCCAGTTCAGCTTGTCGATAAACTGATTTGCTGCAACCAGCTCACCGGTTGCGCGATCAAGCACATAGTAGAACCCGTTACGGCTGGCCTGCATAACAACATCGCGACCATCAATAGTGGCGTGTACCAATTCGTTCACACCATCATGATCAAACGGGTCGTTAGGTGACGTTTGGTAATGCCACTTGATTGAACCAGTCTTGGGGTCAAGCGCCAGAATTGAAGCTGTGTAGAGGTTATCACCCGGACGAATGCCCGCGTTCCAGGAGGCCGCGTTGCCAACACCCCAAAAGACAGTGTTAAGCTTGGGATCATACGAACCCGTCAACCAAGTTGGCCCACCGCCCCGTTTCCATGCGTCACCGCCATCTTTCCATGTCTCCGAACCCGGCTCGCCTGGCTCTGGAACCGTATAGGTCCGCCAAAGCCGGGCACCGGTATCAGGATCATAGCCCTCGATATAGCCGCGAATACCGTATTCACCACCAGAAATACCCGTGATCAGAACGCCATCAGCGATCATCGGCGCAACAGTCATGGAATAACCGCTTTTGAAATCAATAGACTTGGTTTTCCAGATCTCTTTGCCGGTTTTTGCATCCAGTGCTGTTATATGCGCATCAAGTGTGGTGCGGAAAATCTTGCCTTCATACAGCGCGGAACCCCGATTCACAATACCACAACAGGCTACGCGCGGTGTTTCGGCCGGATAATCAACTGCAGTTTTCCACAGCTGCTTGCCGGTTAGCGGATCCAGCGCGACAGTTGAGTTATGGGTGGTGACATACATCATGCCGTCATAAAGCATTGGAAAGCTTTCCTGACCGCGATTATCACCCAACGAATAGGACCAAGCTGGACGTAGCTTAGACACGTTTCCAGCGTTAACTGCATCAAGTTGGCTGTGGCGTTGTTGGCCATAACCCATACCATATGTCAAAAGTGTAGACGGATCATTGGCATCGTTAATCAAATCGTCTGCGCTTTGCGCAAAAACCGGCTGTGATACAAAAGTCCCTAGCGCGAGTGCCGCAGCGGCTCCGAGCTTTGAAAAATGGGTAAATTGCATTATTTTCCTCCCAGGTTGTTGTTGAACTCAACCACGAGCAGACCGCATTTGCTTTGCATCCCCTCAAGTCAAATCACGAAAAGTCAGTCCAGAAACTGGAATGACCCACGAAATATTTGTATTCAATATGAGTTCCCTAGGATACCTTACTTTAGTCGTATAGTTTCGAATTAGGGTCCTGCGGTACGGTCACTGGGTAGATGGCCAACAACTGAGCTATTTTTCGGGGGAGAGCCGTTTGCAGATATATTTGGTAAAGTTATCAGCTGCAATATTCGGAGTTGTTTGTGCAGTTTCGGCGGCTTTTAACACCCCTGCGCAAGCTGAGGGCATCAAAGCAGATATTTCTTATGTCCGCCTAACCGTAGAACGCCCACCGGTTTTATCCAATCTCGATCCGATCCCGCCAGACGAAGGCCTTGCCGGTGCGGTGCTTGGCAATAATGACAATGCAGGCACCGGCAAGTTTCTGGGGCATAAATACTCCCTTTCCGTGTTTGACCTGCTCAAGGACGGCACGCTTGCACCCATCTCCGGCCCATTAAAACAGCCAGGCGACCTAATCCTGATTGATGCACCGGCTGTAGCAATTCTGGCATTTGCTGATAGGCCTGCAAATGCTGACCACCTGATTTTGAATGTGCGCAGTCCCGATGTGGCCTTGCGGGATGCCAATTGCCGCGCAAATGTGCTGCATACGGCCCCAAGCTATGCCATGCGCGGTGATGCTCTGGCGCAGTTTCTGCTTTTGCGGCGCTGGAATGATCTGGTGATGATAGAGGGCCGCCATCCGGCAGATCACGCTTTTGCAAATGCCCTGCAAAGTTCTGCTCGAAAATTTGGTTTGATGATCAAGCAGGTGAAGAAATGGGTCATTGACGCCGATTTGCGTCGCACTGCATCAACCGAACTCCCCCTATTAACGCAGGAGTTTCCGCGCCACGACATTCTGATCGTTGCCGACGAAACCGATGATTTCGCCCGTTACCTGCCCTACAACACATGGCTGCCCCGCCCGATCGCGGGCAGCGAGGGGATTACCCCTGTGGCCTGGTCTGGCGCGGTTGAGAGCTGGGGTGCGGCGCAATTGCAAGCTCGTTTTACTGATACCGCTGCCCGTACCATGCGCCCAGTGGATTATGCCGCTTGGGCCGCGATTCGCAGTATCGGAGAGGCCGTCACCCGTACCAACAGCAGTGACGCCGCCAGCCTGCGCAACTATATCCTGTCCGCTGCTTTTGAATTGGCCGGCTTTAAAGGCCGCAAGCTGTCGTTTCGCAACTGGAATGGCCAAATGCGCCAAGTCATCCACCTTACCCACCCTCGCGCGGTCGTGGCCAATGCCCCCTTGCCGGGTTTCCTGCATCAACATAGCGAGCTGGACACCCTGGGGCTTGACGCCCCCGAGAGCACCTGCGGTGCTTTTGACAACCCGTAAACAACAGGAAGCAAAAATGTATAAATTTTACCATCTCAGATTGGCGGCGGCACTTGTTATGGGCCTAAACGCCCAAACTGCCCTGGCGGGCGAGATGTGGATCACCAACGAAAAAGACCACACCGTTAGTGTCATTGACACCAAAACACTCAAGGTCAAGGCAACCTATAATGTCGGCCTGCGCCCGCGCGGAATTACATTTGCCAAAGATTTTTCCGAATTATATATCTGCGCCTCGGATGATGATGCCATTGATGTGCTCGACCCGAATACCGGCTTGGTGATCCGGCGCTTGGAATCAGGCGAAGACCCCGAACAGTTCGCGCTGCACCCCGACAATAAACACCTGTATATTTCCAACGAAGAGGACGCGCTGGCCACCGTTTTGAATGTCGAAACCGGCGAGGCCGTTGCGGAAATCGACGTTGGCATTGAACCCGAAGGCATGGCTGTTTCCCCCGACGGCAAAATCGCGATTGTCACCTCGGAAACCACCAATATGGTGCATTGGATCGACACTGAGAGCGCCGAGATTTTCAACAACACACTGGTGGCCCAACGTCCGCGCCACGGGGAGTTTTCGAAATCCGGGGATCGCCTTTGGGTTAGTTCTGAAATCGGCGGCACAATTGCGATTATCGACACCGCGACGCAAGAAATCATCCAGACGCTCAACATGCATATCCCCGGTATTTCAGATGATCTGATACAGCCCGTGGGTATCCGCCTAACAGATGATGGAACCAAGGCATTTGTGGCCTTGGGGCCAGCCAACCACGTTGCCGTTATTGACGCTAAAACCTTTGAGGCAATCGGCTTTGTTCTGGTCGGCCGTCGAGTTTGGCATTTGGAATTTGCCGAGGATGAGAAACAGGTTTTCGCGACTAACGGCATTTCGGGCGATGTAACGGTAATTGATGTAGAAACACTGAAACCAATAAAAACCATCAAGGTCGGACGCTTCCCGTGGGGGGCAGCATTCCGGCCTGGTTAAGGGGAAAAAATGCAGAAAGCTTGGACAAACATGTTGAAACAGGCATTGGCCTGTCTCGGTCTGGCCTGCCCTGCATCCTTCGCCCTTGCTGAATCCACTCCGATCGAAGTGGATATGCAGCTTGTCCTTGCAGTGGACATATCTTTTTCGATCTCTCGGGACGAGCAGGACATCCAGCGACGTGGCTATGTCGCTGCGTTTCAGAACCCCGAGGTGATCGCGGCGATTACCTCGGGCTATCGCGGACGGATTGCCGTCACCTACTTGGAATGGGCCGGAGAGGACATCCAATTTCAGGTGGTGCCGTGGACCCTGATTTACGACCCACAAAGCGCCGTTTCCTTTTCGCAAAAACTGAGCCACATGCAGGTCAACCGGCGGGGGCGGACCTCAATTTCAGAGGCACTAGAAACCTCCTTCAAACTGCTTCGCCAAAGCCCGTTTCAGGCCAATCGCCATGTTGTCGATATCTCCAGCGATGGCTTTAACAACAATGGGCCACGCGTTGACCGGATACGTGACAAATTGGTGTATAACGGCGTAACGATCAACGGTTTGCCGCTGATAACTGGGAATGATGCTGGACCAGAAGCATCCTTGGCCCTGTATTTTCAGGATTGTGTGATCGGCGGTTTTGGTGCCTTCATGGAGCCTTTGCTGAACTGGAACGAATTCGGCCCGACCCTGAACCGAAAGTTGGTTCTTGAAATATCAGGGCAAGATCAGGCACCCGTTCACCTTGCGGCAAGTTTGCCAAGTCGGCATACCAAAACAGATTGTTTGCTGGGCGAGAAAGAAGAGTTGAAGCAGTATATCAAACAATTGAACGAGGCTGTCGGCAAGGATCGTGCGCCCCGCTGGCTGCCCCGTAAGCAGGATTGGCCGATGCCTGATTAATGCTCAATCCATACGGCAAAAAAGCGCCCCCACCTTGCAGCAGGGGCGCCTTTTTCTTTTAGGGTCAGGCTTAAAGCGCGGCCTTGACCTTTTCAGCTGTGATCGGCAGCGAGCGAACCCGCGCGCCAACCGCAATCTGGATCGCATTGGCAATTGCCGGTGCAACCGCAGTCACCGCTGGCTCGCCTGCGCCCACTGGGTAATGGCCACTTTCAATCAGTTCTACCACTACTTCAGGTGCATCTGACATGCGCGCCGGGGTAAAGCCGTCAAAGTTGTTGGCGACAATAGCGCCGTTTTCCACTTCAGCTTCTTCAAGCGTCGCCAGCGAAAAGCCCCACATGGCCGCGCCAGTGACCTGCGCCACAACACCTGCCGGATTTACCGCTGTGCCAACGTCAGTGACAATAGTCAGCTTTTCTACGGTGAACTCGCCGCTAGCCTTGTCAACACTGACCTGCGCTGCACAGGCAGTCCAGGTCGCAGAGCCACGCTCCTGACTGGAAACACACGCAAGGCCAACGCCTTTGCCCGCGCCCATGTCTTTGCCATAGCCACCCATTTCTGCGGCTTTCTCCAGCGTTTTACCAAGACGTATCGCACCATCAGTCGTCGGTCCAGCACCGGCATTTTGACCAGCACCGTCCAGCATAGACAACCGCATTTTCAGGGGATCGGCCCCAACAGCATGGGCAACCTCGTCAACAAAGCTCTCGCCTGCCCAGAACTGCCAAGTGGGCGAAACGGCCCGCACATTTCCCGGAGGCAAAGCATTTTGCGCAATCATATTCTGCGAGTTGCTAACCCTACGGTTTGCAATCGTATACCAATGATCCGCTCCGTTGATGGCAAAGGGGTCATATTTGTTTTCCTCGTTGCCACTCAGGTCAGGCACCATAAATGCCGGCGCCATACGCGCATTTGGCCAAGACGACGCGCTGTTTGAATCCCACGCGTCGATCTTTTTACCCGTTGTGCTGGCAGTCATTTTCATCGTTGCAGCGGGGCGGGTAAAATCGAACTGGGTATCAGCTTCGCGAGTCCAGATCATTTTGACCGGCTTGCCGACATCAACAGCGGTCGCAACAGCCATGAGGATATAATCCGCATCAAGCCGCCGCCCATAACCGCCACCAAGCGACTGCTGGTGAAAGACGATCTGACTGGCCTCAATTCCGAAAGCCGCAGGTACAAGACCCATGACAAGTGTCTGGAACTGGTTGCCGGAATGGATGTTGTAAACTCCGTCCCGGATATCAACCGTGGCGTTCATCGGCTCCATCGTCATGTGAATGTTAACGCCCGTTGTATAGGTCGCCTCATGCAGCTTTTCGCCACCCTTCAGGGCCGCATCTACATCACCTTCATTGAGAACCAGACGGCTGGATTCGCCGCTCTCGATCAGGCGGGCAGATTCTGCATGGATACTCGCAAGTGAAACACCGGCATTGGGACCGAGATCATAGTCGATCTTCAGCGCCTCAGCGGCCTTTTTCGCGGTCCAATAGCTGTCGGCAATCGCCATAACCCAACCGGTTTGCGTTCCGATCGGATCGACAATCACCACATGTTTCATGTAGCCGGCAATTGCCTTGGCAGCACTGTCATCAACAGAATTGACCTTGGCACCATAGCGCACAGGTGGCGGGGCGGGTACAGCATAAACCATGCCGTCGATTTCCACATCAATGCCGTAACCGGTTTCACCGCGTGTTTTTGCAGGGATATCCAGTGCTGGAACATCTTGACCAACAAAGCGACGCTGATCCGCAGTTTTGAGAGTCAGGCCTGCAACTTCGGCTTCGGTCATCGAGCGGGCTTCCACACCCGAGGCAACCAGATCGCCATAGCTGATAGTACGCCCTCTGCCGGTAATAACACCGTTAGATGCAGTATATTCGCTAACAGCTCCGCCAAACTTGGCAACGGCGGCCTCAATCAGAACCTTTCGGCCTGCGGCGCCTGCGCGTGACATGGCATCAAATGACCAGTTGACCGACCAGGATCCGCCCGTGATCATCAAACCAAAGCGTGCATCAAAGCCGACATGCTTGATTTCAACATTTGCCCAGTCACATTCCAGCTCATCACATAGAATCTGCGCCAGCGCAGTGCCAACATGTTGGCCAAACTCGGACTTGGAGATATGGACAACAACACGGCCATCCGGATGAATATCAAAGAACATGCTCGGCGAGAACATGTTCGACGTGGCTGCATCAGCGGCTGACATGCCAACTGGCACCATGGCAAACCCCATGGTCAGGGCAGTAGTGGCGGTACCTGCGCCGGCCAAAAAGGCGCGGCGTGATACTTCGGGTGTGTTTTTCACATTCATAACGACCTCCTCAGGCTTGTGCTGCGCGTTTGATCGCGGTTTTGATTTTCCCATAAGTCATGCAGCGGCAAATGTTGCCATCCATTGCCGCAGCAATGTCATCATCACTCGGGTTCGGATTATTGGCTAACAAATCTGCCGCCTGCATAATCTGGCCGGACTGGCAGTAACCGCATTGCGGAACTTGCTCTTCAATCCAAGCTACTTGCAACGGGTGTTCGTTGGTAGGATGCAGACCCTCAATCGTGGTAACTTTCGCTCCGTCTTCCAAGTCGCCCACTGGCGTCTGACACGAGCGCACGGCCTCGCCGTTAACATGCACGGTACAGGCCCCGCACAAACCCTCACCACAACCAAACTTGGTTCCCGTAAGCTTGAGCTGCTCGCGCACAGCCCACAACAGCGGCGTATCGTCCGTCACATCGACGGATGATTCTACCCCATTCACAATGATTTTTTTCATGATTTCCTCCCTTTGGCTCAAACATTTCGCGATCGAAATACTCTCGGCTAAAGGTAACTTATCGCCAAAACCCTCTCTGAAAAGTACCAATAGGCCTTGTCACGACTAAAGTAGTAGGAGGATAAATTCTGAACTGTATGTGAAACAAAATGCCTAAGTATTTGCAATAATGCTTAGAAAACTAGCCAAAGCAGCCGGTTCTATCGGTTTGTACATCACCTCCAATTGCCGCTCCAGACACTGCAATTGAAACTCTTCTGTACGATCAGCAGTGATAATGCGGGTTGGCAGAGTGCCCAATCGGGCAGTGATCGCATCGTATGCATCCACGCCCGTGTTTCCCTCATTCAGATGGCCATCCAGAACCAAAACATCCGGCACCAGATCTACATCCTCCAACAGTGAAATCGCCTCGGTTTCCGAGGCCACCTCTAGCGCAACACCGCCCCAACCCTCGATCAACGTGGATAATGCGCTGGAAAGGAGTTGGTCGGTAACAACCAGCAAAACAATCAATCCGCTGATCGCATCTTTTGCAACGCGTTCAGATTTTGGCGCATCGACAATCACCCGCAACACGGGCTTCATCATAATGGGAACATCAACCGAAAAACAACTGCCGCGGCCCGGTGTCGAACGCAATCTCAATGGGTGCCTTAGTGCCTTGCAGGCACGCTCGACAATGGCCAGCCCCAGGCCCAACCCTTCGGTGTCGTGCGGGCCATGATCCAGTTGTTTAAACTCCTCAAAAATGACTTTTTGTTCCTCCGGCTCAATCCCTTGTCCGGTATCCCAAACCTCGATACGCGCATTTTCACCCACACGACGCACCCCCACCAAGACCTTGCCCTTTTCTGTATAGCGCAGCGCATTGGATGTAAAATTTTGGATAATCCGGCGCAAAAGACCGGGATCGGAGTTCACAATCAGAGAACTGCCCACAACATTGAACGCCAGCCCCTTGGCCTGCGCCTGTTGCACCATTTCATTTTCCAGCGCATTCAGAACTGCGTTTAACGGCACAGGTTGCCTATCAAACTTGGCAAGCCGCGAATCGAACCGGGAAATATCCAGCAGCGCCTCGATTATCTGTTCAACACTTTGCAAAGCGGTTTCGGCCTTTTTTGCCACATCCACAACGTTCTGCATACTAGCATTCTGCACAGCACCACCATCGGCCAAAGACGCGATATACAACTTGGCAGCCGACAAGGGTTGCGCCAAATCGTGACTTGCCGCCGCGACAAACCTTGTTTTTGACGCGTTGGCACGCTTGGCTTCGGCCAGTGCCTGATCCAGCTCAATTGTACGCTCTTTGACACGGTGCTCCAGCGCTTCATTCATTTCCGCCAGAGTTCTGCCCGCTTCCCTTTCGGCAGTTACGTCACGAAAGCTTAGTAAAAAACCCTGATTGGGCATTTCCTGCCCGAACACACTCAGGATCGTTGAACCACCACGTGTAACTTCAAATTCAATGGTGCGCCTATTCGATTCCTGTTCTACCCATTCCGATAGATCGCTAAGGCTGAACGGCCCAAAAAACATCACCTGATCGCGCATTTTGTCGATAAGGGTTAAGATTGTCAGGCCCTTTGAAAACCTGCTTGGCGGCAGATCCAAAAGGGATTCAAGGCGGCGATTGCGCCCGACGAGATTACCCTTGTTATCAAAAATACATACGCCCTGATCCAGATGGTTCAAGGTTTCACGCAAATGAATGATCTGCTGGTCAATCAGCCGGTCACGCTCCTGACGCACGATATCTGTGACATCTGAATGTAAAACCACAGTACTGTCCGTTGAGGTGCGTCGCGATTGGATTTGGAGGATATTGCCGAGCGAACAAACCAGATTGAACTGGACCCGCTTTTTGCGATGCTGTCCCAGCCGCCAGTCAATCCAGTTTTCCGGTGACGTAAAAGGCGCCAGAACCAGATTTTCGCTCTGGCTGGCAAGTTTCAGATATTCAATGAAGGTTAGCCCGTTTCTAAGTTGCTTGCTCACGTCAGGAAGTTCGCAACAAAACTGCTGGTTAAACAACACTAGCTTGTCGTTGCTATCAAACAGGGCCAAGCCGTCCGCAATGGCTTCAGTGGCTTCCTTCAGATTCGACCACGCCAGTTCAGTGGCTTCGTTCGCCTCTGCAAGCCGCTGGTTGGACTCGTTCAACAACTCCATGACCCGCTCTTGGTCTGCGGTGCGTTTGCGCACCTGTGCCTCTAGCAAGGCGGCGCGCTCGAATTGCACATAGGCATAGCTCGAATTCTCGCTGGTTTGTTCAGCCCGCTGCATTAACGCATCTACAATCACTTGCAGTTTTTCATTCTTGCGTTGCAGGGAATCAGCGGGGTCCACAATTTCCATATGGCAAAATCCTATCTTGCGTTACATCCTGTGGGCCAATCCGGTTAATCGCCGCCTTGCAACAGATTTGCGAACCGTGCTTCCTGCGCTACCAAAACCGCCTGTGTCCGGTTTTGAACCCCGAGTTTACGCATAATGGCGGTGACATGCGCCTTTACTGTCGCTTCGGTAATCGAGAGATCAAAAGCAATCTGTTTATTCAATTTTCCGTTGCAGATGAACTCCAGAATCCGGGTTTGCTGGCGCGTCAAAGAGGCCAGTTGCTCAATGGAACTGGGCCGGTTCGGCGGTTCTTCAACCTCGACATACCCGGAGGGCTTGAACACTTGCCCACTAGAAACCACGTTCAAAGCCTCACGAAACACCGAGCGGCTGGAATGTTTAGGCACAAACCCCGAGGCCCCCGCCCGCAGCGCGGCACCGATCACTGCATTTTCACCCATCGAGGAAACCACAATAACCGGGCAATCCTTGACCTCTGTTTTCAGCCGCACCAAACCGTCCATGCCCCTCACATCCGGCAGGTTGAGGTCCAGTACAATTAACGAAGGCGCCGGTTTTTGCGCAATCAGCGCCAATGCCGCACCAAGCCGACTCGCTGTCAGGATTTGCGAAAACTGTGACACCGATTTCAACGTCAACTCAAGTGCGTCGCAATAAAGCGGATGATCGTCAACAATGAGTGCCCATTCGGTCATGCTGCTCATCACCCCAATCTCCGGTTGGTTCCGCGTGCGGGATCATAACCCCAAACAGCCAGACAAACAAATACTATAGTAGCCACCCCTGTCCACGCAAAGGCAGGCCCGCTAAATTCACTGTAAAGCGCAAAGCGGATCATCTCAACCGCCTGCGTAAACGGATTAACCTTGCAAATTGTCACCAAAACCCCGGAACTCTCAGCCATTTTCCACAAGGGGTATAGCGCTGAAGACAGAAAAAACATCGGAAAAATTACGAAATTCATGACCCCTGCAAAGTTTTCAAGTTGCTTTATCAGGCTGGACAGGAACAGCCCCAACCCACCCAGCATCAACCCTGACAACAGCAACGCAGGCAGCACGGCAACATATCCAAGGGGTGGCATCGTAATGTCAAAAAGCGCAGCGATGCCCAGAAACACATAAACCTGCACAACCGATATCATCGACGACCCCAGCAATTTGGAAAATAGCAACCACCAGCGCGGCAGGGGGCTGGTCAGCAACAACCGCATCGACCCCATTTCACGGTCGTACACCAACGAGAGGGAACTTTGCATGCCATTAAACAGGATAATCATGCCACACAAGCCGGGGATGATGTAGGTCTCGTAGGTAATGTAGGTTTGATAGGGCGGCGTGATGGACAGGCCAAGGGCGGCGCGAAATCCGGCGGCAAACACTAGCAACCACACCAAAGGGCGCACAAGTGCTGCAACAAACCGTTCGCGCTGATGCACAAAGCGCAGACCCTCGCGCCAGATAATCGCCAACATGGCCGTCAAATAGGCGTTCATCGCGTACCCTTTGTAGCATCGGATGTCAGCGCCAGAAACGCGGCCTCCAGACCCGCATCCCCTGCGATAGCGCTTGCTGTATCATTGGTCAGAACCTTGCCTTGGTGCAGTATTACAACCTGATCCGTGGGGTTGATTTCATCGGTCAGATGGGTCGCCCAGAGGACAGTCATGCCTTCCTGCTCGCAGAGCGCATGCACATGTGCGGTGATCTGACTACGGGTGGCAGCATCCAGCCCGACGGTTGCCTCATCCAGCAGCAAAACCTGTGGTCGGTGCAACAAGGCACGGGCAATTTCAACCCGCCGCCGATGCCCACCGTTCATGGTGCGCACCTTCTCATGGGCGCGGTCCGTCATGTCCAAACGCTCCAGCGCCGCTTCGATCCGCGATTTTGCTGCACCTGCACTGATCCCGTGCAGAGCCGCAAAATAAACCAGATTTTGATGAGCAGTTAAATCCAGATCAAGGGTGGATTGCTGGAACACAATCCCCATGCGCGCCAAAGCTTGGCGTGGTGCGGCTTCCAGATCTATTCCGGCAATGGATATTTTGGCAGGTGCCCCGGTAATCAGCCGCGTCAGCCGTGAATAAAGTGTCGATTTTCCCGCTCCGTTAGGCCCCAGCAAGGCGCAAAACCTGCCTGCTTCGATATCAAACCCGACGTTATCAAGCGCCACTCTGTTGCCATAGGCATGGCTCAGGCCGGAAATGGAAAGGGTGCAGCTCATGGTATTCAGGGCCTAGCTAGAAGGTGATGTTCAAGGGGATAACATAGAGGCCGAAATGTCAACAAACATACTGCCGTGATATGACTGGACAAAAGTCCTATTCTCTGTTGCGATACAATCGCCTATTCTCGCATTAATCAGTCTCTAAGGATTTCTCATGCGAAGCTTTGCCAAACTCTTTGCCGCAGTACTGATGATCGTTTCGGCATCAACAGCGATGGCGGGGGAAACCCTGAGAATTGCCGTCTTGAAATTTGGCACGGTAAATTGGGAACTTGACAGCATTCAGCACAATGGCTTTGACACCGCCAACGGGTTTGAATTGAAAGTAGCGGGGCTGGCTGGGAAATCGGCGGCTATGGTCGCCTTTCAGGGCGGTGAAGCCGATGTAATAGTTACAGACTGGGTCTGGGTGGCACGCCAGCGAGCGGCGGGCAAAGATTTTGTGTTTATTCCCTATTCCAAA
Organism: Paracoccaceae bacterium; assembly: GCA_019090795.1. Taxonomy (GTDB): domain Bacteria; phylum Pseudomonadota; class Alphaproteobacteria; order Rhodobacterales; family Rhodobacteraceae; genus Amylibacter. The sequence goes on along the minus strand of JAHRVG010000029.1, from coordinate 64,036 downwards.
TCCGTCGGCGGCCTGATGGTCGCGAAGGACAGCCCGATACACAAGCTATCCGATCTTTCCGGTCTGAAAGTCGGCATAGCCGGAGGCCCGGTCGATAAAAGCTGGTTGATATTGCAAGCCTATGCGCAACAAAAATTGGGATTTGATTTGAAGCGTGAAACCGAACAGGTTTTTGGTGCACCTCCGCTTATTTTCAAAAAAGCGCTACAAGGCGAATTGCAGGGCACCATCAATTTCTGGCACTTTTTAGCCAAAATGAAGGCCAAAGGCTTTCGCGAAGTCATCTCGGTTGCGGATGCGGCGACCGCTCTGGGGCTGGACCCAGATATTCCTCTGCTTGGGTATGTGGTCAAAGGTGAATTTCTGCGCAACCACCCCGATTTGGTTGCCGGATTTGCGGCGGCCTCGCGCGCCGCCAAAGACAAGCTGGCCAAGGATGACGCCGAATGGGATCGCCTGCGCCCGCGTATGAAAACCAAAAATGATGCTGCCTTCAGAGCCCTCAAAGTCGGGTTTCGCGCAGGCATTCCGTCAACAGACCCGATTGACCCCGCAGCAGCATCCGCATTTCTGGCGCTGATGGCCGAAACTGGTGGTGTACCCCTTGTTGGAAAGGCTAAATCACTTCCTGATGGCATCTTCTATACCCCCACAAAATAGCTACGCAGGCCTTTCCAAAGGGGTTGTTTCGCTTCTGGTGTTTCTTGCCCTCTGGGCGGGGGCGGCCCTTTATGTACAGGATGGCACATTGTTGCCTTCTCCTGATATTGTCGCGCGGATATTCTGGGAGGAAGCGCTGTCGGGCGAGATGGCATTTCATATGGTGGCCACTTTGGCACGGGTCATCGCCGCCTTCATCCTGGCCATGAGCATCGGCAGCTTGTTGGGCATCGCCACAGGGCGCAATCCGAGTTTTAACAGTTGGGCGAGCCCGTGGTTAATCATCTTTCTGAACCTACCCGCTTTGGTCGTCATCGTGTTATGCTATCTTTGGATAGGTCTAACCGAGGTTGCCGCGGTTACGGCTGTGGCGCTCAACAAAATACCGATGATCGCAGTGATGATGCGCGAAGGCGCGCGCGCTCTTGATCCGGCACTCGATGATATGGCCCAGACGTTTGAAATGCGCCCCCTGTCGCGATGGCGCCATGTTATCATGCCCCAGCTTGCGCCCCATTTTGCCTCTGCCGGGCGGGCCGGGTTTGCCCTTATCTGGAAGATCGTACTGGTGGTTGAATTTTTGGGCCGCAGCAATGGTATCGGCTTTCAAATTCATTTGAACTTTCAATTATTCGAGGTCGGACATATCCTTGCCTATGCCTTCGGGTTTATCGCCATCATGCTGGTGATCGAATATCTGGTGGTACAACCATGGGAAAAATCCTCCTCGGCGTGGCGCCGAAAAGGAGTGTCAGGATGAAACTTGACCTCATTGAGAAAACCTTTGGCGATACGCAGGTTCTGGGAGATATTTACCTTAGCGTGGAGCGGGGTGAAACCGTGGCCCTGACTGGCCCGTCTGGTGTCGGAAAATCCACTCTGATGCGGATTATTTCTGGCCTTGATCCTGTCTTTGACGGCACCCTTACCGGCGTCGGGCGCGTGGGCATAGTTTTTCAAGAACCAACCCTTTTGCCCTGGCGCAGCGCGTTGGATAACATCCTGATTGCGACAGGATGCGACAAGTCCAATGCTCTCGCCGCCCTGGCGCAGGTTGAACTAGGCAAGCGCCATGCAGCCTTTCCGAGCCAGCTTTCCCTTGGTCAACAGCGGCGCGTTGCCTTGGCGCGCGCTTTGGCAGCCAATCCCGATACCCTTATTCTGGACGAAGCCTTTGCCTCGCTTGACGAGGCAACTGCGAGCCGGATGCGCAGCCTGACACGGGGCATATTGCAGGCCGCCAATTATCATACCTTTATCGTAACCCATCATTTGCAAGACGCCGTAGAGCTAGCGGATCGTGTGCTGTTACTTGATTCAAGCCCCGCAAGAATTAGGGGGGATTACAGATTTTCAACCTCGCCCCATTGCCGTGGTCAGTCAGAAGAACTGGATATTTTGCGCCAAAAGCTACAACAGGGCTAGGCCGAACCAGCCAAAGCCTGTGACCATAGCAACACCGCCCTCAAAAGTTTCCCTTAAGCCTGTCCAGCGTTAATTTCGCTCCGATTGCCGTAATGCAGGAAAAGGAATTCCCGGCAATGCCACAGTGCAAAATTGCTAGAGGTAGGGGCTGAAATCGACTATTATTCGAACCGAAAACATGTACCTGCCGAGGGCCACGGAAATGTGACTTGAAGGCCAAAATATCACTAAGGAAAAGACCATGAGAACACAGGGAATGGACGCGCTTTTTTCGCCAGAATCAGTGGCGGTTATCGGTGCTTCGGGAGATCCGACGCGCATCGGTGGGCGGCCGGTTGATTATCTTAAACGCTACGGGTTCGCTGGGGCAATTTATCCAATCAACCCCAAACGCGAAGTGGTTCAAGGGCTGAAGGCCTATCCCAGTATTGGTGCGGTTCCCGGGCCTGTGGATCTAGCAATTATCGCGATGCCTGCGTCGCTCGCGGTACAGGCAGTACAGGATTGCGCCCTCAAGGGCGTTCGCGGTGTTGTTATTTTCAGTTCAGGATTTGCCGAAATGGATGCTGAAGGCGCGGCACTTCAGGCAAAAATTGCGGATATAGCCCGCGAAGCCGGTATGCGGGTTGTTGGTCCCAATTGCCTTGGCATCGCAAATATCCGCAAGAACCTGTTTGGAACTTTCACCACATCCATTGAGCAGGCCCTTCCGCAGGCTGGCGGGGTCTCTATTGTCAGTCAAAGCGGGGCTTTTGGTTCGTTTTGCCTACAGCTTGCAGTACATCGTGGCATTGGTATCAACCTTTGGGCAACCACTGGCAATTCCAGCGATGTCGATTTTGCCGACAGCCTTGCCTATTGTGCCGAAGATCCGAACACCAAGGTCATCATGGGTTATCTTGAAGGGGCAACGGATCGAGACCGCTTTCTCGATGCGCTGTCGCAGGCACGCGACCTTGGTAAGCCGGTTGTGATGATGAAAGTGGGCCGCAGCGAAGTGGGCGCAGATGCGGCGCAATCACATACTGCTTCATTGGCTGGATCAGATGCAATCTATGATGCGGCATTGCGCCAGTACGGGGTTTATCGGGCAGATTCCGTCGACGATATGCTCGACGCGACCTATGCCTGTGCCGCTGGTGGATCGTTTATGAACAGCGGCCGCACCGGGTTGGTTACCGTGTCCGGTGGTGTCGGTGTTTTGATGGCGGATGAGGCCGAAGCTCAGGGTCTGGATGTGGCCCCTTTGCCCGAATCAGCGCAAGCAAAACTAAAGAAAGCACTGCCTTTTGCCGGTGTACGCAACCCAGTTGATGTCACTGCACAGATGGTAAACCAGATGGACCTCCTGGAAATGAACATGGATGTGTTATTTGGTGAAGGCGATTATGACGCCGCGATTATCTTTATGTCCGGCGTTGGTCTGATTAAATCTCTGAACGATCAAATCCGCATCATTCTAGAAAAAATCCGCGCCAAATATCCGGGCCGCCCGATGGTGTTTTGTTCGCTTACCGAACCCGAAGACCGAAAGCTATACGAAGACTCAGGCTTTATGGTGTTCGACGAACCCACCCGCGCAGTGCGCGCGCTTGCCACCCTGCGGTTTTTCGGTGATGCGTTTCGCAATCATGAAACTCCAGATCCCTTACCCGAAATTGCCGTTATCCCCGATCTACCATCCACGATGGTGAATGAGATTGAGGCCAAAGAAATTCTGGCAAAAACCGGCCTTGGCATTGTGCGCGAAGTTCTGGCCAAAACGCCTGCCGAGGCAGCGGTGGCGGCGCAAGACATCGGCTTTCCCATCGTGGTTAAAATCGCCTCTCCCGATATTCTGCACAAATCCGATATTGGCGGGGTTGTGCTGAACCTAACCAGCAAAGAGGCTGTCCAAGAGGCCGCAAAATCCGTACTCGCCAAAGCGGCAGATGCTATGCCGGACGCCAAAATCGACGGCATCGTTGTGGCGCAACAGGCGGCGCCGGGTCTAGAAGCAATTTTGGGTGTGACCCGTGATCCGCTGTTTGGTCCCGTGGTGATGTTCGGCTTGGGCGGTGTTTTGGTCGAAGCTCTGGGCGACGTGGCCTTTCGCATTGCCCCCTTTGGCAAGGACGAAGCGCACCGCATGATCGAGGAAATTCATGGCAAGAAATTGCTGGGGGCGTTTCGCGGCGCAGCAGCGCGTGATGTTGATGCGGTCGCCGAGGCGCTTTCGCGGTTATCCGTATTTGCAGCGGCACACCCCGAAACGCTGGATTCAATTGACATCAATCCACTAATCGTTGGCGAGGTTGGCAAAGGTGTCGTTGCAGCCGACGCGGTGATTATTCCGGTGGCAAAATAACCCTCTGCACAAACAAGACAGGCCCGCAGAAAACTACGGGCCTGTTTTTTAAGAAATTTTCTGTGGTCTTAAAATCCGATGTGATAACCACCATTCACGCTCAGATGTTGACCGGTGATATAAGACGCTGCACCGGACAGCAGAAAACAGACGGGCTTGGCGACTTCCTCAGGGGTGCTCATCCGACCCATCGGAATTTGAGACAGATATTTATCGCGGAATTTGTCGGAGCGAATGGTCTCTGTCATCGGGGTTTCGATCATGCCAAAGGCCACGGTGTTAACGTTGATTTCGTAACGTCCCCATTCACGTGCCGCACTCATGGTCAGACCCAGAACACCCGCCTTGGCTGCGCCATAGTTGATCTGCCCGATAGTGCCTTTGCGCCCAGCATCAGATGAAATATTAACAATTGATCGAAGGCCGGTTTTACCCAGTTTCACCTGTTCTTTGAAATAGATACCCACGGCCTGAAGACAGGCAAACACACCTGTCAAGTTAACGTCGATAACCTGTTGCCATGTTTCACGGGTCATCTTGTCGGCCATCGCGGCGCGTACGATGCCCGCGTTATTTACCAACCCGTTTATGTCGCCAAATGTATCGACGGTAAATTTCACCATGCGATCGGGAAATTCGGGATCGGCCACATCACCGACCAAAGCCACACAAGCCTCCCCGATCAAATCGGCGGTTTCATTTACAGCTTCCGCATTCATATCAACGGCCACGACACGCGCGCCAAGATCGGCAGCGAGAGTAGCAACACCTCGACCAATTCCCTGACCCGCACCGGTCACGATGATAACGGAGCCCTCGAGTGACATTGGATTATTCATGGCAGATTTTCCCTTTTGTTGGATTGTTACTTGAGTTGCGAAAATGGTGTGTCTTTATCCGTGCGAATTTCCGGAGGCATCCCCAACAACCGTTCCGCGATGATGTTGCGCTGAATTTCATCTGAACCGCCGGAAATCCGGTTGCCCGGCGCGGTCAGATAATCAACCCGCCAAAGCCCGGTTTCATCCTTGGGTTGGTCGCTAATTCCTGCGGTACTACCAGTAAGTTCCAAAGCAAAACTAGCCATTTCCTGACGCAGTTTACCTAGCATAAGCTTGCCGATTGATCCCTCGACCATCGGCTCCTTGTCACGAGAAAGCGCGGTCATAATACGATAGCTGGTGAACTCCATCCCGCGCTGGCGGCTGGCAAATTCAGCGATCTTGGCACGCACCTGATCGTTTTCAATAGCGGGACGGCCGTTTAGGGTAACGCCGGATGCCAGCGGAATCAGCTCTTCGGCGCGCATCCCGCCGACCGAACGACCGATGGCCAAAGTGTAGCGTTCATTGGTCAGCGTCGTCATTGCCACACGCCAACCACCATCAACCGGGCCAAGCCGGTCACTGTCGGGAATTCTTAGTTCATCCAGAAACACTTCGTTAAAACTGGAGTGGCCGGAAATTTGTTTGATCCGGCGGGCCTCGATACCAGGCGAATCCATTTTGACCACGAACATGGTCAGGCCCTTGTGTTTGGCCACATCAGGATTGGAACGGGCCAGCAGAATACCATACCCAGAATAATGCGCGCCCGAGGTCCAGATTTTTTGGCCGGTAATAACCCAGTCATCTCCGTCACGACGCGCCCGCGTACGGATACCTGCAAGGTCTGAACCTGCGGCAGGTTCAGAGAACAACTGACACCAGACACCCTCCCCGCTGAGCAGGCTTGGCAGAATTTCAGTTTTCTGCTTATCGGTGCCATGAGCAATCAGGGTCGGGGCGACCAAACCGGAGCTGACCACAAAGATATTGGGCGGTACTTTATAGCGGCCCTCTTCCTGATTCCAGATGATCTGTTGCATCTCGTTGCCACCGCGCCCGCCATATTCTTTGGGCCAAGTTATGCCAGCCCAGCCCCCTTCAGCCTTGCGTTTTTGCCAAGCCTGCGCGGCGGTCACTTCTTCGGGTGTGTTGGCCATAAAGGCATCTTGCACTTTTTCGCTGCCATCGCGCAGGGTGGCGTTGGCTTCAAGCCAAGCACAGGCGTCTTTGCGGAATGCGGCTTCTTCGGGGGTATCGCTGAAATCCATGTTATACGGCCTTTGCTGACGTTGTTTCGGGGGCCTTGAGCGCGCTTACCAAGCGCTCGCTCCAAATCGTAGTGGGGCCAAGCATTGCCTTCAGGTGCCAGCCGCGACGCAAAAACAAATGCGGGTCGGCAATCCAAGTATAGCCAATGCCACCATGAATCTGGATCGCTTCTTCACCAGCAAACTGGCAGGCCTCAAGGGCTGTCAGGCGGGCGCAGGCTGCGGCCTCGGGCAGGCGTTCATCATTTTCGGCCAACGCCCAAGCGCCAAAAAAGGCATTGGAGCGCGCCAGTTCGATCTTGGCAAACATATCGGCCATACGATGTTTGAGCGCCTGAAAGCTACCGATCGGGCGGCCAAAAGCGGTGCGTTCCAGCGCGTATTTAGTGGAAATATCCAAGGCCTGCCCCGCAACACCCAGTTGTTCGAACGCCACCAGAACCGCCGCGCCATCCATTAACCGATCAATCGCAGCAGCGTTGGCGCCAGCCAATTGATCCGCCTCAGCGCCTGCAAAAACAAGGCGAGATTGCGGGCGAGTCGGATCCATGCCGACAAGAGGTTCAACCTGAACACCCTCTCCCTTGAGATCAACAATATAGAAACCCGGTGCATCGTTTTTATCCAGCGCCGCGACAATGGCAACATCAGCAACAGCCCCATCGGAAACAGGGGATTTCACCCCGCTGATACGCCCGTCAACCACTTTGGCGGCAACCGCACCCGGCGCAAAACCGCAGGTCTCAGCCAAGGCTACCGTGGCAATTTTCTGACCCGTAGCCATTTCTGGCAACAGCGCGGCTTGTTGGGCATCGCTGCCGAACTCTACCAGTGCCGGAATCGCCAGATATTGCGCCGCACCAAAGGGGATTGGGGCCAGAGTGCGGCCCATTTCCTGAGCCAGTATCGCCAGCTCAACCGCCCCCATACCAGAACCACCATGCACCTCGGGAATGGTGACACCCAGCCAACCGCCCTCGGCCAGTTTAGCCCAGAGATCCCGGTCAAACCCCGCTCCCGCATCCAGCAGTTCATGGGATTTCGCGAATGAAGTATGCCCATCCAACAGCTTCGCCACCGCCTGACGGATTTCCTCTTGGTCGTCTGAAAAATCAAAATTCATTTTTCTGCCTTTTGTTTTTGCACATGTCGCGCTGCCTATTTCAATGCCGCTATCCGCTGCTTCGCAGCGTAGTATTCCCGCGACAACCGCGCCACCAAATCGCCCGCAGAGACCACGGATTTCACTGGGTCAATCCCCTGCCCCGATCCCCAAATGTCGCGCCATACTTTTGGCGTTTCATCCGTCGATGACAAGTTCATGCTTTTTTTCTGACTTGGCAGATTATCCGGATCCAGCCCTTGAAGGGCGATCGAAGGCTTAAGGTAGTTTCCGTTCACACCACTGAAATAATCGGTCAGAACCACATCGTCAGCGCTGCAATCCACAATCATCTGTTTGAATGCTTCCTCGGCGTTGGCCTCTTTCGTGGCAATAAACGCAGAGCCGATATAGGCCAAATCGGCCCCCATTGCTTGGGCTGCGAGAATTGCATCCCCAGTGGCAATGGAACCAGACAACAACAGTGGCCCGTCAAACCAACTACGGATTTCCTGAATGAGTGCCAAAGGCGAGACGCTACCCGCATGCCCTCCGGCACCTGCTGCAACGGCAATCAACCCGTCGGCACCTTTTTCAATCGCCTTATGGGCAAAACGATTATTAATCACGTCGTGCAACACCAACCCGCCCGCAGAATGCGCAGCCTCATTAACATCTGCACGTGCACCAAGCGAGGTGATCCACAGCGGCACCTTCCATTTGGCGCAAATCTCCACGTCCCGATCAATCCGGTCATTCGAGCGGTGCACAATCTGGTTCACGGCAAAAGGGGCAGCCGGAGCATCAGGGTTTTCCTGATTGTACGCATCCAACTCTTCGGTGATCTGACGCAGCCAGGTTTCCAGCATTGGCGGCTCGCCTTTGGCCTCGCGGGCGTTCAGTGCCGGGAAGCTCCCGACCACGCCGGCCTTGCATTGTGCAATAACCAATTCTGGCGTCGAGATGATGAACATCGGCGAACAGACAACCGGCAAGCGCAGGTTTTCAAAAGCGGGGTGGAACGACATTGTTATTTTATCCTTTAGTTACAGAGGTTAAAGGTACGGCCATACAACGGTATAGGTTGTATTTCCGTTGGTAAAGGGTACTTCAAACATTTGTTAGAAATAACACATTTGCGTTGATAGGGCGTGTTTCAAACATTTGTTAGAAATAATACTAGATGCAAGCTGTCTTGTTTGCTAGCCTGAATGAAACGATTCAATTTTTCGGATGCATGTTCTGGCGTCACCTTAAACACGAGGAAAGGCACAGATTTGCGAACAGTTACTAGACATTTTTGCCTGCTGACTTGCGCCTGCTTGCAAAATTTTTAGCCGAATCACCGCGCGGAGATCTGGGGAGGTTTCAATGCCATTGAGATATGAGAAAATCGGAAACGTCGGGGTGATGACCATCGACTTTCCGGAAAAGCGCAATGCCCTCAATTACACGGCGCGTCTGGAAATGGAAAAAATCGCTACCGAAGTGCGCGACGACCCTGATGTGCGTTCCGTAGTGTTTTCCGGTGGGCCCGGTGCGTTCTGTTCAGGTGGCGATATCAGTTCTTTTGCTAAAGCAACGCCGGTTGAAATGCGGGATCGCCTAAAGCAACAGCACCGTGTCACGCGAATATTCTATGATCTAGAAAAGCCGATTATTGCTGCGGTGGACGGGCCTGCATACGGAGTAGGGTTCAATCTGGCACTGCTCGGCGATCTGATTTTAGCGTCGCCTTTGGCCAAGTTTTGCCAATCCTATTCGCGCGTGGCTATTGTTCCCGATGGTGGCGGTTTGTATCTGCTGGCACGCATGATTGGCACCCAACGTGCCAAGGCGATGTTTTTTCTGGCGGAAACAATTGGCGCCGAAGAAGCGCAAAATCTTGGCATCGTACATGCGGTTCACTCCTCTGAAACCATCTTGGACGAAGCCATGGCGCTGGCGGAAAAGCTAGCCGCAGGACCAACCCGCGCCTTTGGCCTAGGCAAGGCAATGCTGAACCGGGGCATGGATATTGATTTCGCCTCCTATCTGGAGCTGGAAGCTGTGGGCGAGGCCTACATCATGGAAACAGAGGATCACCAGAACGCGGTTTCAGCATTTCTAGAGAAACGCAAACCCGTTTTCAAAGGACGCTAGACAATGGCCCAGAGTTCCGAACAAACGCCACAAACCGGCCAACCGCTTGACGGCATCAAGGTGATTGACATGGGGCAGGTTTACCTCGGCCCGTATTGTGGTTTGCTGTTCGGGTTTCTGGGGGCCGAGGTGATCAAGATCGAAGGGCCAACCGGTGATCCGATCCGCTTCAAAACCCGTGCCGGGGAAAACCCGGCGGTGATGATGCTAAACTCAAACAAAAAAAGCGTCACCCTTGATTTACATGACGAAACGGACCGTCAGGCGTTTCTGGATCTGGTGGCAGATGCCGATGTTTTGATCGAGAATTTCCGGCCCGGCACCATGGAACGGTTGGGTCTGGGCTTTGAGGATGTAATACATCCGCTCAATCCACGGCTGGTTTACGGCTCTGGCAAGGGTTATGCGGCTGATTCTGAATGCCATGATGCCCCGGCGATGGATTTCCCCATACAGGCCTTTTCCGGGTTGATGTCGATCACCGGTTTTGCCGATGGGCCACCGCTGAAATCCGGCGCTGCGATCACCGACTTTCTGACCGGTGTACATCTTTATGGCGGCATCCTGGCGGCCCTACTGGAACGAGGCAACAGCGGTATCGGCCAAAAAGTAGAGGTGGCAATGCAAGACGTAGCGCACCACGCGCTGGCCTCTAATATTTCCAGCTATCTGCTGAACCCAGATAACTTTGTACCCCGCGCGGGCAACAGTCAGGGCGTACTCGAAGTTACGCCTTATGATATTTACCCCACTACGGACGGGTCGGTCTCGATCATGTGCCTTACCGATCGCCATTGGGCCGCGATGGCGCGGGCTATGGGTGCGCCGCATCTGGCCACCGATCCCCGTTATGCGGGAAATATCGAACGCACAGCGCGCCGTGCCGAGGTTGATGCGCTGGTCGGCGCCTGGACCGGAACACAAACGCGGGAGCAGGTTTTCGCCGCCCTCAATCAGGCCAATGTTCCCTCTGCGCCCGTGCGCCAGATCAGCGAGATCGCCCGCGATCCCGACATGGTCAAACGTGGCATGATTGTTGAGCAACCGCACGCAGGCCTTGGTTCGGTCCCGGTGCCAGCCTCCCCTTTTCGATTTTCGCGGCACGCCCGCACCAAACCCAGCCGCGCGCCAAATGCCGGTGAACACACTAATCAGGTGCTAGGCCGTAAGCCAGCACCCACAAACCCAGAATAAGGATTGCCCCCGATGGTCTCTTTCCAACTTGATGATGAACTAGAAGATTTCCGCCATACGGTACGCCGCCTTGCCGAAACCGAATTTAGCGCAAAGGCCGCCTATTGGGATGAACACGAAACCTTCCCCACCGAAAACCGCGATAAGCTGGCCGAGCTGGGATATCTGGGCATGTTTGTTCCCGAAGAATACGGCGGATCAGGCGCGCCTATCATTCAGGGCGCTGTGTTTCTGGAAGAAATGGCGCGGGTGTGTTTTAACACATCGTTGGTGTGTCAGCTGTATTTGAACGGTCCGGCACGGGCAATCAACCAGTTGGGTACGGATGAGCAAAAGAAACGGCTGTTGCCAGGCGTGGCGCAGGGCAAGACATTCATTGCGATTTCAATCAGCGAACCCGAGGCCGGATCAGCCGTCACCGATCTGCGCACCACAGCAGTCGAGGATGGCGATGGCTGGCTGTTGAACGGGTCGAAATGTTTCTGCACCGGCGGCCATGTAGCCGATTATCTGATGGTTTTTGCGCGTTGTGCCGGATCAAAAGGCGCCAAAGGCATCGGCGCGTTTATCGTCAACATGAAGAAAAAAGGCGTCACTGTCGGCCATATCTCCAAGAAGATGGGCGGTCGCGGGTTGCCAGAGGCAGACATCACGCTGGAAAACTACCACGTTGGTCCTGAGGATGTTTTGCTTGTCGGCAATCCCGAAAGTTCCAAATCATTTGGACTGTTGATGAGTTCATTTGGCCCGGAACGGGTTGGCAATGCCGCCATGTGCATCGGTCTGGCGCAGGGTGCCTTTGATGCAGCCAAAGAATACAGCGAAGTGCGGCATCAGTTCGGCCGCCCAATTAACGAATTTCAGGGCCTGCAATGGAAAATTGCCGATATGGCCACCCAAATCCACGCCGGTCGCCTTATGGTCTACCGCGCCGCGACCCATCAGGCCGCCAACGGGTTTCCCGATCCGATGGATGCTACAATGGCCAAACTGTTCGCCAATGAAATGGCGCAGAAAGTCACCAACGAGGCGCTGCAGATTCACGGCCACAATGGATACACCCGCGAATACCCGATGGAGCGCATGGTGCGCGATGCCCGCGGTTTTGCGCTCGGCGGTGGCACAGTTGAAATCCTGCGCAATACCATCGCAGCTCTGACCTATGGTCACAGCTTTAACCAGCGGCGTGGCTAGGGGGTCGAGATGCACATTAACAGCCTGTCTACCGAACAAATAGCGCTTCAGGATGCCGCCCGTAAACTGGCGCAAGGCGTGTTCAAGGACACCGCCGCGCGTTGGGATGCCGAGGGGGTTTACCCTGACGAAAACCACAAACGACTGGCCGATCTGGGCTATCTCGGCATGACCATCCCCGAGGAATACGGCGGCGACGGCGCGTCGCTGGTGGATGTCTATCTGGTGATCGAGGAAATCGCCAAGGTCGATTTCAACACCGCGCTGATTGTGCATGACCAGAACGTTTCGCCTCGGATCATTGCCACCTGTGGGTCGGAAGAATTGAAACAGGCATTCTTGCCCCGTTTCGCGCGTGGCGAAATTGATTGTTCTATCGCTTGGACAGAACCACAGGCCGGATCAGATGCCACGGCAGTAACAACTTCGGTGCGCAAAACCGATGGCGGCTATCTGCTGAACGGCGGTAAGATTTTTACCACTTTCGGGGACCGCGCAGATTATCTGCTGGTCTATGCCCGTTTTTGCGAAAGCAAAGGCGCGCGCGGGGTCGGTACGGTTCTGGTCAAACGCGATAGCCCCGGCGTCACGATCCATATCCTTGAACAAAAGATGGGGGCACGCGGTTGTAACGAATGCGAGATCCATTTTGACGATGTGTTCGTGCCTGCAGATCATCTGGTAACAGAAGGCGTGGCAGAAAATTCCAGCGGTTTTGTCAAACCGATTGCGGTTTATAATGCGACCCGCACTGGCATGGGGGTTTTGGCGCTTGGCGTGGCCGAGGGCGCTTTTGACGAGGCGCGGAACTACATGAAAACCCGCAGCCAGTTCGGAAAAACCCTGTCTGAAATGCAGGGGCTGCAATGGATGATGTCCGACATGCGCGTTCAAATCGAGGCGGCGCGGGCCTTGTGCTATAACGCACTGTCAATGATCGACGCGGGCAAGCCTGATCCGATCCTATGTTCCATCGCTAAATTGCAATCGACAGAGATGGCCCAGAAAGTCACCCATGACGCGATGCAGATGTTTGGCGGATATGGTTATTTCGGATCACTGCCGCTGGAACGCATGGTGCGCGATGTGCGGATGCTGACCATAACCGGCGGGACAACGCAAATTCACAAGAACGCAATCGCCGCCGCGATTTTTCGCGACTGATAAAAGGGAGGGTGAAAATTGACCAATGAAATTACCGTAGAGCAGAAAGACGGGCTGGTAACCGTATCGCTGAATCGTCCGGACAAGCTGAATGCGCTTACGCTGGAAATGCGCGCCGAATTGCTGGCGGTGTTTCGCCGCCTTGATAGCGATACATCCGTGCGTGCTGTATTGCTGCGCTCAGAGGGCCGTGCATTTTGTGCCGGTGCGGATGTCAGCTCGATGGGGAAAGATGACATCGTTGGCGATCGAAACAGGATAATGCGCGCCCACCAGATGATATTGGCGATTCACAACATCAATAAACCGGTGGTTTGCGCCTTACGCGGCCCTGCAGTGGGGATCGGAATGAGCATTGCACTGGCCTGCGATGTGATTGTGGCCTCAGAAACGGCAAAAATGGCGCTGGTGTTTAAAAAAATCGGGTTGGCGATGGATGGCGGCGCTGCCTACTTCCTGAGCAATCAACTGGGGCGCCAACGCACCATTGATCTTGCCTATAGCGCGCGCACTGTGCGCGCAGATGAGGCGCTGTCTCTGGGGTTGGTGACACAGGTGCACAGCGATGAAGATATGGATCAGGCTGCACGCGATTACGCCGTTGAACTAGCGGCGGGGCCAACCTTTGCCTTTGCTGCCAACAAACGAATGCTGCGCATGGCACAATCACCGTCGCTAGAGGCATTTCTGGAGGTCGAGATCATGGCCCAGGGACAGGTCGTTAAAAGCCAAGATCACGGCGAGGGAGCCAAATCATTCCTTGAAAAGCGTTCGCCGGTGTTTCATGGTCTTTGAAATAGAAAAACTAGTATAAGAAATATTAAAACTAGTAAGAAAAACGGGGAGGATACAATGCAATTACTAATGAAGGTGACCGACGCACTATCAAGTCTGTTAATGGTCGCCTCAATTGTCCTTGCAGCTGCAATGATGCTGCATGTGACGCTTGATGTAATATTGAGCCAGTTTTCACCAGAGCCGCTACCGGGCACAGTTGAGATCGTATCCGGCTATTACATGGTCGCACTGGTGTTTCTGCCACTTGCCTTTGTTGAGAAGAAAAACGGGCATATTCATGTTGATGTCATCTATTCCCTGCTGCCGGATCGCGGCAAGACAGTTCTGGATGTGATAGCACTGACGTTTTCAACCTTCTATTTGGCGCTGCTGACCTATCGTACTTGGTTTGACGCGTTGGAAAAATTCGAAGTCGGTGAATATTCTATGGGCATGTTCAGTGTCGCACTGTGGCCGGGGCGTTTCTTTTTGCCAATTGGCTGTGGCTTGCTGACCGTCGTTTTACTGCTCAAGCTTATCCGCCGCCCCTTTACCAATGAAGACATGGTCGTTGAATCCTCTGATATGACCGCAGGAGACTAATACAGATGTCCTTTTTTGCAACCGGCATATCCGGTATCATCCTTGTTATCGTCCTTGTCCTTATTCGGGTACCAATCGCCGTCGCCCTCGGGTTGGTTTCCTTCGGGGGGTTCTGGTATATGCTGGGCAGCATACCTGCCTGGGGCTTGCTGACGGCAATCCCGTATGATTTTGCGGCGCATTGGACGCTTAGTTCGATTCCAATGTTCCTGCTAATGGGCTATATTTGCTATCAGACCGAGCTGACCAAAGGTATCTTTCGCGCAGCCCGTGTCTGGTTGTCATGGATGCCCGGCGGGTTGGCAGTGGCCAGTATTGGCGGCGCAGCTTTGTTTTCTGCGGCTTCCGGTTCCAGCCTTGCAACGGCGGCCGCAATGGGCCGTATTGCGGTGCCAGAAATGTTGCAGCGCAAATATGATCCGGGCCTAAGCGCTTCGGTCGTTGCGGCGGCTGGCACGATGGGGTCGCTGATCCCGCCCAGTATCATTCTGATCATCTATGGCATCTTTGCAGAGGTGGCGATCAGCAAGCTGTTTTTGGCGGCCATTGTACCCGGCCTGCTGACTATGGTGGGATATACAGTGGTGATTGTGATCCGCTGCACCCTGAACCCATCGCTTGCACCAACCATCGACGAAACCATAACAACGCGTGAACGCATCGAGGCTCTGGGTGAAACCTGGCCAGTACTTGCTTTGGTTGCCGGTGTATTTGGCGGGCTTTTCACGGGTGTTTTCACCCCGACCGAGGCAGGGGCCGTTGGCGCAGCGATGTCATTTGTCGTCGCGGCTGCCCGCAAAACGCTGAATTGGAAAGTAACCAAGGTTGCGCTTATTGACACTGCCAAGACAACTGCGGCGATTTTCATTATCGCTGTAGGGGCCAATCTGTTTACCCGGTTTCTGGCAATCAGCGGCGTACCCTCCGCTATGTCCTCTGCTGTAATCGAAATGGGGGCCAGTTATCTGATTCTTGTATTGGGTACGGCGATAATTTTCCTGTTACTGGGAATGATCCTTGATCCACTGGGCATCATGTTGTTGACCTTGCCGATCCTGCTACCAATTTTTGAAGCCCAGCACATAAGCCTGATCTGGTTTGGCCTGCTGGCGACCAAATTGGTGGAAATGGGGTTAATAACGCCGCCCGTAGGGCTGAATGTGTTTGTTATCAAAGGCATTGTCGGCAACTCCGTACCGATCAGCGCGATATTCAAAGGTGTGCTTTGGTTCCTGTTATCGGACGTGGTCGTACTGGCAATCATGATCGCATTCCCGCAGGTCGTATTATATTTACCCGGTTTGGGCGGCTAACGTTGCCCGAAACGTAAATAAAGGCGCCGAGAGATTGGCGTAATGATCCCTTGAAGCCGAGTAATTGAAACAGGGGGCAAACCATTCAAAGAAGAACAGAAAGAGGACGAAAATGAAAACACTAAGCAAACTGGTCGCCGCTGCGACCGCAACGGCTTTCATTGCTGCCGCTGGTGCAGCTATGGCCGAACAACGCGTGACAATCAGCAGTTGGACTTCACCCAAGCACCCAACGTCAAAAGGGCATCAGCAATATGCTGATCTGACCGAAGCGCAGTTTCCTGACGCGTTTGATTTCAAGGTGTTTAATGGCGGTGCGCTGCTGGGTGCGAAACCAACTTTGTCGGGCTTGCGCGACGGTGTTGCCCAAATGGGCATCTTGGCATTGACCTATTTCAAGGCAGAAATGCCCTATGCACAAATGGTTGCCGATATGGCACTGCTAGGCGACAACCAGTATGTGATGACGGGAGCAACATCAGAATTCATCATGCTCAACTGTGCGCCATGCCGGGACGAATTCTCTAGAAACGGTATTGTCATGCTGGGCGGCCTCAGCACAGCACCCTATGTGCTGATCAGTAAAGAACCGATTGTCACTATCGAAGATATGAAGGGCGTCAAGCTACGCACCGGCGGCAGCGCCTGGGATCGCTGGGCAGTAACTGTCGGCGCAACGCCAGTTGGCGTGCCTTCCAGCGAAATGCATGACGCATTGGGCCACGGTGTTGTAGATGCCGCAGTTCAGCCGATTGGTGCTCTCAAAAGTCACAGCTTGATTGATGTGGCAAAGCATCTGACAACGTTACCACTTGGCACCTATCACTCTGCTGGTAACTTTATTGTTGGCAAAAGCTTCTGGGAAGGCTTGTCCGCCGAGCAGAAAACGCAGTTCATGGTCAACATTCCCCTTGCCTCAGCCATGACAGAACAGGGCTATGGCGATGTTGATGAGGCCGTTTTGAAAGAGGCAGCAGGACTTGGCCTTAACATCCACGAACCTTCCGCAGAACTGCTTGCCAATATCACAACTTTCCGCAAAGCGGATTTGGCAGATATCGTCATGATCGCCAAGGAAAAGCATGGTATCGCTGATCCAGCTCCTTTGTTGGATACATATTCGGCACTGATCGAAAAATGGGCCGCTTTGGTCGCTCCGATCAATGGAGATACCAAGGCCTATGCAGCCTTGCTGGAGAAAGAAATCTATTCCAAAATAGATTTCACAAAATACCCTAACTAAGCGTTTACGCGATAACCCGCGCCCAAAGAAATTTGGGCGCGGTGATCTACCTCTACGTGGTTTCATCATTTGTGCCATATCAGGCATAATTCGAAATGGACTACATCTGCAAAAGCAATGGCTGCTATTACAGAGCGTTGGTATTTACACCCTAAAACGTGATCTTCACAACGCCTGCTATCCAACCAAAATGAGTGGCTCAATCACTCATGCAGCAGTGTCTTACCATACCCCTTGTCCACTAGAATTGATTCCGCAATCTGCAGCTATATGCGTGGTGGCCAACCCAACACGAATTGTCGCGATGCCCACTGACCGCACCACGCATCCACATTCCTGTAGCATGATAACAGCCGCTAACTCAAAAACGGAACGCACCCTTTTCGGGGTGAATTCCGCTAGTTTTGGTGCAGGGTGAAATGGCGAGCCTTAGCTGCGCGCGATGTCTTTTTTGTAGAAGTCGAGGAAAAGCACGTCATTAATTCCGGCAAACTTCTGTTGAACACCTTCGGTAATGGATTTCGATATATTCTCAGTATCTATAACTGCTCCGCGCATTGCCCGACCGTCGGCGGTTTTCTTGAGCGAAGCAAAGATGGCATCTCTCAACCTTACGCCGTTCTCACCAATGTTATAGTGCTCTGCTGTATCCAAATTATCTACAGATATGCCCAAGTTTATCACTACATAACTAACGCTACGGGGCTTGTAGACGGGGATGAGCATTTGACCGAGTTTGACAACAATTGGTTTTTTGTCAGCCTCTCCGTTATGATCCGCACTGTCTCCGGAATGGTTATCGGAGACAGTCGCTGATCCATGGGAATCTTCATTGTTTGACGAACTGATCTTTTCAGCATGGTCCGCGGTTCCCAAGAAAGTTCCCACGCCATATCCCAAGATCAGGAAGACTACTTGCAGTACAACAAGAATACTTATTACTTTTTTCATTTCACCACACCATTACATTTGTTTGTAATGGTTATGGCCAACCAATATGGCGGAAATTATTCGTAATTAAGGTATTGTTGTTCTCAACTAAGGTAACTTGATGTTCAGTATGGCAAGATAATGTCAGCGATTGTACCACCATAATTGGTTCTTTGCGTGCGTGAAAGTTGCCCGCGGCCACCATACACAATACGTGCCTCAGCTATCTTATCATAAGGGATGGTATTATCTGTCCCAATATCCTGAGGGCGGATAATTCCTGCTATCCTCAGTTCACGCAATTCATGATTGACCTTAACTTCCTGACGACCAGCAATCACCAAACTGCCATTTGGAAGTTCCTGAATGACCAAAGCCGCAATTTTAAGCTTGATGCTCTCGTCGCGTTTTATCCTGCCATCCCCGCTTGCCGATGTGTTGGATGCAAGCTGTGCCAAATCACCCGTGGGCACGTCCGATTCTGAAAGACCCAGCAAAACCCTGTCAATTTTCTTCTCGTAACCGAACAGAACCGGCTTCTCGATAGTGCTGGAACCTTTACGGCTGGTGTTGGATGCGTTGCTAAAACTGGCTTCGTCGTTGATTTCAATATTGACGGTTAAAAGATCGCCCACCGTGGTGGCGCGCTGATCGGCAAAAAAGCCCTTGGTACCCGGGTTCCACAATGATGCCGCTTCTGCTCGATAAAAAACACGCTTGGCCGTGGGGTCTGGCATAGGAACCTGAACATGGATCCCTTCGTCGTTCAGGTTTATGTCCGAAATCTTTGGATCACGGTCCTTGAAAGATTGGGTACCGCATCCTGCAATGGAAAATGCAACAAGGGTCGCCAAAAGGGGGGTTTTTTGATATTTCGTCATTTAATGATCTCCACAAGCCCGTCTGCCGAAGCAATACCGACGAGAATTGTGTTTCCAACAAGGTTTACGATTTTGATTTCTTGCCCACGGGAGGCATCCGCGAGCGCCCGCCCCCGTGCTGTCAACGTTATCGGGCCATCTGTATAGCGGATTTCCACGTTATCGCCCCGGTCTATAACCAGCGGGTCAGTGATCGACTGCGTCATGATAGGCCTGCCTTTTGGAAGCAGACGCTGTACCTGCTTGCCAAGCGCTGCATTGATGTCAACCACCGCATAGCTGCCGACCCGTGAGTAAGGCAGGCTTTGTGTGGTTATATCCTGAGCTGAGATTATTTCATCCGGAAGCAAGCGGCGCACTGGAACCGGAACTTCTATAGACAGGATCGCCAAACCCTTTACGCGCTTTAACCTGCCCTCCTCGGTTGCCGCGTTGGCCACAAACTGGCTTGAATTTCGATCCATCCAAAAAGCAGAAATGGCGACGGCTTCTTTCAAGCCGCCCGATTGCAACAAAATCTTAAAGGTTCCGTTATTGGGCATGTCGCTGCCATAGGTTTCGGCGGCCTCTTCCTGAATCAGAACCTCAAGCGATTCCGCCCCAGCTGAGGAGAGGAATACAAATTGCGCCAAACACAAAAAGAAGAGGAAGTTTTTCATTTTACCGGATCTGGTTCGCAGCCGACAACATCTGATCGGCAGTTTCTATTGTTTTCGAGTTCATTTCATAAGCCCGTTGCGCGGCAATCAAGGCGGTAATCTGCTGAATGATGTTTACATTGGAGGTTTCCAGGAACCCTTGCCGGATGATCCCGACACCCGGATCGCCAGGGTTGGCCTGAATCGGATCACCAGAAGCCGATGTAGCCTGCAGCAGATTGTCCCCCAAAGCCTTTAGGCCCGCACTGTTGGTAAATGTGCTTAAGGTAACCTGACCTAGCTCCACGGGCGTTGGGTCGTCTTCGACAAAGGCCATCAAAAGGCCCTGATCACTGACTTCAATTTTAACAGTGTTCTCGGGAATGGTAATACCCGGAGCCATTTCATAACCCTGAAGATTCACAAGAACGCCCTCTGCAGAAAGCTGAAACGCGCCATCCCGTGTATAGGCAAGGCCTCCGTTTGGCAGGTTAATGGTGAAATATCCCTGACCGTCGATCGCCATATCCAACTGGTTTTCTGTAGCCAGCAATCCGCCTTGCGTATTCAGCCGAATGGTTCCTGCGGTTTGAACACCCAGCCCAATATCGACACCTGTCGGGCGGGTCGAGCCTTGATCAGAAGTAATGGCCCCTTCGCGCTTGATGGTCTCGTAAATCAAGTCTTGAAAGGCTGCCCGGCTGCTTTTGAAGCCAGTCGTGTTTGCGTTTGCGATATTATTGGAAATCACATCCACATTTGTTTGTTGGGCGAGCATTCCGGTTGCGGCAATTCCGAGGGCTTTCATTTTACTTTGTGTCCTTGTTGACGGTGATAATTACGCTGGGCGACCAATTTGTTGCAAAGCCTTGCGGCGCAGTTCGTCTGCGCCATCCATGAGTTTGGTGGATCTTTCATAGGCCCGTTGAATGTCGATGAGCCGTGACATTTCAAGTATGGGCTGTACGTTGCTGCCCTCTAGCGCGCCCTGCATGACCCGTGTGGAGTCGTCGATGTAGGCCTGTGACGCTTGTCCAGCAGGGGGCACAAAGCGACCAGCGCCAATGCGTTCATAGGATTGCAAATCTGGCAGGGTAAACACTCCGATTTTGGCTATTGTTCCAACGTCCGGCGCGGAAATTGAACCGTCGGCAGATATGATGGCAGAACTGGCCGTATCGGGTGGGAAAGCAATTTCGCCACCGCCGTCATCCAATACTTTATCCCCATTTAAAGTGACAAGGTTTCCCACGGAATCCACATGAAACTGCCCGTTGCGGCCATAGGAAATTTCCCCTTCGGGTGTTCTGTAGGAAAACCAGCCGACCCCTTGCAGGGCTAGATCAAGCGCGTTGCCCGTGTATTCCACTGAGCCTTGCCTGCTATCAAGAAAGGAGCCTTGGTCTATAACAAATGAGGTCTCGCTTCCGCCCGATTTGACCACATAGGAATCAAAAGACATGCGCTCGCCCTTGAAACCTGCCGTATTTGCGTTGGCAATATTATTCGCGGTCAGATCCAGATTGCGCTTCAACACGGAAGTAAGGGATAGGGTTACTGGTGTGGAACTCTCCATGATACTCCTCTACCATGTAAGATTAATCATGGTTATATTATTTTATTCTTGTACATTCTGGCTTTATTTTTAATATAAATCAAGTATAAATACTAACTATCAAAAATAGAGGTCAATTTGCCAACCAGACGGTTCATATTTCCAGTAATCTTTGGTTGCGCTTTGCTGGCCTCTTCGGTCGTGATGGCCGAGCCTGTGCCCTCAATAAAAGGAAACGCAGAAATTTCTGCTGGTTCCGAGCACACTCGCGAAGCGGCGGAAGCACACACAATACCGGTAGCGCCTTTGCTTGCTGATGTGCCAGAACAGCCACAGGAAATAATTTTGCCGCCCATGATCAATTTTTCAATGATTGGCACAGAAGGGTTTTTGGAAACACGGCGGCGGCTGATTCAAGCGATAGATGACAACAAAACGGGATTGTCGTTGTCGAACGAAAATTCCAGTGCACTCCTTAATCTGGCCGAGTTCTATCTGTCCAATGCAATGACAGTCGAAAGCCGTTCTATCCTGTCTGCCCTTGATGCCGCCATACTCACGCCAGAGCAGAAGGCACGCAAGGTGGGGATTTCCATTGCCGCAAACGTTTTGAACCCGTGGGGTATGGCGCTCTCCGAAGGAGAGGTTAAAGCTTTGGAAGAGCCGGAAGCTTGGCCCAATCACGCCTTGTTGCGGTCACTTTACTTTATACGCACCGGAAACGTTGATTCCGCTGAGCCCTATTTAGTGAATGCCGCAAAAGATCTTGCAGCCCTAAATGGCCTGATAGAAGAATTGGCGCTTCCAAAACTGCTCGAAGCGGCGATCAAGTTGAAAAATTGGGAGGCCGCCAAAGGGTTCGCTTTGCTCTTCACAGAAAACCGGAACTTAAAGGATAGCAGCGCATATCAATATCTTTTGGGTCAGACTGCGGAATTGGGAGAGGATTTTCTTGTTGCTTTTGATAACTATGTAAAGGCAAGCGAAGGGAACGATCAGTGGGCACAGCTTGCACGTATGTCCCTGATTGAATTAGGTGTAAAAACCAAAACACTGGCACCAGAAGATGTGCGTGAACTGCTGGCGCAAAGCCGTTTCGCATGGCGTGGGGATGCACTGGCCCAAAGAACCCTCAACCGGTTGGTAGAGGCTGAGCTGGCCCAAGACGATGTAGCCGCAGCATTGGAAGTCCTTGGAGAATTAATTTACATAAAACTGGATGAACCCTCAACCTTGGCTGCCAAGAAAAAGGCGCACTTTTTGCTACAAGGCTATTATGAGAAGGGCGCCTCGGGCAAATTGGAGGTGTCGAAGTTCATGCTGGGGCACAAACGCATCGCACTCGATTACCGGTTTCAGGAAGGTTTCGGGGATTATTCAGAAAAATTTGCAGATCGCCTGCTTGCCATTGGTGCCTCTAACGCGGCAGCGCGTGAATATGATACTACTTTTAACTATCTGTCCGTTGCCCAGGATCTCGGCTTGTTTGAAGTTACGTTGGAACATCTGGACCAGTTGAAACTAAAGCAGGTAAAAGCACTTTTGCGGGGTGGACAATACGACGAGGCCATACCTATTTTGACCTTTGGGGCCCAAAGCACTGACCCGAAAATCGAAGATGAGTTTACGTTCCAGAAAGCCAGGCTATTCAACCTCACGGGGGACTCCCAATCAATCCTGACCAGTAAGGCAACTAAACCTTCCAGCGACTATTTACGGATTAAGGCCAAAGCGTATTTCTCGGTGGCAGATTGGAAAAACGCAATTGAGACCTACAATTTATTGTGGGAACAAGAAGGCGATCAATTTGGGTTTACAGAAGCCTTGAACATGTTGTTGGCTGCATATCGAGAAAAAGACGCTGATTTGGCGTCAAAGCTGGTGAAAATATTCCCCGATTTAACTGATGTTCCGCAATGGCACGAAATCGCGGCAGGTTTGTTTGAAGAAACCGAAATTGATGGTATTTTGCGGAAAAATGCCATTTCAAACGACCTATCGAACGCGACCCGCGTACTGGATGTAATGAATGTCATCAACACATCCTCGCAATAAAATCTGGGCATTTTTTGCAAGAATATAAAATTTTAACAAATTCTAAACATCACGATCCCATTTAATACCCGAAGTCAAAATCCTAATTGAGGGAGTCAAGTTATGAGCATCACTAATGCAATGCAAACAGGTGTCAGCGGGTTGTTGGCAAATGCAACTGCAATCGGCAATATTTCGGACAACATCGCGAACGCCAATACAAACGCATTTCGACGAACTTTTACCCAAATGGTAACGTCAACTTCCGGCAATATTAAAACCTCGGTAACAAATAGTGTGCGCGCTGTTTCGGCTCTGGACATGTCAAGAGGCACAGAGGTATTTGGCACTGGCTCCTCTACCGATATGGCAGTTAGAGGGGATGGTTTCTTTGTGGTTTCCAAGACGCCGAACGACCCAAATGTAGCCAACTATATGTTGACGCGTGCAGGCTCTTTCCTGCCTGATGCCAACGGTGATTTGCGCAATGCTGCCGGGTTTTACCTAGCAGGCTTTGCCTATGGTGAAGACAGTACTTTGGGTGCTGTAGACGCAAACAACTTTTCAGAGCTGACCACTGTAAACGTCGATACTGGATTAACTCCCGGTTCTCCGACCACTGCAATTTCAGTTGCAGGGAACTTGCCATCACAAGAAGCAGGTCTGCCAACGCCGGGTGATCCTTTTTCATCCTCTGCCGAGTTTTTCTCTCCCTTGGGCGAGGCCAGTCGATTGAAATTTTCATGGCAACCTTCATCAACCGAAAACACTTGGGAGCTGACATTTGAGGGGGCCGATGGCGCCACTTATGGGTCTGTCAACGTTGAATTCAATGACAGTGGCGCGAATGCGGGATCACCCGCGACCTATTCCGGCGTGACCAGTACGGCTCCTGCTCCGGCAGCATTTGCATTTGATGTTACAACCGGCATCGCAACACTCACGGTCGACAATGGTACAACTCCACAAGTTCTGACCGTTGCAGCAGGAGCCCCGAACAGTTTTGATGGAATGACCCAGTTTTCAGGTGACTATACGCCAGTAGAAGTCGTTGCCGATGGAGCCGCCTCCGGTAATTTACTGTCGACTGAAATTGATGATAAAGGAAATATTTTCGGCCTGTATGACAATGGCAACCGTAAACCTCTTTTCAACATCCCACTGGCGAATGTAACCAATCCTGTCGGACTGGAAGCCAGCACTGGTAACAACTTCAGCACAACGCGCTTCTCTGGGGCGGCACTCTTGTCCTTTGCAGGAGAAGGTGGTGTGGGAACAATATCTAACGGGGTTCTGGAGAGTTCCAATGTTGAAATCGCACAAGAGCTTACGGATCTCATCCGCATCCAGCGCGCTTATTCAACGAATGCAAAAATCATAACCACAACAGACGAGATGCTTGACGAAACCACACGATTGAAACGCTAAATTAGCCGTTTGAATGACTAAAAAGTAGGAAGAGGATACCACGTGGGCATTTCAACCGCTTTCAGAAACAGCAGCAGCGGCCTGTCTGTTACTGCAAGATGGGCGGAACTGACGGCCGCCAACATAGCCAACGCAAACCGCGAGGGCTATGTCAGAAGAAGTCTGGTCACTGAAAGTGGCCCTGGCGGCGGGGTGTTGGCTACTGGGCTGACGCGAGAGGTAAACAGTAGTCTTGATCGCCTTTTTAGATCAGAACTGGCTGGCGTGGCCCGACAGGAAATAATCGCAAGCCAGCTAGACACTTATTCCTTTCGGCTTGGAAAGCCCGGCGACACGCTTACCATGGCAGGGCAGTTTTCCAACCTGTACTCGAGTTTCGGGCTTCTAAGCAATTCTCCTGCAGATACGTCTCTGCAAAACAATGTGCTGGCATCTGCTCTGGGGCTGGCCAGTAGTTTGAATGATGCCTCCAATACATTGGATCAAACACTGCAATCCGTGACGGCCGGAATTCAAAATGATGTAACGACTGTGAACAAGCATCTAAACAAGATTGCACAGTTGAACATTCAAATCGCAGGATCACAACAAACCACCACCCAAAGGGCAGATTTGCAAGACGAACGGGCAAAGGAAATTGACGCCCTTTCAATTTTGCTGGACGTGAATACTTCCACGGATACCCGCGGCAATGTAAGCATTGCAACCGGCCAGGGAACCGTGCTGGTCGATAAATCTGCCGCATTTGAGGTCTCGTATGACACATCTCTTGGGCAGTTGAACGTTGGTGACATTGAAATAACACCGAATAAGACAGGGGTACGCGGTTTCAGTGGTGGTCAACTCGCCGGGTGGTTTGACCTGAAGGATGACGTACTGCCGCAGATGAAACTGCAACTAGATGAGTTTGCGCGGGTCTTGGTTGAGAGTTTTGAAGCAGCTGATTCATCACTTTCCGTCGGGCAAGCAGGTTTATTTACCGACCAAGGGGCTGCCTATAATCCTGCACAGCAGGAGGGGTTGGCAGGTCGATTAACAGTCAATTCCGCGGTTGATCCAAACAGAGGCGGCGATCTCTGGCGTATCCGGGACGGGGTAGGCGCAACAACTGAAGGTGCTGCAGGTGACAGCACACAACCACTCAAGTTTCTGGCAGTTTTTGAAACTGCGCAGAATTTTGACCCGCAGGCAGGACAGGGAAGTTCCGCTGAGCTTTTGGATTATCTTGCGGGAATGGTGGCTGATCAAAAGTTGGTTCAGGTGGATGCTCAGGTAAAAGTTGAAGAGCTGGGCACCAAGGCGCAGACTGTGCAATCCGCCCGGCTGGGAGTTCAGGGAGTCAATCTGGATGCCGAGTTGCAACAATTGACTTTGATTGAGCAAAGCTATGCGGCAAATGCTCAGGTCACGCAATCTTTGACACAAATGTTGGACACATTGTTGGCAGCAGTATGAAGGAATTTAAACTATGATTGGTATCGCGCGCGCCAGCTCAACGTATGATTTACTGGCTACATGGCGAAGCCAGACTAGCGACCTTCAGAATCAATTGAACAACGCTTCTCTAGAGGTTGCGACGGGTTTGAAAGCAGACGTCTATAAATCTCTCGGCTTTCAATCATCAGAAGTTCTTGCTTTGCGCATGCAACTGAATCGCAATGATGAGATTATTTCTTCAAACGAGTTCTTGGCCAACAAGCTCGATTTCACCAGCTTAACGCTGGGAGGTATTCGTGACATCACACAGGATTTTCTGGATATTGCTACCTCGAATGCCAATGTGCCAACAACTAGCGCAAAAGGCCTGCAAGAAGCCGCATTGGCTGCTTTCGAACAACTAGCCGGACAGCTCAATAGCACGTATCAAAACACAGCTTTGTTTTCGGGAATTGATAGCGGCCAAACCACGCTGCAAAAATGGGAAGGCATAAATGCCACGACCGGATTATCCCCCAGTGATGTACTGGCGAGTGTAATAGGGTCCGGATTAACGGACGCCACCGACGCCGCACAAAAAGCAAGCGTGATTCAGGATATTTTCACAAGCACGGATACTGGAACCCCCAATCGCAACTTTGAGTCAACCTTTTACAATGGCTCGCCATTGTTACAACTGGGCGGATCGGCCACTCCGAGGCTTCAAAGCCAGATTGATAAAAACACGACGCTATCTTACGGAATTCAGGCCAATGACCCCGCGTTCACAGAGATACTTCGCGGACTTTCAATGATTGCAACAATTGATGTCAGTAAGATTCCCGATGGGGAGGCCTATGAAGTCTGGATGAGTAATGCAGTAAGTGCATTGTCCAACGGAGTTTCCGGGCTCATTAAAGTTGAGGCAAATCTCGGGTCGCAACAGAAGTCACTAGATGAAAGGATATTGGCCCAGAAAAACCTGGGGGATGTCTTTAATTCACGCATCAGCGGGCTGGAGGGGGTGGATCTATACGAAGCTTCCAGCCGCATTCTACTGTTGGAAACCCAGCTTCAGGCGACTTATACAGTAACTTCTCGCCTGTCGAAGTTAACATTTCTGAATTTCCTGTAAGGCGCATGATATTTTCATCGTTCCGTGGCCCTTTTTGAGGGATTTTCCACATGGCCGAGAGGGCGTCGGAGCCAGAAAATAGTTTGTAATTCCCCGTGCGATAGCACTATATTTGGCCCTGTAAATCTCCACTCTAAATGGAATTTTTTTGTCTTGATCAATCTAAATGCTAGCATAGCTGGCATTTATTTATTATGGATTGGACTATGGTCAAATATAAATATCATTAGTTGCATGAAAAAATGCCGTGTATACAAAAAGTTACGCGATAAATCGCAGAGTCAGTATGGCTGAGGAAATTAAGCTCGCGATCCTTGTTGAAAAAAAGGCAGCTTTGCGCAAGGAGATTGCAAGCCACTTGAGTGGCTTAGGTGGCCAACAAACCATTAAATGCGCCACACCGTTTCCCGCCCGGCGCACGGTTGTATCTTCAAACTCGCCGGGGCTACTCATTATTGGTAATAGCGATAATCTGAGAGACTGTTACGACCTGATCGCGTTTTGTCGTGCGCGCAAGGCTAACTGGACAATAATTGTGCTGGATCATATCAACTCGGAGGAAAGCGTTCTCGACGCTTTTTCTGCAGGAGCGGATGATGTGCTCAATGTTCCTTTTTCCAATGCCGAATTTTCTGCCCGTCTTAGAGTGCGCATTGCACAGGCCGCGGACAGCAAAATGGAGCAACCTTCAGACATCAAGCCGATCTTTGATGACGTACTGCTGACTCATACCGAATTTAAAATTATGAATTTCCTAGTGCACCACAAAGGCAAGACCGTTACCAGAAACGAAATTGCAAGGCATATTGATGATAAAGACTGGGTCTATGGAGACCGCAAATATGATGTTCACATCACCAACATTCGCAAGAAGCTAAAGGACAAACTTGATGCGCGTTATCTGGTAAAATCAGTTCGTTCGGTTGGATATTATATTCAGGAAAACGGCAACAATTGATTGAAACAAAACACTAGGTTTTTTCATAGTAAGAATTGGCAGAGATCTCTGCGGCTGTTTCGATAAAAATATCTATGACTTTCAAAGTATCTGGATCTGAGGTGTTCAAAGAGCCATCAGTAGCAAGCTGGATAATAGCATTCTCTGCAACCCTTGCCTGTCTGCCCAAGCTTTCATATCCCAATATGCCAGCAGTGCCTGCGATTTTATGGGCAATAAACTGGATTGTTTCAAAAGCTTCATTCCGCTTTACATCCAGATCAATCTGCTCTCGTGCGACCTCTAATTCATCCAGCCGCTCATCCAACAGATTGGTGAATCTTTCGCGAACGGCCTTTAGGTGATCCTGCAATACATCTACCATTTCAACATCACCCCGCATAGCCACCCAGAAAGACATCCAACGGCACGATTGGCTGCGCCGGAAGCATGTCTTCACTTTTGAACCTTGCCGATTTCGCCGCTTGCGACAAAGCCTTGACAACATCTTGCCCCGACCGGAAGGAAAGTCTGATCGAATCTCCGGCGGTTATCGTAAACACGAGAGATCGGCCATCACTGTAACACAGATCCATGGATGCAATTGTGTTCCGCAGCTCTTGTTCCAGAATTTCTGTAGGCGCTTTGTCAATTGAGTCAATAATGCACACAAAGGTTCCGTTGCCCGCATAAGACACCAGAGATTGGTTTCCATCAAAACAGATTGTAACCGCCTCGGCGACATCGGTAATCAGGGCTTCAAAGTCAAATGCGGTCGTATCACGGTACAACTGATTAATTTCTACGATGCTAAAAGCCAGAATTGAGGAACCAAACAGGCTGCCGCGTGACAATTGGCTTACATAATTTTCAAGCGCAACGTAATCAATAACACCCTCAACGTCGTCAATCGGGAATTTTTCATCCAGTTCAAACGCTTTTTCTGAACCGACATATTCGCGTTGAGCCACCAGATTGTCAGCAGTGGCGGCTTTTTCACGCCATGCATTTACCAGACTTTCGGCGGTTCTAACGCGCGCACCCAATTCTATCACATCAAACGGCTTGGTGACATAATCTGTGGCACCCGCGACAAAAGCTTTGTCGATGTAAGTTTTATCTGACATCGCCGTAATCATCAGAATCGGCGTTCTATTATACTCTGGCATCAACCTAACAGCTTTACAGAGCTGGATACCGTCTATTTTTGGCATTTGAATATCAAGCAAAAAACAATCGAAGGGGGTGTCTTGCTTCTCGATCAACTCTAAAGCTTCCATCGCCGACTCTGCTGTCGTGACGTCTGTTTGGCCAATAGATGCAAGAACAGCCGTCAAGAGTTCTAGGATAATAGGATCGTCATCTACAGATAGTATTTTCATATTCTGGCCCAACACCATAAGAGGGGAAAATAGTGTGGCAGTAAAAACACGTCACTGTTTCCATACTGCGCACTATTTATAACAAGTAGTCATTATTGTTTCGATGATCATTGGGGCCAAAGTAAGGCACTTGGCATGCTATTTAGCGTTGTGTGCTAAAATTATAGTTTCACCCATAAGGTATCCCCAGCGGGCATCTATGAAAAATAACTACTTCAAACGGTTAACATCCGCCAAAACAAGCAACGCCTCAATGTGTCTTTTACGCAACTATGAAACCAGACTCTGCCTTATTTTTGTACCAATCCGAATATATGTCACTCGGATAAGGGGCCATTTTAAGGCCCAAATACTGTCTAACATGACAGTGCATTGTAATTGAGTAGGGCAGAAAATGGACAACGCGAAACAAATCTGGATGAACAAAGACTCTCGGTATCTTCTTACACTAGTGGTAATTTCGTTTGTAAGCCCGGCTGCGATACTTTTTATCTACAAAATACTCGCGGTGACAGAAATTTTTGCCCTTCCGGTATTGCCGCCAATTACCACATTGCTGACACTGGTATTGACGGTAGTATACCTCGGATGTTTTTGGAGTTTTCATAATTATTTCAAAGTTGTACATAAGGAGGAGCGCGATACTGCCCACCAAACAGAAGCTTTAAACCAGCACTCGATGGTTACCAAAACCGATTTGAATAGCGACATCACCTATGCGAATGAAAAGTTCCTTTTTATAATGGGCTACAAGCTAAACGATTTGGTTGGGAAAACATCTTCGACTTACTGGCCGGACCAAGAAGAAGCTTTGCTGCATGAAATCAGGGTCACGCTTAGAATGGGCAAGAAATGGTCCGGAAATGTGCAGTTGGAAACCAAGGATGGTAAACCGGTCCATACCCATTCAACCTATGTCCCGCAAATGAATAAAAAGGGTGAACTGATCGGCAGTATCGCAATCCGGACGGATATTTCGGATACCAAGGTTGCAACCGGTGACAAGAATACCAGAAGATCTTTGCACATCTTGCGTGACGAGATTTACATGTTTGAAGCTGGTACACTTTGTTACACATACCTCAATCAAGCTGCAATGAAAGCAACCGGTTGGAATGAGAGCAATTATCCACAAAAGACAGTCTTTGATCGATTCATGCCAAACGGTGAAAACAGCGCGATGAATGTAAAAACATTCTACGAGTGCGTGCGACCACTGGTGAATAGCGAAGTCGAGGAAATAACTCAAGAGTTGATCATGGGTGGGAAGCCATACGAAGTAAAAATACAGTTGGTTCGCCCGGATGTTGGCAAGCCCTATTTCATGACGATTGTGCGCGATATATCCGAACGTCACGCATTTGATAAAACCAAGGACGAGTTTATCTCCACGGTTAGCCATGAACTGCGCACACCCTTAACGTCGATCAAGGGTGCGTTGGGCCTCGTTTTATCCGGTGCATTTGGTGAATTCAACGAAGGCGCCACAAAAATGCTTAATATTGCCCATCGCAATTCGGACCGGTTAAGCCTCCTTATCAATGACATCCTCGATTTGGAAAAAACAGCGGCAGGGCGTATGGAATTCAACTTGGAACCTATTGACATGGCTGAATTAATTAATGACTCCATCCAAGAAAATGCACCTTATTGTAAGCAATACGATGTTTCGATGGTAGGTATTGGGCTTAACGAAGGTGTTTTGGCCTATTGCGACAGAGACCGCGTATTCCAGGTTATGAACAACCTTTTGTCCAACGCGGCAAAATTCTCAAACAAAGGCGCCGAAATCCTTATTGATCTGGAAGAGAGAGACAGTACCATTTATATAAGTGTGGAAGATTTCGGAATGGGGATACCCCAAGGGGCGCAGGCCACAATCTTCGAGCGATTTACGCAGGCTGATTCTTCTGACCGCCGTGAAAAAGGTGGCACCGGGCTGGGCCTGAGCATCGTTAAATTGCTGGTTGAAAAGCAAAATGGTACGATAGATTTTGTCAGCAAGCCGGGCGAGGGAACGAAGTTCTTCTTTGAACTGCCCAAAACAGATAATGACGTAAGCGGAGAAGTTTCTGATAGCCTGCAAATCGCAGCAGAATAAGGGGAGAATACAATGGGGTTGAAAATACTACACGTTGAAGACGATCTGGACATTCAGGAAATAGCCAAATTGTCACTTGAAACAATTGGTGGGTTCGAGATCCTCCAGTGCGCATCAGGAAAGCAGGCGCTTGAGGAGGCACATAACTTCAAGCCCGACCTGTTTTTATTTGATGTCCAAATGCCCGAAATGAGCGGTGATGTCCTGTATCAGGAAATCAAAGTGATGCCGGATATGGAAAATATACCCGCGATATTTATGACCGCGCGTGCACAGGCAAAAGATGTTGCCGCATTGAAAGAACTGGGTGCACTAGACGTGGTTACGAAACCATTTGATCCAATGACATTACCGGACCAGATCAGAGAAATTTTAGCGCGTTAGTTCGGCGCCTGAATGTCAACAGGCCCTAGGGTTATGTTTCCTGATATAGCGCGGAACCCGCAGGTGGCCTGCGCCGTATGTTGCGGCGCAGATCCATAACGTAACCGATAATTTCCGCAATTACCTGCCAATGCTCAGCAGGGATTTGATCGTCGACCTCCACCGTTGCGTAAAGGGCACGCGCCAAAGTTTTGTTTTCGATAATGGGAATGTCGTGATCACTGGCCAGTTCGCGAATTTTCTTGGCCATTAAATCCACCCCTTTGGCCACACAAACAGGAGCCACATCCACACCCATCTCGTATTTTAGCGCCACGGCATAATGGGTAGGGTTGGTAATAATGACACTTGCTGTTGGCACCGCTGTTGCAATTCGTTGGTTAGCACGTTTCCGGCGCAGTTCCGCGCGCTGCGACTTTATCTTTGGGTCCCCCTCCATGTCTTTGTGCTCGTCCCGAATTTCTTGAACTGTCATGCGCTGTTTTTTAATCCACTGAAGTCGTTTCCAGATAATATCAAACAAGGCAATCGGGATTAGAAAAATGGCCACGAAAAGGAGCAACTTTTTAGCAACGGTGCTTATGTATAAAAGCAGCGTTTCGGGTACAAATTGTTCCATAGTCCAGATATCGCTGATTGCTTCACTGGCAACCACATATGCAATTGCGGCCACGATCGCTACTTTTGTCACGTTCTTCAAAAATTCCACGGCTCTATCAACCGAGAACATCTTTTTCAGCCCACCCAGCGGGGACAGTTTTTCGGGTTTGGGAACAATGCGATCCATGGCGACTACGGTTTCACCCTGAAGCAGAACTCCTATCAAGGTAGCCACGACCATAGCCAGAAAAATAGGCGCTATATCCAAAGACAGGGATTTTATCAGAGAATAGAAAGCGTACAGCGCAGTAACCGGATTTTCGTTTGTGCTACCCCCGCCATTCTTGGGTGCCATTTCAATGAAAGTCGCGGCAGAACGGGCAAAGTCTCTGAACACCTGAGGCAAAATAAAGGCCACAACCATAAAAAGTGCAAAAACTACCATCGCGCTACCGGCTTCCTGTGAGCTGGGAACATCGCCTTTTTCACGCGCTTTTCGCAGTTTCTGATCGGTAGGTTCTTCGGTCTTGTTACTCTTGTCTTCGTCTTCAGCCATCTGGAACTCCTAAAATGTCAGAGTAGCCAGCCATTCAGCAAAACTTTGCTGAAAGCCGCGCACAATGGACGGACCGGATACGGCCAAGATGTAAAGCCCTGCACCAGTAAAAATCGGTCCGGCAACAAAGAAAACAGGCAATGAGGGCATCATTCGGTTAGCCAAACCCAAACCGGCGTTCATCACCATACCCATTACGTAAAAGGGGGCTGCCAAGCTTAGACCAATGTAAAAGCTCTTATCGACAGCCTTGACAATGTGCCCCGCTAAATCCCCCAACATCACCTGGCCGGTCGGAAAAATCGTATAGCTCGCCAAAAGGGCGCGTATGATAACGTGGTGTAAATCGGTAGCAAAAATCAAAACCAGTTCAAACATCAAGAGCGCCGAAGCGACAATAGTGGCACCCTGAAACATATCCATGTTAGGCGCGAAAGCATTTGCAAGCCCGGATGCAAATCCAATCTGATAGCCAGCAAGTTGCAAGGCTGACATGATGATGCGAGCGGTAAGCCCTATCCATAGCCCGATTGTCACCTCAATGGCGACAAGGGGGGCAAAAGCCAGCCAAGAGTCAAACTGCAACGGCCCAACCGGGGTGGCCGGGTATAATGCAAGGCAAAGGACCAGTGCAAAAATCAACCGAAAGCGCATCGGAATTCGGGTTTCACCAAATCCCGGCATAAACATCAGAATGCTGCCAATGCGAGCAAAAACCACCACAGCGCCAGTAATTTGGGCGGTCACAAGGACAGACAAATCCACCTGCCTAATTCCCAATCGTAGCGACGGTACGCAAAATCGCTTTGCGATGCACTTCGTTATGCGAAATAATTTGCGTTAACGGGCTGGCCCTTTCCAACATGGAACGCACAAAACTGCGCACTTCGGGTGCAACCATCAGGGCCGGCCATTCATTTGTCTCTGCGTATTGCTGAATGTTCTTGCGTGCGGCCAGCACAAATTCCTGCACACGCTGCGGCGACATGACGAAGTTTCGCTCATCCCCGTTAACCCGAACAGCCTCTTTAAACTCCTTCTCCCAATCGGGCGACATGGTGATAACGGAAATAAACCCGGAATCATCGGTTAGAGATTTACAAATCTGATTTGACAGCCGGAGGCGCACATATTCGGTGATAGTGGTTACTTTTGTGCTCGTGCGGCTGGCTTCGGTAATCGCTTCGACAATGAGAGGGAAATTCCGAATGGAAATGCGTTCCATAAGCAATGCCTGCAAAACCTGCTGGATCAGGATGGCCGGAGAACTGATAGAAATTTCACTCACCAGTTTTTTGTACTCGCGATCCAGTTTATCAATCATCGAACAGGTGGCACCATAGGTTAACAGCTCCGGCATGTGTTCTTTGATGATGGCTGTAAGATGGGTTGTAATCACGCTTTCCGGATCAACAACAGTATACCCCTCGGCCTCGGCCGCGTCTGCGTCCTCAACGGTCACCCATACAGCATCCAACCCGAATGCTGGCTCTTTCGTATGTATTCCTGGCAAAGAAAGCGGGGTATTGCTCGGGTTGATAACCATCATTCTTGCGGGGTGAACTTCGCCGCGCGCAACTTCTACACCTTGAACCAAAATGGCATAATTACTGTTTGGCAACATGGGTTCGTCTTTGATCCGGACTGGCGGCAGTATAAAGCCAAACTCCTTGGCAAACAGTTTCCGGAGGCTCTTGATTTTCCCAGGCAGCGCAGCTTCGTCACTGTTCACGAGGGGGACCATATCCATACCAAGTTCCAGCCACAAATCATCGAGTTTAATGATATCCTGAATATCATCTTCTGACTGGTTTTCCTGAGACAAAAGCTCTTCGGCATCCACCCGCTGCTTCGCTTGATCCAAAGTTACCGCATTGGTTTGAATATAATAGCCAATACCAGCCATAACCGCAGACAGAAAGGCAAACACAACCAACGGAAAACCCGGAAGCAACCCTATCCCAAACAGCAGGCTTGCCGCCATATAAAGTGCCTTTGGAAACTTGCTAAGTTGATTAAGAATTGCTTCGTTCGCGGCTCCGGTCGTGCCTCCCTTTGTCACAATCAAGCCGGCAGCAAGGGAAACGATCAAAGCGGGTATCTGACTAACCAGCCCGTCACCAATGGTTAACACTGTGTAAGCATTTGCGGCTTCGGACAAGCTCAAGTCATGCTGAACCGTCCCGATCAAAATGCCCCCAACCGCGTTTATCAAGGTGATGATAATCCCTGCGATTGCATCCCCCCTGACAAACTTGGAAGCCCCGTCCATCGCCCCAAAGAACCGGCTTTCGTCTTCCAGCTCTTTACGGCGGCTGCGGGCCTCCTCTTCGTCGATCAGCCCAGCACCTAAATCGGCATCTATCGCCATTTGTTTGCCGGGCATTGCGTCAAGTGAAAACCGGGCGGAAACTTCTGCGATACGGGTGGAACCCTTGGTAATGACGATAAAGTTAATGATAACCAGAATAGCAAAAATGACGATCCCGATAACAAAGCTACCTGCCACAATGAAGCGGGAAAAGCCCTCGATAACACCGCCCGCCGCGCCGGAGCCTGTATGCCCTTCGCTCAGGATCAAACGGGTCGAAGCAACGTTCAAAGACAAGCGTAGCATCGTCACAACCAGTAACAACGTGGGAAAACTATTAAAATCCAGTGGCTTGGGTATCCACAAGGCCACCATCAGGATCAATGCAGCTAGGGACAGCGAAATCGCCAGCCCCAAGTCCAGTATCATTGCCGGCAACGGGACAAACAGCATCGCCAATATCAAAATGACGCCTACCGCGAACCCAATATCACGGTTGGACAAGCTGAACAGCAGCAAGCTTTCACGCCCCGCCTGATTTTCAGAGGTTGAACTCATTGCGTTCCCCGTAGCGAATGTTTTGTGAAATTAGGCAGGATGGGTTGAAGTTCTGCTTGGCTATAAAGACTACGAAAGCGGGCCTTGGATGTGCCCTGTGCCGTCAGCGCGGCAGTCCAAAAACTGCCACTGGGTGATTTAGGCGTCTCTTGCTTGGCAACTTGCCTTGTTGTTTCAACGCCAGTTGATTTTAGGCCGGAAATATCCATAAACCTGTCAATCTGCGCATTCGCTACACGAATATTGCGCTCCAGAGATGCCAGATAAATCTCCTGCTTTTCAGGTGTTTTAGAGTGATAGCGCCCTGCCGCAGTATGCCAGCTGTCCGTGGCACTGTAGTGGCTTAGCAACAGGCGTGCTGCATAATCGACGTTCTCTTTGGGGCTAAAGGCCTCTGCCAAATTGTCAAAAGCATCCGGATGCCAGCGCAGATTTATCTGCATACAACCCACATCTATTGAACGCATTCCACCATTCAGCTGCTCCTGCACCCAATTCACTGCACGGGCTTTGGTGTCGAAAAAGGAACCCTGCCCTTCTGCGTTGATCGCCCAAGGCCACACAACCAGTTGCTTTTGTATCCTAGTTCCCGCCTCCTGCAGCCCAATCCCCAGCAAAATATTGTCGGGAATATTATAGCGCGACTGGGCCAGCAATATTTCCCTTATGCACACGTTCTGCACGGGTCGGCCCAAATTTACATCCTTTACGGTTTTTTTCTGCGTGCTCGTGTAAAACCCGCCCCAGCCAGCCAATGCTATTGGACTGGGCATTGCCCAAAACCCTATTGCCAATAATGCGGCTAGCAGGGTTCGACAGGCGATCACAGTGAACCGCCCGAAATTAGAAGGAAAGTCTGGTCGGAAAGCTTCTTTATGGTTTTATACATGTAGGGACTCCACAGCATTAGCCCCAAAAAAATTGCCACAATTTTGGGAACAAATGTCAAAGTCATCTCTTGGATCTGGGTCAGCGCCTGAATGAAAGCGATTGCCAAACCGATAGACACGGCCAATATCAAAATAGGCCCCGAGGCAAACAGCACCGTCAAAATCATATCCGAGAAAATCGTGTAAATGCTTACGGGATCCATTACTGCCTCATCTCTTTATTACTACCCATGCCAAAAACATGGTCAAATCGGCATACGTAAAACTTCCTGATATGCAGCTACAATTTTGTCTCGAACCGAAATCGCTACTGTAACGCTCGTTTCCAGCGCCATAACTGCCTCGACGATTTGTTGCGTTTCCACCTTGCCTTCCAGGCCCGCCTCCAGCACAGCATCGGTTTCGCGCACTTTGGAGGCAGCATCGCTAGACGCAGTTTGCAGCATTTCGGAAAACTTCGAATCTTCCGGCTTTTGTGTGGAATCTGCAGCCAACTCCTTAGAGCGGCTATAGGCACCCTGTACAGCGCTGGAGGATATTAGTGAGGTGATATTCGCCATGGTATTCAGTCTTTACTTTAGAAGGTCAATCAATTGGTTGCGCATCCTGCGCCCGGCCTCAAACATATTGAGGTTGGCTTCATAGCTGCGGGACGCTTCCCGCATATTGGCCATCTCGATTAAAGTATTTACATTTGTCCCCTTTACATATCCGGTTTCATCCGCAGCAGGATGGCTAGGGTCATAAATCTGTTTGAAGTCAGATTGATCACGACCCACATCCTTGAAGTCCACCAAAGATGCGCCCGATTTTTTATCAACCATTTCTACAAATGATATCGTCTTCCGCTGATACGGATCTTCACCAGATGTGGAACCAAGTGAATTCGCGTTCGCAACATTTTCGGAGATAATCTTGATCCGCTCTCCTTGTGCGCGCATTCCACTTGACGCAATCGAGAGTATTGATTTCAGAGCTTCCACTGTTCTATATTCCTTTATTACGAGGTTTACCGAATGCCGGTGGCTGCCAGAGTTAGAAGCTCATAGCCCTTGCGGTACAAACGGGCGGCAAGCTGATAATCTTCACCGACTTCGTTCGCCAGAATGGATTGCTGCTCCAAAACAACAGTGTTGCCATCTATTGTTTCACCCCAGACATCTTTGGTAGTTTCCGTGCGGACGCCAGAGTTTTGCCCGCCGCCAATATGCTTGGCACTTGTGGTTGCAAGACCGGTTTGCTGTACTCCCTCAAGCATTTTTGAAAACGAACTGACGTCTTTTGCCTTGAAATTAGGCGTGTCACTGTTGGCAATGTTCTGCGAAATCACTTTTTGCCGAGCGCTAAGCCATTGCAGGCGTTGCGACGCGGTTTTAAAAAATGATATTGATTCAAGACCCATCTTTACCCCCCCTTGATTCTTGGATACCCTATGTCTAATCTAAGGATAACATGAATAAAATATTAATGCCATAGGTAAACCATGATTACTGCCCTATCTGAACTATCTATGCTTGTACGAAACATTGATACCCTAAGAATAGTTGGGGAGGTTAGTGCTATTACCGGGCTATCCCTCACGGTCACAGGGCTGGAGCGGGCGATGGGAATCGGTCAGCGTTGTTTAATACATGGAAAGCAGAAGATTATTCTTGGCGAAGTGGTCGGAATAGATTCACAAGGAACCCGAGTCTTACCTTTTGGAACCTGGGATGGTGTTGCCGTTGGTGATGCCGTCGAACTCAGCTCTTACGGCGATGTCATTCGCCCTGATCCCTCTTGGGTGGGGAGGGTCATGGACGCTCTGGGCAAGCCACTGGACAACAAAGGCCCCTTGTTTGAGGGCACGAGACCCCAGTCCTTAAAAACAGCACCTGTTCCAGCCTTTGATCGGCGCCGTGTTGGCGAGCGCCTTGAATCGAATATCAAAACGGTCGATATTTTTACACCGATCTGCCGGGGCCAAAGGATGGGTGTTTTTGCCGGTTCCGGCGTCGGCAAATCAACCCTGATGGCAATGTTTGCCCGCAATGGGCAGGCTGATATAATCGTTGTCGGTCTTGTTGGGGAACGTGGCCGCGAGGTTCAGGATTTTATTCAGGACGATTTGGGCGCAGAGGGCATGAAACGCACGGTATTGGTTGTTTCAACTGGTGACGAACCCCCCTTGATGCGCAGACAGGCCGCCTGGACAGCCATGGCTGTTGCCGAGTATTTTCGCGATCAAGGAAAACAGGTGCTACTCTTGCTCGACAGCGTCACGCGCTTTGCCATGGCGCAGCGCGAAATCGGCTTGTCAGGCGGTGAACCCCCCACAGCCAAGGGTTATCCCCCCACTGTGTTTTCCGAACTGCCAAGATTGCTTGAGCGTGCTGGCCCCGGGCCGGATGGAGCGGGCGATATTACCGGGTTATTCACCGTTTTGGTGGACGGTGATGATTTGAATGACCCAATTGCGGATTCCGTTCGCGGCATTTTGGACGGCCATATAGTTTTGGACAGGTCTATCGCAGAGCGGGGCCGCTATCCGGCAATCAATATTCAAAAAAGCATTTCACGTATGCTGCCAGACTGCCACAGCCCGGCTGAATATGCTGTTCTTCAAGCCGCCCGAAGCGCTCTCGCAGTTTACAATGACATGGAAGAGCTCATCCGGATCGGCGCATATAAAAGCGGCACCGATCCAATGATTGACGCCGCCATCCGGTTTTTCGCACTGAGTGAGGCATTTCTATCCCAACGCAAGAACGAGGGAATGATCGCCGACTATTCTTTTGCAGAAATTTACAAGCTGTTGGGCGAGGCCGCAATTAAGGTCGACCTCCCCACCCAGCACCCAGTACCATCAGAAGGATAGATCCACGTTTGAAGTATTGCGTTTGCGCCGGAATGTGTCCCATTCCTCGGCGTCCTTCCAAACATTGTCCTCTGGCCACGTTCCCCTATAGACGGTTTTTCTCTTGGCCAAATCAAAGGCAAAAAGAACTGCGCCGATAGTATAAAACGCCAAACTTAGCAGCATTAGCGAATACATTTTACAACCTCTACTCATTACACAGAGGTATTGTTTAATATCCGGACTTTAGAGTCAAATTTGTCTTAAAAATGGCGGTTTTTGTGCATAAGGCAAAAACAGTGGCCTAATTGTGGTGGGGCTGTTTCGAAATGCAAAACAACAAAGGTTTTTCCGCTACGAATCATAGCTATACTGGCGCACTGATTCTATTGGTTTGGCCCAATCCCGCAGCTGTGTTTGGCGGTGTAAATGCAGGTTTCCATACCATGGATCTAAACCTC
Source organism: Paracoccaceae bacterium (assembly GCA_019090795.1). Lineage (GTDB taxonomy): Bacteria > Pseudomonadota > Alphaproteobacteria > Rhodobacterales > Rhodobacteraceae > Amylibacter. The sequence goes on along the minus strand of JAHRVG010000029.1, from coordinate 23,744 downwards.
CGTTTCGCCCCCAATACCACATACATTCCGAACCAATCGGGATCAAAACATGTGTATCGGGATGGCCCAGTGCACCGCAAAAATGCGCGGTCGTGTTGTCAATTGTAACCACCCGGTCCAACGTCGCGATCTGGGCGACAAAACCACCAAGATCCGTCATTTGATTTACTTCTTTGTCGTCAAAAAATTCAAGATCAGGCCGGATTTTGCTGGCGGCCTGAATCTCCGCAGCACTTGCGTTATACTGCAAATTGATGACCAGCGCCTCTTGTTGAATGGTCGTCAGTATTTCGGTCAAAGGCAAAGATCGCATATGCCCGATCAGGCTTGCGCTGTTCCAGGCAACACCAACAATCGGACGTCCACTCGCCATTTCCTGATATTTCTTCTTCAGATGCGCAACCCGGTTTTCATTGGCAACCAGATAGGCACCTTGAATCGTTGCCGGATCAGTATTGTCAAGATATTGGGACAGATCACCCAAATAAACCAGTTCATTTGACTGCAATGAGCGAGGTTCGTTGAAAAAACGGTCTTGAGATAGAAAATCAATCGACAACAAGTTATTTTGCAAAACCGGGTCAAACCTCTCATCGCTAACGTAAATAACCTCGGTTTTTTCAAGATCAATAGGTGCGGTGCGTAGCAGACTGAGCAAGGCTAGCTGATCGCCGATGCCTTGCTCTCCCATCAAGTGAATACGCGAAAGGTTTTTCAAATTCTCCGGTGCGGCATTTTCCAGTGGGATATGTTTGCGGTTTTGGGCTGGAAATCTGTCAGAATAATACCTGAATCCATCCCCTATTTCCCTTTCGCGATACTTATAAACCCCAAGCGCCTTGGAGATTTTACCTGGCTCACCAGCAATGTGCATCGCTTCCAAATAGGCAGGCTCGGCCCGGTCCCATTGCCCCAGATCCTGATAGACGTTTGCCATCAGGCCACGGGCAAGCGCAAAGGCCTTGATATCCGAAAACTCGAAAGTATCGCAATAATCGGTGACAATGTCGTATTTTCCAAGAAGCCGCAGCGCCATAAGATAGATTGTCATCACCTCATCACGGTTTTTAACCGTTTCTAAAAGGCTCGGCGCTTCTTTCTCAACTTCTTCAAACTTTCGCGAAAACATCAGGCCGCGCAAGCGCCCGATTTGATGTTCCTCTTTTTCCGGTTCCAACTGATAGGCGCGATGAAACCAAAACGCTGCGGCGTTGGTTTCATCAGCATCGGTAAGTACGATTGCCAGCCGATAACTTAGCCCCGCGTCGTTCAACTTTCCAACCACGCGGCTAACCACATCAACGGCCTTCAGGCTGCGCCCGAGGCGGGCCATCAGTTCAATATATAAATTAACCAAGCCTTTGTCGTCGTTGCCTGCAGCAAATGCCTTTTCCATAAGCAGTGTAGCGGGCTCAACTTCTGCCTCTAGCACATGTGCCTTTGCCATTCCGCCCAGAACAACCGGATCGTTTGGCGCTATGGCATGGGCTTGTTCAAAAAACACCTTCGCGGTCTTACCCTCTATTTTTTCCAGAGCAGTACCACCCAGAATGATCCAGGGGTGTTTGTTGGTTGGATCACTGCGCGAAATAGGCCCGATCAGTTCTACCACTTTTTCAAGTTGTTTATGAAACAGCGCATTATACGCCTGATGAACAATCAGGGCTTTTTCACCCGAAACACCATAGAGTTTAGCAGCCTTAGCTTCGCGACGGCGGCGGTCTTTCCGTGACATTGTTATCGTTTGCATATCAATCCCTCGGAACGGCGAAATAGTCTATTGTGTTCAAATATGGCGTACTATCAACAATTTGATAACCCGCTTTACGGCACCAATTCTGGGCAAATCCCAGCAGGTTGTTGCGCAGAACTTCAACCCAAATAACTGGCTTGTCCCGCGCAATCAGGGCCGCGGCCCCCTCCAGAACATCCAACTCCATACCTTCAGCATCAATCTTGATAAAATCAACTTTGTCGCTGCCCATAAGCGCATCGAGCGTTTTCACATCAATTTCACCAGCCTGATCCGCAACCAACCGCGTTGCACCGAGGTTATCTGCATCATCAGTTTCCACCCGAAACCGGCCAGAGGTTTTCCCAGCACCAAATCCCATCCCACGCTCGTCAATGCACCCGTTCAGATTATTTGCTTGAACATTTTCCCTTAAAATATCGAGCGCCAGCGGATTGGGCTCAACCGGATAAATACGTTCGGCATTCAGGTTTCGAGCATACCAAACGACGTGGTTACCGATATTTGCACCAACCTCCAGAATACGGGGCGCCGGGTTCTTGATCAGGCCATGTAGTTTTGCGAGAGAATCTGCCTCGAAAAACTGCCCCCTTAAATACGCCCTCTGGATGATGTCGTTTGGGTTGTTAACCAGCATTTCCGCATCTTCACCCCCCGACTTTACCGTCATCCACAATGGCGTTTGCGCTATTTGTTCCGCCCATTGCGCACTGACACTGTCTTGCCAATCTTTGCCAGTAGCTGAACGCGGGCCTGTACTGTGGACGCCCCTGCGGTTAACGAAAAATATTTCCGGCCGTTTTGCGCAAGAACAATTTGCCCATAACTGATAGTAGAGCTTGAAATCCTCACCCGTATTCATGCTTTCGTCAAACCCAAAACGCGCAACACATTCTGTGCGCATAAAGGCCCCGATCTGAATTGCCAAGAAGGGTTCCGTGGCCAATAGGTCTTGCCGACTGTTCATTTGCTCCGGTTGACCGGGCCTCAAAATAGGTTCTTCATCGCCGTCGAACTCACAGATCAAACCCCAAACGGCATCCAGTTCGGGCTCAGCCTCAATACAGCGCCCAAACCCCTCAAAGGCATTGGGCGTCAACACATCATCGGCATCCAGAAAAAATACCCAGTCAAACCCGTCCGACACAGCCATTTGGATGGCCTCATTACGGCGCTTGGAGCGCCCATAGAGGCCTTTGGTATCATCCATAACTATGTGTTTAATTGTCTGAAAGGGACCAGCACTGTAGCCCCTTGCGGCCTCTACCGAGGGGCGGCAACTGTCTTGTAACAACTGTTCATGCCCCGGCCCCACCGACGTTATGATTGCGCATTTCATCACTGCCACTTTTGGGTATCCCTAAAGTTCACTACCTGAGCACCCTTTGACTGTAAGGAATAATTTGCCGGATGAACTGCGTCCAGATCAGCCTCCTCAGATGGAATTTCGGGGCCACAAGTCACAAAAATATCCTTGGGTACAATCATCACTACCGCGAGGCGGGGAGTATCAAAATAATCGGACGGGAACTTGCTGAACAGTTGGTCAATCGGCATTTGAATGACTGCGGACTGCCCCGCCTTCCATTTTTCCAGCAATGGGCGCTCGAGCAGAAACTGGTTAAATTCCTCGATGTGAATGATGCCGGAAGCCCGCAAGGTCGGCAGGTTACTCAATGCCGTATCGGGGTTTAGTGTTAACAAAATGTTCCGACCATTTTTCTCGATCCGTGCAACTTCAGCAAAATTTCCCCTGTATTGTGTTTTTCCACCAGAGATAAAGTTGGTAATATGTTGGCTTTTGCCCCCCTTGCCCAGCGTTGGTGGCGCCTTGGGTTTCGACCTTCGAGACACAAATGGCTTGGCACACAGGTTGGCCTTGGCAACTGGATTACTCGTAGGTTTTTTGCCTTTGTAGGAACGATTAGTAAAGTAATTCGGATCCAGCCCCTCCTCCTCCGCAAAACGATAGTTAATCGCATAGTCGGAAGCAATTTCACAAAGATCCTCTTTCTCCATCATCAGTTTTAGAAAATGTTGCTGATCGGAAAACCGGATTGCCTTCGTCGGATAGCCCCGTGTTTCAGGAACAACTCCAAAACTTCCCTCCTCAAGCTTCAGGATGTCCCGCATTCTCTTGATGATGCCTTGCCCCTCCCTGCAGTGAAACATCATGATTTCGCACCGGCCGCTTTTATACAGACACAGCGCCAACCTCATCTCTTGCGGCCAGCCGGACAAAACCCCTTCAATAACTTCGGGTTCCACAAAATAGATAAAGGTCTTTAGGTTATTCATGACATCTTTCATCTCTGCAAGAATAGTTATCACCTTATTCTTATTTACCTTTGACTATTTGTCAATTGTGCTTATATTAATTAGCAAGAATAATTTTCAAGTGGATGGATATCTATGTCGTTTGCAATTGGGCTAATAATGGTCTTCAGTCTGGTCTTTGGCGGTTTTGTCTTGTCGGGCGGCAGCATGGGGGTCGTTTTGCACGCGCTGCCCTACGAGGGCATGATGATTGGGGGGGCGTCTATTGGCTCTCTGGTGGTTGCCAACTCGTTCGCAGTTGTATTGGGCGCTGGTAAAGGCATTTTGACAGTCATCAAAGGCCCGAAGTGGAAGACTGCCGACTATAGTGATTTGTTGAAACTGATGTATGAACTGACGCGAATTTATAAGGCAGACGGGATTTTGGGCCTTGATGAGCATATCGAAAACCCTAAAGAGAGCGCCGTCTTCCAGCGGTACCCAAAAATTCTGAAGGATCATTTCGCACCGGAGCTGATCACTGACAGTTTTCGTATGTTAGCGATGCAGTTCGATGACAAATACGAAACCGAAGATGTCATCAACAGAAAGATCAAAAAACATCATCACGAGTCAATGGGCCCTGTGGATGCCTTGACGGGGATGGCTGATGGCCTGCCCGCAATCGGAATTGTTGCCGCGGTTTTGGGTGTGATTAAGACGATGGGTTCAATCGACCAACCCCCTGAAATTTTGGGCGGCATGATCGGGGGCGCTCTTGTTGGTACCTTTTTGGGTGTGTTTCTGGCTTACTGTATGGTGGCACCGATAGCGGTAAGGCTTGGCCAAATTGTAGATGAAGAGGGAACTTTTTACACGATCATCCGGGATATTTTTGTCGCTATGGTGGCCGATCATCCCCCTGCTATCTGCGTAGAGATGGGTCGGGGAAATATCCCAAGTGTAAAACAACCGGACTTCTATGAAGTGGAAGCTGCACAAAAGGAACTTAATGCAGCATGATCCTTAGAAAGCAGCGCGGCACTCTGGGGCTGACAGCACTTGTGTTTATTCTGTCCGCCAACGCTGCCTTTTCTCAGAAATCCGAGGTTAAAGAAGACGTCGAGGTTGAGGCTGAACTGGAAGGCCAGCCATATGCTGTTTCCCGCCCTGGCCCACGGAACGCCCTCTCGGCCAAGATCCTGGAAAAGATGAGAACGGAACTGATGAGCGTGATGGGGGTCAAACTTGATGATTCCGGCGTTGAGGCGGCAGCAAAAAAAGCAAAGGGCCATTGATATGAAGCGTCGTCGTCTTGCTGCCTTGTCTCTTCTGAGACGTCTCAAAAAGCATGAAATGGAGATCATTAACCGTGAGCTTGGCAATCTGCGGTTAAGGAGCACAGTATTAAATCAGCAAAAACAGAGCCTTGTTGATGATATTCAACATCAAACACATTCAGTGGATGTAGCCCTTACCCCGTACATGCAGCGTTTTTTACCCGCCGCTAAGTCGGAAATTCACTCACTTGATGAAAATATCGCAAAACTCGAACCCCATATTTCCGCATTGGAAGAACAGGTCAGTGAGGGGTTTAAAGAATTCAAGACTTTCGACATCATGCACAACTCGCTAAGCGATCGGATGCGCCAAGATCAAGAAGCCCGTGAAGTAGAAACGGCAGAAGAAGTTCTTTTGTCCAGATGGTCACAAAAATCGCGATGTGTTGAATAAAAGCATATACATTTCAAGAATAGTCATGATATAAGTTTGCTGTATAAAAGGAAACTGTGCCTAAAACAAACGTAGATTTGCTCTGGGCGTTAAGATGGTTTAAATCCTTTCCAATAAAATGGGCAATAAAACATGAGCAATGCAGAGTCTCAGGACAAAATAATAGCGCAGGTTCTCGCTTCCTATGCCACACGGCCAGAAGTAACGCCGGATGATATTATCGATCTTCTTTCCAAGCTTCAGAAAAAATTGGGTTCACAAGGCACTGAAGTGTCAGCCAAATCTCCAAAAAAGCAAGAGCCAGCTTTACCGTTGAGCCAAGCAGTAAGTCAAAATCAGGTATTTTGTCTGTGCTGTGGCAAAGGTTTTAAAATGCTCAAACGGCATCTTGGGGCCGAACATGGGTTGACTGAAAGTGAATATCGAAAGCTATTTGATTTACCTGAAACCATCCCGTTGGTGGCTCCCAGTTATTCGGATCGAAAAGCTGCGCACGCGAAACAAGCCGGGCTTGGCAAATACCATCGCGATGCGCCTAAAAACGATAAAGTTTATGCGGAATAGCAATTCTTGATATGGGCAAAATATACATCCGAAATACCAAGAATAAACTCATCAAGCTGCACTGTAATAATACAGCATTTGCATAGGTATTTAGACTATGGCCGACAAGAACAACGTCATTATTATCAAGAAAGTTGACGGCGATGGCCATGGAGGGCACCATGGCGGTGCTTGGAAAGTCGCCTATGCCGATTTCATGACGGCTATGATGGCCTTTTTTCTGTTAATGTGGATCTTGGCGGCCTCGGACGAAAAAGCAAAGCGCGGTTTGGCTGACTATTTCACCCCCAGCCTTTCCCAATCGGGTGGGCGAGGTCAGGGGTTGTTGCAAGGGCAGGTTCTGGGGAAAGATGGCATCCTCGGCGGTTCAACCGGTGAAAACAATGTGGGTAGCATGCCAAATTTTGGCCGGGAAAACCCCTTGGCAAGATTTGATAGTCGACTGAAAGAGTCAAAGCCGGAAGTGGTCGTGGAATACGAAGTAGCACCGGTTGAAGGCGCCACACAAGCGGGCAAAGCCGAAACCGTTGGAAACATGGAAACCCTGGCCCATGCCGAAGAGTTATTAAACAAAAGGGAGGAGCGGGAAGACCTTCTAGATGCTGTCCGCGAACAGATAGAAAGCTCCATTACAGCCGATTCAAAAATTGCTGACCTTAGTAAAAATTTGACATTTGAAATTGCGCCTGATGGTCTGTTGGTTCAAATGGTGGATCATAAAGGCCGGGCAATGTTCCATACCGGCAGTGCAAAAGTTCAACCCAATACGCGAGAAGTTATTCAAGCCATTTCTCAGGCCATAATGGATTTACCCTATCCAATTGAAATTTCCGGCCACACGGATGCGGCACCCTTCTCTCACCAGACCGGTTATGACAACTGGGATTTGTCGACAGATCGTGCAAATGCAACCCGGCGCATAATGATCGCTTCAGGAACAAACCCTACGAGAATCAGACGCGTTTCGGGTTTCGCGGAAAAACGGTTGCTTAACAAAGAATTCCCGAAAGCGCCGGAAAACCGACGCATCGGAATTCTCTTACTCTACCCTGACCCAACCTAACAGGCCACCGATACCTCTAACTATAGGCACTTCTCGGAACTTGCCTGATTGATTCAATATCGATGGTAATGGGCACAAATTGTCCACTAGAGCTAGCATTAACAGCCGCATTCATAAGTTGTACGGCAATATTTGCCGATGTATTGGCCCCTGCTTGTGCATCTTTGATAGCAACATATTTCAGAACCATTTTTTCAATTTCATCCGGGTCCTGAAGCTTATCAAAATCAAACTTTCTTTCAATAAGGGCCGCCTGCCGATCTATATCCAAACCAGCCGTTTCAGCCGGTATACCCAACGTAGTGCGAATAAAATCTGAAAGATCTGCATTCTTGAGAAAATCAAAAGGCTCGGTAATTGAGGCCGCATTTTTGCGAAACTCTAGAACAGTGCCAATGGTTTCATTTTGATCGGCCTGGCTGTTGATGAATTGGCGATCAATAAATCGCTCGACCATTTGATCCTGCCACGCGGTCTTGAAAGTGTTATTGTTACCCGCGTCTTCAGGCAGAAACCCCATATCACGGTTAAGATCCCGAAATCTTTGATCGGTTAGCCGGTTAACCAAAGCTTCGGGATCCTCAGAATCACCCTTTAAAACCTTGGCCATCAAAGCTTTGCCAAAAATCTGGTCTTCTAAGTCATATGCTTTCATCACAAAAACATAGAGCTCGTGATCTTCCATCAACTGATCAACTGTTTCAATATCACCAATACGTTCACGAAAACTACTGATTTCACGCTTGCCCTGTGCAGAATCTTGAATAGTCTGAATCTGCCGATCCCGTGTAGCATCAACCAATGCCAACCCCGTCAATGACGTCAATCCCTGAAGAGAAATCATCCAGCTTCCTTCTCAGTCGTTTCGAAAGCGCCGGTATTTTCGTTTTCACTGCCCTGTGCCATCAAGCCCAACAACTGCCTTTCATATTTAATCAGGCCAGTTAAGGCCCGCATTGCCTTATAGTAGTCGCCAATACTCACAAAATTGGCAGCATTTACGATACTTTCCCTGTGATCAGGGCCAAAAATGGCAGCTAGCTCAGCGAGGTTTTTCTGTATTTGCGGATTAAACTCTTCACGCAGTTCAGCTGCAACCAATACCGTCTGAATTGAAAAATATATTCTCGTGACCGGTGTATTGGCGTCTTCTTCTTTTAGCAGATCATGACCTCGCACCACATCTGCTCGATTTTCAATCGTCAGGGTTTGCCGCCGCGACGCATTGCGGATGGCACATCCATTCACAATAATCCGCTCGTCAGGCTTTAAGGTCAGTCTTAGTGGCAATTCCCCTAGTCCTTTTGTTCTGTGCCCACACCCGTCAGGCCAGTAATAATGTTCTGATTAACGGCGATAAGATCAAGCACCCCAGCTGCGCCGCCCATTACAGAATTGGTTTCCCGCTCTACCCAAAGTGCAATAGATATCAATGACCCCTTCAAGCTGGATTCCAGTGAATTCCCTTTTGATGCGACATCATTCTTCAAAATACGCCAAAAGAGCTGGTTTTCTACAAGGGTTTCTCCCAAGCCATTGTATAAGATTCCCAGACGCTCTTCAGCGCATATAGCCTCATCATATTTCTTTGCGTGTTGCGTCAAAGCCCCGGTAATGCGTGCTAAAATACGACGTTCCATCTGACGCGGTGTTTCACACTCTCGGATAATACTTTTGTATGCTTCTATGCCCATGGTCGTTTCTTCTCTTTCAAAATACCCTTGTCTCTCCGTACAAGGTGAATGTTCCAGCCAGAACCTGCTCGATTAAGCCGGATTTTGGTCGGGCGATCTCTTCGTGACCGCCCTCCCTATTATTCCTCTAGAACCTTATGGATCTGTTAGCGGAATAGGCTCAGGATATTTTGCGGTGCCTGGTTGGCGATCGACAGGGATTGCGATGCCAGCTGTTGTTGTACCTGCAAGGACTGAAGCCTTGCGGCCTCTTTTTCCATATTGGCATCAACGATTGAACCGACACTGCTGTCGATACGATCGGTCAGTTCTGTCAGGAACGTCTGCTGGGTCTCGATGGATTTCTCCGCGATCCCCAATGATGTTGCTGAATCCGTTGCCGCGGTCAATTGTGTTGTCACGGCTGAAAGATCAGCTGCCAAAAGTGCAGTTGTCGAACTTGTGGTCAAATCAATTGCGGCGAGTGCCGATTGAATTGCGCCCAAATCCTGTTGGTTGAAGCTGATCGTTGTCGTGCTGACAGAACCGGCGCTACTGCGGGTGATACCTGTTACAACGGTTACAGCGGATGTGCTGTTCACCAGATCTTCGCCGTTAAAGGTCGACTGGCTGATCGTGGTGGTAATCCGCGCTGCCAACTCGTCGAGTTCGTCCTGCACTGATGCGCGCACGCTGTCGGAACCGCCCTGTGCAAAGGCAACCCGTTCTGAAAATTGATTAACCAGATCAACAACAGTTTCGGCACCAAGCCGGGCTGTCGAGATCGAGTTTTTTGTCAATGTCAGACTGTCGTTAACCGCATTGAACATCCCGCTGTCGGATTTCAGCGATTCAGAGATGCTGAAAAACGCCGCGTTATCTTTGCTTGAACTGACTTTCATGCCAGAACTGATGCGGTTTTGGGTTTCATCAAGATTGTTATTGATTGACCGCAAGGTCGACAATGCCGACGTCGCAGCATTGTTTGTAAGTATAGAAGACATAACTACTCCAGTTTTCTGCTTTGTTAAATCGTCTTTCTGACGAAGTGTGGGACTGCCACATACGCAATTGCTACCATAGAATTGAACTTAAACAAGAAAAATATTTCTGGCCGCCACACGCAATTACATTGACTGATCAATTTGTTGTGAAAACAACACAGAGCTCGGATGCTTCTCGCCATCAAATCCATAAGATCCTTCAAGACTGTGGCGTTACCTAAAAGATATCATCGTCGCCATCTTCCTCATCTGTTGGCAGGGCAACTTCACCTTCCTCAACCAATATTTTTGTCTGGTCTACGATCAACATCTGAGCTCCGCGAACATCTGTCCCCTTCACCGGCCCCATTGAATTCATTTCTTCAAGTAACATATCCCGACTTCTGGCAGGAAGAGCGCTCAAAAAGTGATCCCGCAACTCTTTGGTCGCGCCGCGAAGGGCAAGCGGTAGGGTGTCACCTTGTAAACTACGGGTAATCTTGGCAAGTTCTCTTGGGCCAAGATCCATGAGATCATCGAATGTGAACATTTTCTTTTTGATACCCCCAAGGGTATCCGAACAATTAGTTTCCAGACCGGATGATATCTTTGCAAACAACTCGGGCTGAAGGTGATTAAAAATATTAGCCATATGCTGCTGCATTTCCTCCTCTTTAAGTTGCGACGTGTTATTCATCACGTCACTTTGCAAGGATTCTTCTATTTGTTCCATAATGAGGCTTGGAATGGAGTCCATGGTTATCATTCGCTCGACGACATCTTCCATGACATCTGATGGAAGTAGTGGAATGACTTTGGCAGCAATTGCCGGCCTCAGTTTGGAAAGGATAGCAGCGGCAGTTTGTTCATGTTCGCCTGCAAGATATTCGGCAATAACAGTTTCATCTTGCGCATTGAACCTGTCCCATAGATCACGTTCCTTGATCGGCCCTCTCACGTTATTGAGAACTTCCTGTAATTGGTCTTCTGGCAAAAACGCCCGCAGCATGTTTTCCGCAATGGAAAGTGATCCGATCAGGCCGCTGTCCTGGGCAAACAGCTTGGCGAACTCCATTATAACGGCTTCTACTTCTTCACCGGTAATTGAACCGAGACCTGAAATCGCCTCTGTTATCTGTTCAATTTCGACCGAAGACAGTTTCTTCATCAACTCGGCGCCCCGCGTTTCGCCAAGGCAAAGAAAAACAATAGCAGCCTTTTCCTTGCCTTTGAATGTTTTCCATCGCTGCAACCCGTGTGGGGCAGTTGGTGTTGTCGGAGTTGCAAATGTTGTAGAAGCCATAGCGGGTGTTAATCCTTTACTCTTAACGGGTTGTGCCAGTTGTGCTGGTTCCATAGTTATCCACCTCCAACTGTCGGCAGGTAACTTTCCATCAGACTGCCGGCCAGCATGTACCAACCGTCAATCAGGACGAAAAATATGATCTTGAACGGCAGTGAAATCAGCACAGGGGGCATCATCATCATTCCGGCGGCCATCAATACCGAAGCAACAATCAAATCAATTGCCACAAAGGGGAGATAAATCAGGAAGCCAATGTAGAAAGCACGGCGCAGTTCCGAAATCATGAAGGCAGGTACAAGCTCTCGCCAACCGACATCATCCACAGATTGCGGGTTTTCCTCGGTCGCTGTATCTCCATTTTCCGCTGCGATATTGCGAAAAAGCTCAATATCTTGATCTCTTGTATTGCCATACATAAACATTTTGAAGGGCTCTGCTATTCGGGGCAAAGCCTGCGTTTCGGTGATTGAATTGCTTAGCAAAGGCTCGATGCCATCAGACCATGCGTCTTCAAAAACAGGCTGCATAACGAAAAAAGTCATAAACATGGCCATGCTGGACAGCACGATATTTGGTGGTGTCTGGTTTAATCCCAATGCTGAACGCAGGATCGAAAACACAATGATAAACCGTGTAAAGCTTGTCATGACAACCAAGAGACCCGGCGCAACGCTCAGGATCGTCATCAAGGCAGCCAGCTGGATGATATTGCCACTCAGCGAAGCGCGTTCATCTGATCCTGCAGGGGCATTGCTGAGTGCGCCGGAAAGGGATTCCAGCAAGCTTGCGCCAGTATCTTGTGCGATTGCGCTCGCAGGCAGAACAAGGCTTATCGCAATTCCCAGGCCAGAAACTGCGAGCATTTTTGACAAAACATCAACCGTATGTCTTGGTGCGGCAAAACCCATGGTCAGCTTTCAAAGATGTAGTCTTTGACAATCTCTGTTAAAGAAATGCCAATTCGGCTCTCGCCAACTTTTATCAAATCACCGCGAGCCACGAGACTTTGGTTGATGACAATATCAACAGGTTCGCCAATGCGCCGGTCCAGCTCGATCACCGAACCGCGGCTGAGTTTCAGCAAGTCGGCAATAGGCATACGACTGTGACCAAGAACAACTTGAATATTCATGTCTACATTGAGCATGGCATCAATGCTTTTGCCCCGCCCCGACTTACCTTCGAGAGTGCTTGTCGGTTTTGCGGACTGAATATCCTCTTCAGTTTGCAATTCCGGCAAAATGTTCTTGATATCACCTTCCGGCGCTTGGGTTTTTTCGCTTATTGGAGGTGTGGTTTCTTCAGGCACTTTCTTCACTTCCTTTTATAAGAGGGGTCGGAATTGTCGATTGAACGGTTTTCAGGGCTGTTAAAATACGCTCGCAGACAATGTCAAAATTATAACTCATAAAGCCATTTTGCCATTCAACCACGGTTGCACCATCTTCAAGTTTCTCATCGGGTGACAGCTTGATCTGATCCTCAATCCCCAGTTCGTCCGCCAATTGTTCAATGAACGGTGTCAACTTTGGCAGGGCGTCGTTTGACAGCATGATATTGATATGGGGGCTGTTCAGGGCTAACCGCATGGTTTTCTTGATTTGCACCAAAGCACGTTCATGGGACTGCGTGTGTTGAAGATATGGGAAGACCTGTTCACAAATTGACAGTGTGAAATCCAATATCTGGGCTTCCAGCGCCGTGTTGTGATGGTTGATATTCTCAAACAAGCGGCGCAGTTGAGACTGAATATCAGCCAGTGCCGCGCCTTGGGTTTGATCGGCCTCTTCGCGAAATTTTGCCAGCGCCGAGTTATAACCTTCGTCAAGCCCGGATTGGAATGCTTCGGCTTTCGCCGCCTCAACAAGGGCGTCGACTTCTTCGGCTGTAAGCTTGTCGCAGGCACAGTTCTTTCCACCCTGCCCGTTTTCCCAATTTTCTTCTTCATCAAAATTACGGCTGAATACCATTGTCATATTCTACGCCTTCTCTGTCAGCCAGTGATTGATAATTTTCATGGATTCTTCCGGCTCCTGTTCCACAATATTGGTAAAAGCACTAATTCTCTGGCGCTCGTCGCTACTGCTGTTGACGATGAGTGGTGGTAGATTGTCATCCAGCCTCTGTAGAGGCACAGCACCCTGTGCCCCTGCGCTTGCCAACTGAACCCCACCATTGGCAGGCGGTACGTCTTCCACCAACAATGTAGATTCAGTTACAGGCGCCGGAGCTTCCAGCATGAGCTTAAGAGTCGGGCGAACGCCCAGCATCAAAACAGCGCCGACCAAACCAATGGCAAAGACACCACGCAAAATGGAAGTCAAATTCTCGGACAGCATCTGACTAAAGGATACACCTACAGGCTCGTTCAACCCGTCGTTATAGTCCATAAACTGCATGCTCTCGACTGTGATACTGTCACCACGGGCCTGATCAAAGCCGGACGCGGATTCAATCAACTGGCGCAAACGATCCAACTCTGGCTGGCTGCGCTCCTGGTATGTAGAAACCCCTTGTTCGTCTACTGTATATAAACCATTGACCAGAACGGCCACCGATATGCGTTCAATGTCACCCGCTTGGCGAATTGTTTCGGTATCGGAGTTTCCTATTTCATAGTTCACAACTTCACGTGTTGACGCGGTTTCGCTCGAGGAAGCATCGGAACCAATGTTCCCCCCCAGATCTTCCGGCAGGTTGTTTCCAATATCCACGGGTGGATTTCCGGAATTGCCGTCACTGCTGGATTCCTCACTGGACTCTGTAGATCGAACCACCCGCTGATCCGGATCGAAACTCTTTGTTTTCACAATTTTGCTTTCGCGATTCAGCGTTACCGTAGCCTGAACCCGCACATTTCCAGCCCCGACACGCGCCATCAGGATATTGGAAATATTACCAACCAAACGGCCCTCAATGTCGTTACCCATGTTATCCATGGTTGCCCCGGCTGTGCCCTCTTTGCCATCCATCAAAAGAGCTTCTCCGTTGGATGAAATGACGGTTACTTGATCTGGCGTCATTTCAGGAACGGCAGCGGCAACCAATGCGCGAACGGCCAGAGCTTGCCGTTGGGAAATTTGGGCGTTGGAGCGGCTTCGAACAATGACAGATGCGCTCGGTGCTGGCTTAACTCGTGAAAATGCTTCACGCTCGGGCAATACCAGATGCACCCTCGCGGCCTTAACCGAGCTTAATGACTGAATTGAGCGGGCCAACTCACCCTCCAAAGCGCGAAGGCGGCTTATCTTTTGCATAAAGCTATTCATGCCAACGCCGTTCGATTGATCAAAAAGCTCCCAACCTGGCACACCTTCATTCGGCAAACCACCTTCTGCCAGCGCCATACGTGCACGCGGAATCTGATCCTGATCAACACTCACCGTTGACCCGCCACCGGAAACTTCTACTTTGAATCCGGCCTGCTCAAGAGTGCTCACAACCTGACTGGCCGCTGCAACCGAGAGATTGTTGTAAAGAGGCACAAAACTGGGTGACATTACTGTCCCGACACCAAACAACAAGGCAAACACAAGACCAAGGCCAATACTGGCCAAAGCGGCAAGGCGTGTGGTGCCCAGTGAGGATAGATTGTCAATTAAAGATCTCAAGAACACGACTTTCAAGCATTGTTTAAATATAGATACTCTAGTTAATTCTTCAAAAGCAAGGTTAAAAAATTTATACTTGATAATTCAGTTCGGTTTGTTCATTATAGAGTAAGAATAGTTTCAATGGGTAATCCATGTCTAACAAAAACAGTGAAGTGATGCCCGTTAATGCTTCTGAAAAGAAGCCATCACGAAAGTGGCCTTTTTTGGTTCTGGCAGTGATCCTGAGCTTGACTGCAATGGCAGGTGGTTTGGTGCTGTCCATGGGTCCGGACAAAGTGCTTTCTATGATAGTTGGTAGTGGTGAAGAAGAAACCGGTGAGGAATCCGAGGTGGAATCAAAACACGCCGAGACAGAAATGGAACCGGAGCATGAAACTGCTGACGCCACACTGGTCGTCTCACCCCTAAAAGAGATGATCGTCAATATCGTTTCGATCACCGAAACTGGGCGCAAAAGCAGCCGCTTTTTAAAGCTGAACCTTGCGCTGGTCTATGACGAAAAAATCGAGGGAGCGAGCCACGTAGCCGAGCGTGAGGTCTATATCAGAGATGCGTTTCAACACTATTTACGGCAACTGACCGAGAGGGACCTGAGTGGCTCCATAGGTGTCGTCAGGCTCAAGTCCGAACTTCTGCGTCGAGCACGCGCTGTCACAGAAAGCGATGCGCCCCAAGAGGTGCTTATTGCAGATATTATAGTTCAATGAAAACAGGCACCGCATACAATGAATGAACATGTTCAACCCCTTGCCAGTGATGACCTACCAGCCTTGTGCGTGGAAGAACAGATCATAGCAAAATCAAGAACAACCTATGGGCGGCTTCCCATGATGGAAGAGCTGTTTGAACAATTTCAAGCGACATTAATTCTTACTCTTAACGACTACCTGTCAACCAAGACTGATGTAACGTTAAAATCCTTTGATTATGTGTCTTTTGGCGGGGCATTAGAGGCGTTTCCCGATCCCAGCCTTTTCGGGGTCACTGTGACCGACCCTTGGGGTGGCACTGTGGCAGTTGTCGCAGAACCAGAACTGATCTTCCCTGTGATTCAGACAATGTTGGGTGGGCGGCCCTCTTCGAGTTCATTAAAATCGCGTAACTTTACCAGCCTGGAAAAACGTATCGCTGCCAAATTCTATGATGTGGTGATGCGTGAATTGGCGCGAAAGCTCTCGGAAGTTACTCCGGTGACATTTCGGGTTGATACGCTCAAGGAAGACCCCGAAGAGATGGATTTTGTGTCCTTGGATAGTGCCTGCGCAAAAGTCGTAATGGAAATTTCACTGGAAGAGCAAAGTGGGCTGATAACATTCATCATCCCATACATCGCGTTTGAAACGGTGAGCGCCGCGTTTTCTCAACCGTTTCGCGGCGGCGATATTGGGGGCAAAGATATCTGGCGCAAAGCGATGTCCAACACATTGCAAGGCACTGATGTCTTGCTGACGGCTGTTTTGAAAGAGATAGCAGTGCCCTTACACGAAGTCCTGTCATGGAAGCAGGATCAAGTTCTGGATATTGGTGTGGATACCGAACAGGACGTTCTAGTGACCTGCAACGAGCAGCAAATGTTCCAAGCAGCCATGGGGTGCCGAAAGAACGGCTCGGTGGCCCTGAAAATCTCGAATACGTTAACAGAAGTGGACGACTAACAAATGATAACGCTCATTATAAATGGATTTATCCTAACGCTTTTAGTCGGCGCGATTGGCTATATCTATCTTGTGGATCTTCGGGTTCGCAAGTTGTTGTCGGCTCTTAATGGGCTGGAACCCATGGTAGGCCAGTTTTCAAAAGCGGTGGATCGTTCGGAATTATCGCTGGAAAAGTTAAAGGAGGTTGAGGCAAGAAAAACCGCTTCTCCGGAAACACCTGGCACGGCAGAAGACCATTCGGATGACGAGAAAAAAGTAATCTTCAAACCTAAGAAAAACGTAATGAAGGCTCATGTTGGATGGGTTTCCGTACCCGGAAAATCCGAGCTGGTGCGCAGTTTTTTTGAAACCGCGAGGGGTCAAGAGCCGTGAGACCCAAAATTTCCCTGCGCGCTCTATTGATCCTTTTGGCTATTACCGGTGGTGCAAGGCTGGTGATCCCCTTGTTTGACGATACTACTGTTAACAAAAACAAACAGGGATCGGATTTGTTTAACATCATAAGCCCGGTTTTTGCGGCCAAAGTGGCACCAGACAAAGTGGTCGCGATTAAGCCACAACAATGTGAAACGCCAGAGGATATATTCTTGGCGATTAACGAAGAGCGCGACCTTCTGAACAAGCAGAAAGCCTCGCTGGAAGAGCGCAGGGCAAGTGTCAGCCTTGCAGAGGAAAAACTGAAGCAGGATACAGCGCGCCTGAGCAACCTGAAGAAAGATCTGGAAGATCTGTTTTTTCGCGCTCAGAAAGCCAAAAGCGATGACCTTAAACGGCTTGTGGAAATCTATCGCAACATGAAACCCAAAGAAGCAGCCGCCATAATGAATAGTCTGGATATTGAAGTGGCAGTAATGGTTCTGGGGCAAATGAAAGAACGTGACGCCGCTCCGATCTTTGCGAAGTTGAAAGTCGTACGCTCGCAAGCAATTTCAAAGATTATTCTAGAACGCTCAAAACTGCCCGGGGACCAAAATCTCAACGGCATTGTTCTCGAGTGACCGCGATTGCACTCAATACTCTTAGTGACGACGCGCAAGAGAAGCTGCGGATTGGTGCTAGATGGGGCAGACAATTTCCTTTATTGGATCGACCGGTGTCGGGAAATCCACACTGGTTAATGCACTGGTGGGTGATCACGCGGCTGAGACGCCAAAGCCCTGCAGGAAACGATCCAAGCGATCCAGAAGCGCAATCGAAAGTAAGACAATGATCAGAGAATATACAACAAACGACACCGACGCGCTTATTGCCATTTGGGAAGAGGCCAATACATTGGCGCATCCGTTTCTGGCCCCGGATTTTGTGGCTTTCGTCAAAGATGCGATGCGCAACATGTATCTGCCTAACGCGGAAACATGGGTGATTGAAGAGAACGGAATCCCCATTGGGTTTATTGCCATGATCGGCAATGAAATCGGCGGGCTGTTCCTTGACCCAGATCATCATGGGAAGGGTCGTGGCCGCGCCATGGTTGATCATGTTGTTGGCCTCAAAGGACCGTTGCGGGTTGAGGTCTTCAAAGAGAACAAGGTCGGTCGTCCATTCTATGAGCGCTACGGCTTTGAATTTGACGAGGAGTACCTGCACGAGCAATCCGGTGCGATAACCGTAAAAATGTCCATGCCCGGTGCAGCATCGGCCTAAACAGCTACCTGACAGCAACCCTCCCAGCCATCGTCAACGGTCACAAACAAAGCCAAATAGACGATCTCCCGCCTTGGAATTACGTAGTGACCGTGTACAAGGGCGAGCCAGTAGAAAGGTTTGGTCAAAAATTTGGGAGCTATTACAACAGCTACCCTAGTAGTGTTTTTCGTTTAAGGCCGCCAAGGATTGTGAAAATACTTCTCGGCTCCTATTTGAAATGCTACCGTTTGCCGGATACAGATCATTGTCTTTAGAGAGTTCCTGCAGGGGCGAAAACTTGTAACCACGACCGAACACCGTCTCAATGTAGTGGTAACCTGACTCACTCGCTGCACTGATCTTCTTGCGAATTTTGCAGATGTATACGTCGATCACTTTGTCAAAAGGTTGCGTATCGGACAGGCTGTATACAGTATCATAAATGGCAACCCGCGAAACCACCTTGGGCGAGTTAACCACCAAATATTGAAATATCGCATACTCTCGCGGGGTTAGCTTGACCCGGTTGCCGGAAACCTTTGGGTCACGGCCGTCCAAATACGCGGTAATCTCATCAATAGAGATGCTGTCAGACATATGCCCACAAGTTCTGCGTACAATCGAACTAATCCGTGATCTCACCTCAATCCCATTCACCGGCAAAACAATATCATCATCCGCGCCCACATCCAAAGCTTCCGCGGTTTCCTGAGAGTTCCGTGACTCGCGCATGACCAAAACCGGATTGAGACATCCTGCAGCGCGCAAATTTCGAATATGATCCAGTGCGCGCGGACTGCTCGCCATTAAGAACGGCTGCGCCTTTGCGCCGTTTTTATTCAGTAAGCCCAAATCCCTTTGAAAGAAACCATCATTGATTTGCATCGGTTCTATTTGCGCGGATAACAACTCGACAATAATAGCTGAACGGTGCTCATCTCTTGGTTCGTAAAGGAATACACTGGTCATATGATCTCTCGTTTGTTTTGCATACATAGTTATGCACTATTTTCCATTTTTGTCACTCTAATCTTCAATAGTCAAGGAATACCGATGATTATTTCCAATCTATTCTTGCTATCCGCGAAAATAACGGTGATAGTAAATAAAATATTCATCTGTGCAGATACTGTTTTCATGAAAGAGCCAAGCCCATGCGTCTAGTACAAGGCATCCTGCGGGTCATACCCTTCGTTGGGCTGGTGTTTGCCTGTGTTTTGGCGTCACAAGCATCGGCTCAAGTCAGGATAAAAGACATCGTCATTTTTGAAGGTGTGCGGAAAAACCAGCTTGTGGGCTATGGGCTAGTTGTCGGGTTAAACGGCACCGGGGATCGTATTAGAAACAGCCCCTTCACCAAAAGTTCTATCGAGGGGATGCTGGAGCGCCTCGGAGTGGGCAACCTCACAAATGAAGACCTCAAAACAAAGAATACAGCGGCGGTCATGGTGACCTCAATGCTTCCTGCCTTTGCCAAAACAGGCTCGACAATAGATGTTGTGTTGTCATCCTTGGGTGATGCCACATCATTACGCGGCGGGACGCTGATTGTGACGCCCCTGTCCGGCGCCAACGGGGAAATCTATGCCGTCGCCCAAGGCCCGATAGCCGTAGCAGGCTTTAATGCTCAGGGAACCAATGCAAGTATTGTTCAGGGCGTGCCCACAGTTGCACGCATCGAAAATGGCGCCACCGTTGAAAATGAAATCGAGTTCAGGCTCAACGATCTCGAGACCGTCTTACTGTCACTGCGAACCCCGGATTTTACTACCGCGATCCGCATAACCGACGCGATAAACGATTTCTTCGGTTCCAAGGTGGCAAGAGCACAGGATTTATCAACAGTCGAAATTCGCCCGCCAGACAAGATTCCTATAATTGATTTGATTGCAACTGTTGAAAATATTCTCGTAACGCCGGACAGCGTTGCCAAAGTAGTTATAGATGCCCGGTCCGGCACGATTGTAATCGGCGCCAACGTTCGTATCGATAAAGTTGCCATCAGCCAAGGAGGGCTTACAATACTTGTGGAAGACAGGATTGAGGTAAGTCAACCAACACCACTGTCGATTGGCGGAACAACGGTGGTAGTGCCACAAACCACGGTGGCAATCGAGAACAAGCAGGCCAAATTTACCGTCCTAGAGGGCGACGTCAGCCTTCAACGACTTGTGGATGGGTTGAACGCCATCGGAATAGGGGCTTCAGAAACAATTTCGATCCTGCAGGCCATCAAGGCGGCAGGCGCACTTCATGCAGATCTAGAAATTATCTAAGAGGGTATCACATGGAAATTCTCGAAGGCTCGACGATCAGCCCAATCAACACTGCAATACATCCGAAACAAGATGCGCCCGATGAGGCGAAAGAAGCCGCACGCAAGTTTGAATCCCTGTTTCTTTCACAAGTCGTAGAAGAAATGATCAAAACAGTGGACATTGGCAATTTCGGGGGCGGGGATGCTGAAGAAAAATGGCGTAGCTTTCTCGCGACTGCGGTAGCAGATGAAATTGCACTGCAGGGAAACACTGGAATTGCCCAAAGCATTGAAACAGCGATTAACAGCTACAAAAGCGCTCAAAATCAAGGAGGATAGTAAATGAAACGAATGTTAAATGCCCAGAAAACCCTTGAAGACAAATCAGGGGTTAGGGATCTTCTCAATCTGTTGAGCGAAGAAATTGCAGCCATCAACAAAGGTGACCTGGATCGCGTGGTGGATCTGTTTGACCAAAAATCAAACCTTTTACAAAAGCTGGATTCGGCATCTCTGGAAATTAAGGCCCAGCTCAAGCTTGAGACAAAAGCTGCCGAGGATTTGCGAAAGAGCCTTAAAGAACTGAACGGGCTGATCCAGAAAGATGCCCAATTACTTGCTAATATGGTAGAGGCAACCCATGAAATAAAATCGGTAATTGCCAGAATCCGCAAACGCCACAGCCTAGAAGGATCTTATGGATTTGATGGCGAGAAGCATCCGAGCTCTGTGTTGTTTTCGCAACAAATAGATCAGTCGATGTAATTACGCATGGCGTCCAAAAACAATTTTCTTGTTTAAGTTCAATTCTATGCTAGCCGTTGCTCATGTGGAAACCCCACACTTCGTCAGAAAGACGACTTAACAAAGCAGAAAATTGGAGAAATTATGTCTTCTATACTTACTAACAATGCCGCGACGTCGGCATTGTCGACCTTGCGGTCAATCAATAACAATCTTGGTGACACCCAAAACCGCATCAGTTCTGGCATGAAAGTCAGTTCTGGCAAGGATAACGCGGCGTTTTTCAGCATCTCTGAATCGCTGAAATCCGACAGCGGGATGTTTAATGCGGTGAACGACAGTCTGACATTGACTAAAAACTCAATCTCGACAGCCCGGCTTGGTGCCGAAACTGTTGTTGATTTGGTTAATCAATTTTCAGAACGGGTTGCCTTTGCACAGGGCGGTTCCGACAGCGTGCGCGCATCTGTGCAGAATGAGCTCGACGAATTGGCGGAGCGGATTACCACCACGATCAGTCAGTCGACCTTTAACGGCGAAGATCTGGTGAATGGCACATCCGCTGTGACTGTGGTCACAGGTATCACCCGCAGCAGCGCCGGTTCTGTAGGCACGACAACCATCAGCTTCAACCAGCAGGATTTGGGCGCAATTCAATCGGCACTCGCTGCAATTGATTTGACCACAAGTTCGACAACTGCACTTCTGGCAGCTGATCTGACCACCGTGACAACACAATTGACCGCTGCAACGGATTCAGCAACATCACTGGGGATCGCGGAGAAATCCATTGAGACCCAGCAGACGTTCCTGACAGAACTGACCGATCGTATCGACAGTGGTGTCGGTTCAATGGTTGATGCCAACATGGAGAAGGAGGCTGCAAGGCTTCAGTCCTTGCAGGTGCAACAACAACTGGCCTCGCAATCCCTGTCGATTGCCAACCAGGCACCGCAAAATATCCTGAGCCTATTCCGCTAACAGATCCATAAGGTTCTAGAGGAATAATAGGGAGGGCGGTCACGAAGCTGTTTGGTCTCTGTAATAACATGTGCAACCAATTTCGCAACTTCCACCACCCTCCCAATTCATAAGGGAGAGGCCGGGCTGATTCAGCCTCGGCCTCTCTAAAAATCTTAGATTTCTGATAGTTATGACCCTATCTTACAGCCAAAATAACGGATGAGGACACTTCGTCACTATTACGAAGCAACAGTTTTGGCTGGCCATTGGTAAAGCTCAATTCCTCAACAAAGGTGGTCGCATAACTCACAAATGGCATTCGGTTAGACTCTGAATCCAGCGACACTACTTCAAATTTATAGGCACCATCTTCAATCAGTTGGTCATCGGCATCCAAACCGTCCCAAGTCACTGTATGTTTTTCTCCGCCGCTTATTGGCAGGTTTTTAATCTCCTTGATGACAGCCCCACTCTCGTCCAGAATATTGATGCTAACCTGGTCGGCATTGTCCAACAGCTCGAATTGCATCCTAGCCTCACCAAAATTCAAATCAAGGTGTTCGGAGGCCACCAATACCTCCCTCCCGATCAACTGTACGTCCGACAATTCATTAAAGCTGGAAAGCTGCCGACCAATGCCCTCTAGATTTTGATTGGTCTCGATGGTTTGCTCCACCTGCGTCAGCTGCGCGAGTTGTGAAATGAACGTTGTAGAATCCATAGGCTCCAATGGATCTTGATTGGTTATTTGTGCCGTCAGAAGCAACAAAAAACTATCGAGATCCGTGTTCAACTGCGATGCGGCAGCACTAGCTGTTGACTGTGGCTCTGGGAGGCCCGTCGCTGTTCCAATTTCCATCAATGTTCTCCTGTATCAAGTAAAAAAATCAAGCTGCCCTAGCCCGACAGGACGATTTAGCGTCAAAACCGGATCATCCTGCACCTTGATCCCATCCATATCTGTATTCGCGTGTAACAATTCCCCTTCCTCTTCGGCATGCTGAAACCCGCCTTGACCAAAGCCCTCAAAATCAAGTGATATATTTTCCGGCTCCACATCTCCATTTGACAAGACAGCGAGTAAAACTTCTCGGTCAGTCCGCAAAGCCTGCAATACCGCCGGGTTTTCCGCCCGCAGAATAACCTGAAGCACACCGGATTCCTTTGGCTGTAAATCGATCACAATGCTGCCCAGCCCACGGGGTGCCAATTCAATCCGTGTCTGGCCTGTTTTCAAAGTAATGCCTTGAATCTGGCTGGCAATATTCTTGCCAAAACCGCTTGGCTGTGAGGGTTGTTCCGGCTTCGCCGGTGAGTGTGTTGCTGAAATTTCAGCCCTAGAGTTTGTTAAAGCGCCGCCACTCTCGGCAAAACCCGTGGCAGCTTCTTTTCTAGGAGCGACGACCCGGGCAGTTGTTAATACCTGCTCTCTTGCCTTAGCAACAACGTCAATTCCAGCTACAATAGGCGACATCGCAGAATTTTGCGCTTTAGCTGCACCTGTCTCTTATACACATCTGACGCTGCCGACGAACTCTAGGGTGTAGATC
>JAHRVG010000028.1 GCA_019090795.1 Paracoccaceae bacterium | reverse complement strand
TAAGAGACAGCCGATATATCTGCCCCCTGCCCCTGCAACCAAGCCTGCAAGCGGGGCACAAAACCATCCACATTCTGCAACCCAAAGCCTTGGGTCAAGCTGTCACCCAGGGCGGCAATCACCTTTGGCCCCGCAGTTGCAGGCAGCGCACTGGCCAGCAACAGCAAAACCAGCAACATCGCCTTGAACCGCCCTGCAATCGCCTCATATAAACGGGAACGCCCCACGCAAAGGATTCCGCCCATGGCCGAGACGATACTCTCCCTCAAAGACACAGGCCTGAGCTTGTCTGGAAATGCGGGCACGGTCGATATTCTGCACGGCATCAATCTGGAAATCATGCGCGGAGAAACTGTGGGGTTGGTGGGGCCTTCGGGTTCTGGCAAGTCGTCTCTCCTGATGCTGATGGGTGGCCTTGAGCAGGCCACCGGCGGGTCGGTTCATGCATTGGGGCAAGACCTCACCGCACTGGGCGAGGATGCGCTAGCAAGGTTTCGCCGTCAACATATGGGCATCGTTTTTCAATCTTTCCACCTGATCCCCACAATGACTGCACTGGAAAATGTCGCCACTCCGCTGGAGCTGGCGGGCGTTCCGGACGCCTTTGAGCGGGCACAAGCTGAACTCGCTGCCGTAGGGTTGGCAGCGCGCATGGATCATTATCCTGCGCAAATGTCAGGCGGGGAACAGCAACGAGTAGCGCTGGCACGCGCTGCCGCGCCACGGCCGGAAATCCTGCTGGCAGATGAACCAACGGGAAATCTGGACGAGGCAACCGGCCAGACCATTATCGAAATCCTGCTCGGGCTGAGGGAACGCCACAACACCACAATCGTTCTGGTAACCCACGCCCCCGACCTTGCCGCACGCTGCGACCGGATCGTGCATTTGCGCGATGGCCGGATCGAACAAACCATTGAAAAGGCAGCGGAATGAGCCTGCGCATTGCCGCTAGAATTGCCCGCCGGGAATTGCGTGGCGGCCTCAAGGGTTTTCGCATTTTCCTTGCCTGCCTTGTGCTGGGTGTTGGCGCCATTGCCGCTGTAGGAACTGTCAAAACCAGTATCGAACAAGGGCTTACACGTGAAGGCGCTGTGCTGTTGGGCGGCGATGTGGAGATGCAATTCACCCACCGCCACGCGCGCGAGGCAGAGCGGGAGTGGATTGCAACCCATGCTGAACACATTTCGGAGATCCTCGATTTCCGCTCCATGGCAATTGTTGGGGAAGGGGGTGAAACCGAAACTGGCCTGACCCAGATCAAAGGGGTTGATGGAAAATACCCCCTGTTTGGCAAAGTGCAGTTGACGCCGAATATCTCCCTCACCCAAGCTCTGGCCGACAAAAACGGGCAACCCGGTGCCGTGATGCAGCAACTGCTGATTGACCGTCTAGGCCTAAAAATCGGCGACAAATTCCGCCTCGGCACCAAGAATTTTCGCCTAACCGCCGCCCTTACCCGAGAGCCGGATACAGCAGGCGGCAGCTTTGGCCTTGGGCCGCGCACCATCGTGGCGCGCACAGCACTTGATGGTACCGGCCTGCTGCAACCCGGTGCGTTATTCACATCCAAGTATCGCCTGAAACTGCCCGCTAAAACTGACCTTTCGACCCTGAAATCCGAGGCTGAAACCCTGTTCAAAAACAAAGGCCTGCGCTGGCGCGATAGCCGCAATGGTGCACCGGGCATTCAGCGGTTTGTATCGCGGATCGGGGCATTTCTGGTTATTGTCGGCCTTGCCGGTCTGGCCGTGGGCGGGGTCGGTGTTTCGGCGGCGGTACGCGCCTATCTGGCCGAAAAAACCAAGGTAATTGCCACCCTGAAATCACTCGGGGCCGAGGGCGGCACAATTTTTCAGGTTTACATGCTGCAAATCGGTGCCCTGACTGTCTTGGGCGTGGCGCTTGGCTTGCTGTTCGGCGCAACCGTTCCGCTGATATTTGCGCCGATGATCGAGGCCAGCCTGCCGATCCCCGCCGCATTTGCCATCCACCCCAAACCCCTGATCGAGGCGGCAATCTATGGCTTCCTCACCGCCTTCCTGTTCACCCTCTGGCCGCTGGCCAAAGCCCGCGACATCCGCGCTGCCACATTGTTTCGCGATGCGGCGGGGCAGGTAAAAGCATGGCCACGGATACAGTATATAATCCTCACAGCGGTCTTGCTGGCGCTGCTCATCGGCCTCGCGGCGTCCTTCTCTGGCATCCCCGAGCTGGCGCTTTGGGCCACCGCTGGTATCCTGATGGCACTCGTCTTGCTTTATTTCGCAGCGATAGGTTTACGCGCCCTGTCCCGCCGTTTGGCAAAAGCCAAAATTCTGCGTGGCAAAACCGCCCTGCGCCTAGCCTTTGGCGCAATCGGTGGTCCCCGCTCCGAGGCGGTTTCTGTGGTGCTGTCGCTTGGCCTTGGCCTCACGGTGCTTGCCACGATCGGGCAAATTGATTCAAACTTACGCAACGCCATTGCACGGGATTTGCCCAGTGTTGCCCCCTCCTATTTCTTTATCGACATCCAAAAGGATCAACTGCCCGGTTTCATGGAAAGGGTGGCGGGTGACGCTGAGGTCAGCCGTGTTGACACAGCCCCGATGCTGCGCGGCATCATCACACAGATAAACGGGGTTTCCGCCAAAGAGGTTGCGGGGGAGCACTGGGTCATTCGCGGTGATCGGGGCATCACCTTTGCCGATAACCTACCCGCCAATTCTAGCCTGAAAGCAGGAAAGTGGTGGGCAGCAGATTACACCGGCCCACCGATTGTCAGCTTTTCTTATGAGGAAGCACAGGAGATCGGCATCAAGCTCGGGGACAGTATCACCGTAAATATTCTGGGGCGCGATATTACCGCCGAAATCGTCAACTTCCGCGCCGTCGATTTTTCTGATGCGGCCATCAATTTCGTTGTCACCTTCAACTCCCACGCCCTGCAAGCCGCGCCCCATACCTCTATCGCCACGGTTTATGCGTCCGAGCAGGCAGAGGCCCCGCTGCTGCGCGACCTGATGCGCAGCTTTCCAAACATCACCGCCATTCGTGTGCGCGAGGCCGTGGCCCGCATTTCCGAAGCCTTGAGTGGTATCGCCGCCGCTACATCCTACGGAGCCGCCGCAACCCTGTTAACCGGATTTGTGGTGCTGATCGGTGCCGCCGCCGCTGGTGAACCAGCCCGCACCTACGAGGCTGCCATTCTGAAAACCGTTGGCGCATCGCGCAGGCGCATCCTCGCTAGCTTCATGCTACGCTCTGCGCTTCTTGGCGGCGCTGCGGGGCTTGTGGCGTTATTGGCAGGCAGTGTCGCGAGTTGGGCCGTGATCACTTTCGTAATGGAAGCCCGCTATCAGTTTGAACCCTTCTCGGCCATAGCCATCATCACAGGTGGCGCATTTGCAACGCTGCTATCCGGCCTTGTTTTTGCCTGGAGGCCTTTGGCAACGCGTCCGGCGCAGGTATTGCGCGGACGCGAATAATTGGGGCGTGGTTTACTCGGCTGCAACCTTTTGCGACTTGGCAATCGCCGCCTTCACCGATGCCTCGATAATATCCAGCGCTTCGGCGATGATCGCGTCAGAGGTTGTCAGCGGCGGTAGCAAGCGGATCACGTTCGCCCTTGTGCCACAGCTCAGCAAAATCAAGCCACGTTCCTGCGCCTCGGCGATGATCTGGTTCACAAGTGATGGGTCGGGAGCATTGCTTTCGCGATCAGTCACAAACTCAAAGGCAACCATAGCACCAACGCCGCGCACGTCGCTAATCACATCTATCCCCGGCTGTGCGGCCAGCGCACCCAGGCGCTCCATTATCAGGCCCCCGATCCGCGTTGCAGCTATGCAAAGTTCCTCTTCCTCGATCACATCCAACACCGCATTCGCTGCCACAACTGCCAGCGGATTGCCGCCATAGGTGCCGCCCAAAGAACCCGGTTCGGACGCATCCATGATCTCAGCACGGCCAGTGATCGCGGACAAAGGAAAGCCCCCCGCCAAGCCTTTGGCCATGGTGATCAGATCAGGAACAACGCCACTATGTTCGATACCAAACATCGTGCCGGTGCGACCCATTCCGGCCTGAACCTCGTCACTGATCATGACAATACCGTGTTTATCCGCCAAATCGCGAATGCTGCGCAGGAAATCATGAGGTGCGATAACAAAGCCACCCTCGCCTTGAATCGGTTCAAGAATAAAGGCGGCTATGCGATTAGGTTCGATGCTCGAACGCATCAGCCGTTCCACATCTGCCAGCGCCTGCTCTGTGCTAATACCGTGTAGGGCGTTTGGGTAGGGTGCGTGAAATACTTCCGGCACCATGGGGCCAAAGCCGCTTTTGTAGGGCACCTGCTTGCCGGTCAGGGACATGCCCATCAGGGTACGGCCATGAAACCCGCCACTAAAGGCTACAACGCCGCCGCGGCCGGTAAAGGCGCGCGCCAGTTTCACCGCATTTTCAACAGCCTCGACACCTGTTGTCACCAGCATGGTTTTCTTGGGGGCGTCACCGGGGGCCATCGCGTTCAGGCGTTCGGCCAAGCGAATATAGCTCTCGTAGGGGGCAACATGGAAACATGTGTGGGTAAAATTTTCAGCCTGCGCAGTGACGGCCGCCATTACCTTGGGGTGGCAGTGCCCAGTATTCACAACAGCAATCCCCGCTGCAAAATCAATGTAGCGTTTGCCGTCGGCGTCCCAAAGCTCCGAGCCTGCGGCCTTTACCGCGAAAATATTCTTGGTGGCCAATCCGTTGGCAAGTGCGGCGGTTTTACGCGTCATCAGTTCCGATGTTTTGGTCATATCACGTTTCCTTGGAAAATCGCAGCGCGATGGATTTTACAGCTTTTGAGTTTTCGTTACCCTTGCATTGCCGTCTTGGTACTGCAAAAGATAGGGCCAGCATATAGCCAGATTTCCCCACCTCACAATACCACAAAAGGGGCAGTAACGGAACAACGGCAATTGTCAGATACTACCACTGATCAGGGGTAAGGCCCTTGCTTTCAATCATCGCAACACGCTCGGCCACGAATGCTTTGAAGCCCTTAGTCTCATATGCGCCGGACGCATAGTAATCCAATGTAGCATGATAGTAGAACGGCTTGAGATACCCCGGCAGGCGAAAAACTTCTGCTGCATCCGGAGAAATATTCTGGCCACTTGATCCATCCAGAACAACGGTGGTCGGCGTAAAACTGACCTGCCATTTAGTTGCCAGCTGTTTTTCTGTCATCCTTTGCCCGTCAATGTCCGTCACCGCGCGCACCCCATTCATATCCAGTTGTACAACCAGAAAATTTTCGGTGATCAGAGTAACAATATCTTCGCGGGTGAAATTCACCGCATGCAGTTCGGCGCAATAAACGCAGCCCAGTTGTTCCCACAAAACAATCAACCCTTTGCCTTGCGCGGTGGCGGTCTGCAAATCAGTTTGCAGGTTCATCGAACTGGGGTAGAACCACGCCTGTTCATGCAGGCCATTTTGGCCCAGCTTGGCCTTTTCAGCGGCAAATCCTGACGTCACACTCATCAGGAAAATCAAAACGGCAATTAGGCTGTGTCTGGCGATCACGACGGTTCCTCCGGCAGGTTTTCTCTCTGCTTGTTAACAGTTTTCCCAGATGCAGATTATCACAATTCCGTATGACGCTGGCGTAAAGCCGTTTAGGTTTAGACCGCAGGCCCTAAATGAACAAATCCACCTTCTCGAATTTGGTCACATCCACCAATCCCTTGTCGGATATTCGCAGCGCCGGTATCACCACCAGCCCGAGCAGCGAATGTTGCATATAGGCGTTATTCAACTTGCAACCACAGGCCTCCATTGCCGCCACCATTTTGGCGGCCTTGTCAGCAACAATTTCCGAACGCTCGTCTGACATCAAGCCAGCAATCGGTAGTTCCACTGACGCCAGTTCAACCCCTTGGCTAAACACAGTGATGCCACCACCGACCTTGCCCAGATGGTTCGCCGCCAGCGCCATATCCGCCTTGTTGGTGCCAATTACAATCATGTGATGGCTGTCATGGGCAACACTGGATGCCACAGCGCAAGGTTTGTCATAGCCAAAGCCCGACACAAAGGCATTCACCACATCCCCTGTGGCGCGGTGGCGCTCCACAAGCGCAATCTGGCAAACGTCGTTTTTACTGTCCATTTCCACCAACCCGTCGGAAACCTTCAAATCGGCCTCTAGCGCCTTGGTCGGGGCCTGATTTTCGATCACTCCAATGACCCGCGCCCGCACCTCGTTCGCACCTGTTGGAGCGGAAATATCAAAATCCGCTGCTGCCAGTTTTTTGCCCAGATGTATGGTGCCTTTGGCGAAGTCTGGGTAAGTTGCGGGCGGAATGCCCACGCTCAGCACACCGTTTTCCGCCAATACCTTGCCGCGCGCCATCACCAGTTCGGCGTTGAATTCCACAAGATCCTTCGTCAACACAATATCCGCTTGCCGCCCCGGCGCGATGGAACCAATGTCGCGCTCCATGCCAAAATGCTGGGCGGTGTTGAGGGTCATCATCTGGATCGCAGTGATCGGCTTCAACCCCTGCGCAATCGCGTGGCGCAGCACGCGGTTCATATGGCCGTCATGCACCAGCGTGCCGGAATGGCTGTCATCCGTTACCAGAATAAAATTGCGCGGGTCCAGTCCGTCTTCGGTCACCGCCTTGATCTGGCTGGCCACATCATACCACGCAGACCCCAGCCGCAGCATCGCACGCATACCTTGGCGCACCCGCGCGGCGGCGTCCTCTTTGCGGGTGCCCTCATGATCATCCGCCGGGCCTCCGGCCACATAGCCATGGAACATCAGCCCCAGATCAGGCGAGGCAAAATGCCCGCCAACAGTTTTTCCTGCCCTTTGGGTCGCCGCGATTTCGCCCAGCATCTTGGGATCGTTCATTGCCACTCCGGGGAAATTCATCATCTCTCCCAAGCCACAAATTTGCGGCCATGTCAGTGCCTCTTTGATATCCTCAATCGTCAGTTCCGCCCCGGCTGTTTCCAACCCCGGCGCGGAGGGCACGCAACTGGGCACCTGCACCTGTATGTTAATCGGCAGGCTGGCTGCATCATCATGCATCAACCGCACCCCCTTGAGGCCCAGCACATTGGCGATTTCATGGGGATCAATGAACATCGACGTGGTGCCGTGGGGGATCACCGCGCGGGCAAATTCCGTCACTGTGACCATGCCACTTTCCACATGCATATGCCCGTCACACAGGCCCGGCACCATATAGCGCCCCTTGGCCTCAATCACCTCGGTGTCATCACCAACCGCATGGCTGGCATCCGGCCCAACGTAAGCAATCCGCCCTGATGCAATGGCGATATCGGTGTCGGGGATGATCTCTCCGGAATAGACATTCACCCACTTACCACCCCTGATAACCGTATCGGCAGGGAGACGCCCCATGGCAACATCAACCAATTGAGGCGCAACTTCGTGCCAAGCAGGAATGGACATGGGGAACTCCGGTTTATGTCAGGGTTTGACCCACCTAATAGGAACTAGGCTTGCTGGGCAACGGCAATTTGGCGCAAGGACACCGTATTAGGTCTTCAACAGCCAAGCAGCCTCAGTTGCTGGAAACTTCCCTTGGAACCCGCCAGCGACCTCTTCACGTTCGGCAAGCATTACTTGGTAGGTATCGGAATAAAGCTGCGCAACTGCCCGTTGATCTATGGAAAAAGGCGGGCCATCCATCAAGCTTTGGTCATACTCAAAGCAAATTAGGAATTGCGGTATATAATTTGCAATCGCAGGAATATGGGCCGCGTACCTACTGCGCATATCAGGGGGCAAAGCCACAAGGGCAGCTCGATCATAAATCATATCGACAGGCCCGAGTATCTCGGCCGTAAGGTCAAAGATATCACCAACAAATATGTCGATGTCCTGTGCACTATACAGTCTCAAGTTGCCGACTGTGGTTATTTCAGGCGCCACGCCCAGTTCTTCAAACAACTGTTCAACTGCTGTTTCGCTCAGCTCGGCACCAACTACACGATAGCCGTG
The DNA here is from genome assembly GCA_019090795.1 of Paracoccaceae bacterium. Taxonomy (GTDB): domain Bacteria; phylum Pseudomonadota; class Alphaproteobacteria; order Rhodobacterales; family Rhodobacteraceae; genus Amylibacter. The sequence continues at coordinate 72,214 of JAHRVG010000028.1, read as the reverse complement.
GGTCAGAAACCACGCGATATCCAGCGTTTTGCCACAAAGCGGTAAAAACACGCGGCTACCTTTGGGAAGGGAAAGCTTGCTAAAATTCTTCTCCAGCAAAGAATTCGGGGCCTTGGCGTGAAAGCCTATGCGATTTTCGCTCCATCTTTGATGCCAGAAACTCGATTCCATAACGTCTCCCTTTGGTTTTACAACTTTGTTGCTTATCAAAAGATACAAGCGCAAGTGTGCTTGAGGTCAAGCAAAATAACTCCAATGCGTCGGCACCAACAGCCCCTAATGTAGGGTCCGCGATCCCCACGCACCGCTAGCCCTGATCCTCAAACCGCAACGGGCAAGCCAGATAGACCCCGAACTCCTGCCCGATGTCACAGCTAACCCGCGCATGAACCCGCCCCTGACGATCCAGAAACTTCTGGCTGTCCTCCACCGGAAAAATACCCTCGTGCCATATATTGGCATGGATATAGAGGCCACGAGTGCCATCGCACCAAAGGGAAATTACCTTTTCCGGCCTCAGATCATCGCCGGGCAAAGCCACGGGAACGATGAATGGTTTTTCCTCAAGGGGAAAGAACAACTGCCCGCCGTCAGGGTGATAATTCATGTGCCACAGCAAAACCTGATCCCGCGGTGCAGTTTGCTTTTCGACCAATGCAGTTTGCGGATCGGTAGACCAGCCAAGCACGTAATTGCCGTTCACCGCTTGGTTTTCTCCATACAGCACATCTCCACGCCATTCGCCGGAAAACACACCCTCGACGAAACCTGCCTCATCCCCTGTTCCCGCATCAACTGGTCGCCAGCCCTGCGCGGGCCAGCGTGTGATTTCAATATCGAAGTTTTCGGGGTCATCGACCAGACACCCATAACCTTTGATAGATTCATCCGTGGCGCGGACCAAAGGCACCCTGTGCCATGGCAGCGACGGTTTCTCGCTGGCCTCGAAGATATACTCTGGCGCGCTCATGTTTCCCCCCCACAATGTTCATCAACAATTCGCTGGACCATAGGCGCAAAATGGGAAAAACTGGAAATGTCCATATCAGCCCGCTTTCCCGCCTCATCAAGATACCGCACCTGAATGATCTCTTGGAGGTGGGGGTTCTTCTCAAATTCAACCCTTTCTGCATTGCTCATTGGTCCGCCCTGCAATTCCAGCGATTTGACAGAGGCAGGCGACAGGCGATTAAAATACTCCGGCTTGGCAGCGCAAAGGTATCGCTTGGCGGCGACATGAAACCGCACACAATCGGTAATCACCGGCGGGAAGAAATCCGCCAACACATCGGCACCGGCGTCTTCGTGGAAACGGTCCTCGGTATCCTCCATGTTGAAGGTACCGAACTCGCTGGTGAAATGGCCAATGTCATGCAGTAAGGCCCCGACGATAATGGTTTCCTCCTGCCCGTTCTGCTCGGCAATCGTTGCTCCTTGCAGCATATGTTCGGCCATGGTGACCGGCTCGCCTAGATATTCCTCGCCACCGCGTCGCGTAAAAATGTCGCTCAGAAAGGCAACAATGGAGTGTTGGTTCAAGTCTGGCTTGGTCATTTTGAAGCCTCTTTCAATTCAGGATGGACGGATTTCTTTTGCTAAATCATCTCCACATCAAACGGGCGATCATGGGTCAGGCTGGGGATTCGCGCGCGGGTTTGCGCCACCAGTTCCAGATCTATCTGCGCCTGCGTTATGCCGCGCGCGTCTCCGCCATCAGCCAAAACCTCGCCCCAAGGGGAAATCACCAACGAATGACCGTAGGAGCCGCCCCCCCCGGGAATGTCGCCAGTGGCACAGGGAGCCACCACAAACGCGCCGTTTTCAATCGCCCGCGCACGATTCAACACATGCCAATGCGCCGCGCCGGTTTTTCGGGTAAAGGCCGCCGGAATGAACAGGATTTCAGCCCCCGCCTGTGCCATATCCCGGTACAGCCTTGCAAACCGCAGATCATAGCAAATTGACAGGCCCACCCGGCCAAAAGGGGTGTCCGCGACAACACAGCGGTTTCCCGGCACAACCGTGTCGCTCTCGCAATAAACCTCATCCGCAGACAGCTCGATATCAAACAAATGGATTTTGTCGTAACGCGCAAAAATCTGCCCCTGTGAATCTATTAGAAAAGAGCGATTGATAATCTTGCCGACAGGTCCGCTGATTGCGACCGACCCGACCAGTATCCAGACACTGTTATCTGCTGCAAATGCGCAGAGTCCCGACAACACCGGATGCGCAGCCTCCGTTGCGTGTGGCGCGGTGATTTTCCCGTCCTCGGTGATCAGGCCACCGCAATATTCCGGCAAAGCCAAAAGCTGTGCACCATTGGCAACCGCTGTCTTGGCCAAGGCAAGAGCCTCCTCCAGCGCGGTTTGGAAATCGGGCATCGGGCGGGTTTGCAGGCAGGCAATGTTCAAGGGGCGCGTCATTGGGAAACTCTACGACAAATCCGCCTGAAGGCAAGTTACGATTCTTGGTGCGCGGTGCGTTTTGGCCGCATACAATCTCGGGCAACAGTCGGTGGAATGCAGAGGTGCCTAATTCTAAAGGGTTTTCCTGTAAAAAATGGCCCACACAGCGCTGTGACTTGACATTTGCGCCACAATACATTCAAATATCGTGATACAACTCATCTGATCGGGAGGGAGCAAATGCTCGATACGAACCTACAGAATGCGAATAGCATGTCAATTATCGTCACCAAGGGGTCACTTGATTGGGCATATCCTCCCTTTATTCTGGGAACAACAGCCGCGGCGATGGACATCGACGTGACGATGTTTTTCACCTTTTACGGCCTGCCGCTTCTCAAGAAGAAGCTGGATTTGAAAATGACTACGCTCGGCAATCCGGCAATGGAAATGCCCATGGCTGGTATGCACATGAAGATGCCCAACATGGTCTCTATGCTCCCCGGTGTTGACCGTGCCGCCACCACAATGATGAAAAACCTGATGGCCAAAAAGGGCGTTGCCTCGATTGAGGACTTGCGCGAAGCGGCTGTTGAATCAGATGTGCGAATGATTGCGTGCCAAATGACCCTCGACTTGTTCGAATATGACAAAAGCGACATGATCGAAGGGATCGAATTGGGCGGTGCTGCGACATATATGGAAGTTGCTTCCAAGTCTCACATTAACCTATTCATCTAATGTGTTTAGCGTTTTGCCGGTATCATCAGCAAAACGTTAAATAACGAGAAACCCGAGACTTAAGTCGGCATTTCGCATTTGATCCGATCCAGAACGGTTGCGAAGCGCCCAGAATTGAACACTCCTTTCAACAGCTCTCAAAAAGGTAAGACAATGGCTGATCATACACTTAACGCAGAAGGCCTGAACTGCCCACTGCCCATCCTCAAAGCAAAGAAAATGCTGAAAGGCATGGCTGCAGGGGATATCCTGAACATCACCGCTACCGACCCCGGTTCAGCAGCTGACTTCTCTGCTTTCTGCACCCACACCGGCAACGAATTGATGGGCTCCTCGACCGAGGGCGACATTTACAAGTTCCAAATCAAGCGCGCATAAACCGCAACCAATTTGACAGGATTTGAGGCCCCGCAAATGATGCGGGGCTTTTTTGCGGTAAAAGAGTTTCAGGGTTTCTGTTTGCTTTGAACGAAGGCTAGAAACCGGTCGACCCAGGGATTTTCCGCCGTATTGCGCAGATGGCAAAATCCGGCGACCAGATTGTGGGTTACGATCGCGTCGTGTTTACCGTCAATGCCGGCCCCGCGCATCAGCTTGCGGGCATAGGTGGGTGATTCGCCCATATTTTCTAGCCGCGCATAGTGGAATTCATGGGCTTTGGTCGGTGCCGTAAACCGCCCCCACGGATGATTTTGCGTCGCATTGTACTGCACATAGCCCCGACCCTGAGGCCGCTTGCACATCACGGCATCCGCCTGCACCACGCCGCACATGTCATAGGATTGCCCGTCCCAGACCATCGCATTGCACAGGTACATCAACCCGCCACATTCTGCATAGGCTGGCATCCCTGCCTCGATCGCGCGCTTGATATCAGAACGCAATGCCCTGTTCGCGGCAAGGGCCTCCATCTGGGTTTCAGGAAAGCCGCCGCCGATGAACAGGCCGTCCACCTCTGGCAGGGCGGTATCCGTCATAGTGTTGAACGGAACCAATTCCGCCCCAAGCGCGCCAAAGCGCTCCAGATCATCGGTGTAGTAAAAGCCGAAAGCCTTGTCCCGCGCGATGGCGATTTTCATGCCTTTATAGATTGGTTCAGGCCTGAGGCGCGGCATTACCGGAACCTGTGGTGCCGCGCCTGCGATTGTCAGCAGCTTGTCCAGATCAACAGATGCACCGACAATCTTTGATATTTCGGCGATCTTGGCTTGCAAATGCGTGGTCTCGGAGGGTGTCGTCAGCCCCAAATGCCGCTCGCCTATGTCCAGCTTGCTGTTGCGCCCGACCGCGCCCACCACAGGAAAATCCGTGTAGGTTTCAACCGCCGCACGCAGCTTGCTCTCATGACGCGGGCCACCGACCTTGTTGAGGATAATTCCAGCAATGTTCACATCTAGATCAAACGCCTTATACCCCAGCAATAACGGCGCAATGCCCCGCGTCATGCCATTGGTATCAATGACCAGAATAACCGGCATCTTGATCAGTTTGGCAAGGGCCGCGTTTGAATCCCGCCCCTTCAAATCAACCCCGTCATACAGACCCTTGTTCGCCTCGATCATTGCGACATCAGCATTGCCCGACCGCGAACACATCAATGCGGTGAATTCTTCCGGATTCATGGTATTGAAATCGAGGTTGTAACACGCCCGACCACTTGCCGCCGCCAACCACATTGGATCAATATAATCCGGTCCCTTCTTGAAGCACTGCACCACATGGCCACGCGTTGTTAACGCACCCGCAAGCCCTGTGCTGATCACCGTTTTTCCCGATGACTTATGTGCCGCTGCAATCAGAAAGCGGGCCACGGTCTAGGCTTCTTTGAACAGGTTGTGTTTGTCGCGAGCCGCCCAAATTTCCTCTGCCATGGCTTGCGCCTTATCAATTGTCTCGGCCTTGCCCATGGTTTTCAGTGCAATCGCCATTGAACCGGTGATAGAGGCCACCCCATAAACATTCTCCGTCTCGCCCGACCAAACCGTCGCCAATTCGCTTGTGTCCATTTCTAGGTTTTTAGGTTGGTGAGGGTCAGGCACCAGCGCGGGCCAAGTTTCCTGGCTCGCGGCACCTGTACCATGGGTGGTTTCCACCACAGTTGGCTTGTTGGGGCGGCGCTCGATCTCGCCACCTTCACCGCGAAACACCGCCATATGCGGCTGGTTCAGAATAATGGCGGCCCCTGAATGCACGTCCATAAAACCGCGATGGAAAATGCCTTGCATCATCATCGGCGCATTAAACGGGTTCAGCATGCGGGCAAAGCTGTGAACCGGGGAACGCAGGCCAAGGATCGGGCGCAGCTGGATGAGATCGCGCAGCACAGGGCTGAGCGCTTCCAGCGGCGCATAGGCAAAGTTGTACTTGCCAAGATGGCCCGCAGCCTCGTTCAATGTGGCGGCAACCGGTACGCCCAACGCCACCAATGTTTCTTGCGTATAGACCCGCCCCGGCGTGTGGCCGTCGGTACCGTGCATGAACACCCGATAACCCGCGCCAGCCATGGCCAGTGCCGACAAGATGAACCACGGAAGCTGAATCCGCTTGCCAGCATAGGATGACCAGTCGAGGTCAACCTCAGGCATTTGATCCGGCAGGTCAAAAACCGTGCGCGTTCCCAGCGTGAAGCCCGCGATTTCTTCAGGCGTTTCTTCCTTTAAGCGCAGCAGCATCAGGAAAGCCCCAATCTGCTCGCGTTCGGCCTGACCACTTAGGATCATGCCCATGGACTCCTCGGCCTCACTCAGCGTCAAAGGCCGCGTTTTGGTTTTCCCCCGCGCCAGAATGGCGATGAACTTGGAAAACGGATGTTGTTCTTGCATGTCTTTCCCCTAAGCCACGCCTACCTGAAATCTAGAAATCAGGTTTGGACGGGTCTATATTTCTATCCGATAGGTTTAGAGGCAGAATGCGCAGTACCACAACCCCAAGCCCGGCAATCAGCAAGGTCAGTGCAACGCCGCCCAGCCCGAGCGCCAGTTCCGGCAAGCTGGCCGAATAGTTAGCGATTGCGCCGTCAAAGGAACCGTTGTTCACAGTGTAGGCCGGAAAGATTTCCAATGGAAACGCCTGTCCGCCAATTACAATGCCATAAATCTGCGCCATGCCGCCGAGAATAATCAAAACCGATGCTGTCAGCACATGCTTGCGGTTAGATCCATCTGTGTGATGGAACAGCAAGAACAATGGGATCACACCGCCGATCAGAACCTGCCCGATCCAGAACAACTGGGTAAAGAAACCGCCGCTGAACAGGATAAAGCGTTCAAAATCAGCATGCTCGGCCGCGTAAAGGTTGGTCAGGTGACGCACAGCCGTAAAATACAGCACAGCCCCGGCAAAGATACCCAGCAACCGGCCCAGCCGCTTGATCAGATTGGGGCCGATATAGCGACCTGAAAGACGGTAAACTGCACTGATCGCCAGCAAGAAGAAGGCCAGCCCAAAGGAAAACGACATAACAATAAACATCGGTGCCAGAATCGCCGCATCATAGCCCGGACGCGCCACCAGCCAGCCAAAAATCGAACCGGTGCCCGTTGTCAGTGCCAAACGCCAGATAAAGGCGGCTGTCCCTACTTGTTTGATCACTTTAGGTGCCATCCCGCGTGCCATCTGCACATAAAGATAAGCCCCAACAACCGCAAAGAAACCCGAATAAAGATAGATGTTCCACGCGAAAATCGACTTAAAGTTATTCTTGGTCATTGCCAGCAACAGACGATCTGGGCGCCCCAGATCCAGCACAAGCACCGCCAAGCCCCCCGCCAGCAACGCCAGCGACAACAGCCCAGAAAACCGCGCCATAGGTTTGTTCTCGATCTTGCCAAAGACCGATGCAATCGAGGCCACATTGAGTGCGCCTGATGCCGCTACAATCAGGAAAATCGCGAACACATGCGGCAGGCCCCATACAATCTGGTTATTCATTCCGGTGACGATATGGCCATTGTGCTCTACATAAAGCAGCGCTAATCCGGCCGCCGCTATGAAAGCACCCAATACGCCAGCCAGCAACCAGACAACGGGGGTCAGTTTGATCTCGCGATAAATTGTGCGGTCCATCATTTTGATATTCCTTTTACAGGTTGCTGTAGCGAACGCCGGGATTGAGGCGCAGATCATCGCGCAGCCCAATCGAGGAATACTGTTTCAGCGCTTGCGAAATTTCGCTGGCCGGATCATTGAGATCGCCAAACATCATCGCGCCATGACCAGTTTCACTGCAAGCCTCGACGCAAGCGGGTGAACCGCCCTTGTCAACGCGGTGTACACACAGGGTGCAGCTCTCGACCGTGCCATTTCCGCGCGGCGCGTGGGATTTCTGGTTCTCGACTGGCTCATGCACAAACGAACGCGCCTTGAACGGGCAAGCCATCATACAATAGCGACAACCGATGCAGGCGTGTTTATCAACCAGCACAATACCATCGGCACGCTTGAAAGAAGCACCCGTCGGGCAAACATCGACGCAAGGCGGCTGTTCGCAATGTTGGCACATCATCGGCAACGAAACCTCGCGCCCTGTTTGTTTGTGGGTCAAGTCCACCTTGCGGATCCACTGGGCATCCGTTTCTGGATTACCCGTGTCTTCCCAGCCATTTTCATCTGAACAGGCGGTCACACAGGCATTGCAGTCAGACTTGCATTTGTTCACATCAATCAGCAAACCCCAGCGTTTGCCTGCATCCGCATTCGCCGATGCTGCGCCGCCAAAGGCCATCAAGGTGACACCAGAGGACAGCGCCACAGTTGCGACAGCACCACCGGCCTTGAAAAATTCACGGCGGTCAATTTCACTAAGATCTTTTACGGCAGTTTTCAGGGCAGGAAGCTTCATTGCGTCACCTCCTTCAAATAGGCTGCCAATTCACGGTTCTTTTGTGGCAGCATGGTTAGCCTTTCCACCACATCAGGATCGGGGAGCGAATTATGACATTGGAAACAATCAATCTTTACTGCCGCAAATTCATGACAACTGCGGCAGAAATGCTTGTCACTTTTCACACTTACCGGACGTGCATCCGGCCCGTTTACCGCGTGACAGGCGACACATTCTTTCAGTGAGTATTTCACGTCACGATTCCCCAATAGCGTGGTTTCATCGCGATCGTGGCGCATCAATTTCATATGGTTGATCCGCATGAATTCATTGCCCTCGGGATGGGCCTTACCCGTCGCTTTCGGGACCGCCGGATAGAGCGAGGATTTACCATCCTCGCCCGCCAACGCCATATTGCCCATCAGCCCAATCAGGATTAGAAAACTTGCGAAAAGCCGTTTCATATTACTCTCCAAGGCCCATTTTGATGTATCCGGTCGGGCAGACATCTGCACAGATGTGACAACCGATACATTTTCCGTAGTCCGTATCCACATAACGCCCAACGGTCTGTTCTGATTTTTTGACCCGGAACACCGCATCCTGCGGGCAATAGATCACACAGTTGTCGCATTCAAAGCACATACCACAGGACATGCAGCGTTCGCCCTCTTTCTGGGCCTGCTCTTCGGAATAGGCGATGATGCGTTCTTCAAAATTGCCCAGAACGTCGTCACCTTCAATCACAACCTGATCACGCACTTCACGGGGCACAAAATCAAAATGACCTTTGAACAGTTCTTCGTGGGTGATGATCTGGGTTGAAGAACGATCTTCGTAGTTGTGAACGGCAAAGCTGGCCGTATTGGTGCCGCTGTTCTGCATATGGTCGTAAGCATCGGGTGACTTGCCGCGTTGTTGCAATTCAGCCAACAAATCAAAATGCTGCACATCAACCTTGGGCCGTTTTTCCATTTCCCCGTCATCAAGGAAATCGGTGATCGCGTCCGCCGCAATGCGCCCTTGCCCAATAGCAGTGGTCAACAAATGCGGGCGCAAGATATCACCCCCGGCGAAATGCTTCTCGTGGCCTTCAACAGCATAGTTTGCCGTTACATCCATCGCACCACGACCGTTGTTGAAATCCTCAAGCCCGGTAAAATCGCCAAACTGGCCAATCGCGGAAATGATGATGTCACATTCGATCTCAAAATCTGTGCCCTCGACAGGAACCGGACGCATGCCGTCCATGGTACATTCGCACATTAGCAACGCGGTGGCGCGACCTTTGTCGTCGCGCTTGATACCGGTTGGCATCACGCCCCCTTTGATGTCCACACCTTCGCGCAGCGCATCTTCGCGCTCGTGCTCGGCGGCGGTCATTTTTTCAATCGGGAACAGCGAGGTAAGTGTTGCCGACATACCGTCACGGATCACGGAACCAGCAACGTCATGGGCGGTAAAACCGCTGTGATCCGGCAGCTCGCCGCTGTCGGTGATATGGCCTAGGCGACGCGCAATGGATGCAACGTCAATTGAGGTATCACCACCGCCGACAACCACAACTTTCTGTGCCGTACCCAAAACATAACCTTGGTTGAACGCATCGAGAAATTCGACCCCGTTGATACAGTTCTCGGTATCGTCCCAGCCCTCCAGCGGCAGCCCACGGCCCTTTTGCGCGCCCATCGCCCAAAAGATCGCATCATATTCCGCGTCCAGCGTTTCCACCGAAACATCGGTGCCGACACATGTGGACAGGCGAACCTCGACACCCATGTCGATGATGCGACCGATTTCCTTGTCCAGCATATCGCGTGGCGTCCGGTATCCCGGAATGCCGTAGCGCATCATACCGCCGAGTTCAGAGTGGCTCTCAAACAAGGTGACCGCATGGCCATCCTTGCGCAGGAAAAACGCCGCTGCCAAACCTGCCGGCCCACCGCCGATCACTGCGATTTTACGGCCCGTGTCGGTACCAGCCTCTGGGTGGGTCACTTTGTTTTCATTGGCCCAGTCGCCAACGTATTGCTCTACCGCGTTGATGCCAACAAAGTCGTCGACTTCATTGCGGTTACAACCGTCTTCGCATGGCGCGGGGCAAACGCGGCCCATGGTGGCGGGGAACGGATTGGCCTGAGACATGCGGTTGAACGCATATTCCTGCCAAGCTTGGCCCTCGACCGGGGATTTATCCATGCCACGCGCAATCGCCAACCACCCCCGGATTTCGTGTCCCGAGGGGCAAGATCCCTGACAAGGAGGTGTCTTGTTGATGTAGGTCGGGCATTTGTACGATTTATCCTGGGTGAAAATTTTCTCGTCCAGATCAAAATCCGATTCGGTTTCGCCTTCTTCAAAGCGGCGGAAAGTAGGGGTAGATTTATTCATAGCGGCCTCCTGTGCCTGTCTTGACAGATGGCCTCAACCCCACGGTAAAATCTGTGCAAAGCGCGTTGGCCTTGCCCAAATTCCACGTTACCGGGGTTGGTTGTATCTGCATATTTATTCACCGAGACCCATTTTGATGTAACCTGATGGGCAAACATCTGCACAGATGTGGCAACCAATACACTTGTCGTAATCGGTTTCCACATAGCGCCCGGTAGTGTTGTCAGCTTTCTTAACCTTGTGAACAGCGTCCTGAGGGCAGTAGACAATGCAATTGTCGCATTCAAAACACATGCCACAGCTCATACAGCGATCCGCTTCTTTGCGGGCATTTTCTGAATCCGGCCCAAAGATGCGTTCATCAAAATGGCCCAGCACGTTTTCGCTGCCGATTTGATTTTCCTTACGCCGGAAGCGGGGGTCATAAGCCCAATGGCCCAAGTACAATTCATCCGCTGGAACGATCTGCGTGGCGGAACGATCTTCGTAGTTGTGGATGGCGTAATCCGCGCTGTCGGTACCGACGGCCTGAATGTGGTCATACTCAGAGGGCTGGTGCCCGCCTTCCATCAGTTTTTCCATCAGATTGAAGTGATGCACATTCACCTTGGGCAGCTTCTTCTGGTCTTCGCCCTTCAGATAGTGATCAATCGAATCCGCCGCGATTGAGGCCTGCCCAACAGCAGTTGTCAGCAGATGCGGCTTTACCACGTCACCAGCTACGAAAATGCCATCACGGTCCGGCCAGCGGAAATGGCTATCCGCATTGATCAGGTTCCAGCCGTTGTTCATCTCTTCCATGCCGGTCAAATCACCTACCTGACCAATAGCAGCAACGATCAGGTCACATTCGATGTCTTGCTCGCTGTTTTCGAGAATTACACATTTACCGGTACTCCAGTCGGCAGTCGCAACACGCAACGCTTTTGCGCGGCCTGCATCGTCAAGAACAACCGATACCGGCACCAAAGAGTCGCGAATGATCACGCCCTCTGCTGTCACATGCTCGATTTCCATCTTGGTGGCTGGCATTGCGGTGACCGGACGGCGGTAAACCACAGTAACATCCGCGCCGTCACGTTTGGCAACGGTCGCAACATCATGGGCCGTTTGGCCCAGAACCACATATTCAGGGCGGTCTTTCTCGGCCACCTTGTTGATGTGACCGATGCGTCGCGCAACAGCGGCTACATCCATCGCAGTATCACCACCGCCGATGACCAGAACCTTTTCAGCGCCGTGTTGCAAGCGGCCATCGTTAAAGGCGTCAAGGAAAGAAATACCACTAATACAGTTCGGTGCCTCATCCGCACCGGGCACTGGCAAAGGCGAACCACCCTGTGCACCGATACCGATGAACACGGCGTCGAAATCTTCTTCGAGCTGCTCAAACGTGACATCAACGCCGATTTTGGTATTGGTGCGCACTTCAACGCCCATGTCCAGCACGCGTTGGATTTCGCCGTCCAGAACTTCACGCGGGGTCCGATAGCCGGGGATGCCGTAACGCATCATACCGCCGAGTTTATCGTGGGCCTCAAAGATCGTACAGGCGTGGCCTTTGCGGCGCAGCTGGTAAGCTGCGGACAAGCTGGCAATACCGCCACCAATCAACGCCACCGATTTGCCGGTATCCGCGCCAGCCGGTGCCAGTGACAGTTTATTTTTCAGTGCTGAATCACCGATGAAATGTTCTACCGCGTTGATACCAACGTGGTCTTCGACCTCATTTCGGTTACAGCCATCCTCACAAGGAGCGGGGCAAACACGTCCCATAATGGCAGGAAAGGGGTTGGCGTTAGTAGAGCGCAGAAAGGCATAATCCGCCCAAGGCATTTCGTTGCCATCTGCATCAACGGGCGGCTTTTCAATGCCGCGCACAATATTCAGCCAACCACGGATGTCTTCCCCTGATGGGCAAGACCCCTGACAAGGAGGTGTACGGTGAATGTAGGTCGGACACTTGTAAGATGTATCTTGCTGAAAGATCATGTCTTCCAGTTCCCAATCTCCTGGTGTCTCGCCGTCTTCGTAGCGCCGGTATGAATTTGTTTGACCGTCCATAATGTACCCTCCCGTACGTCTTATAATCGAGTATTAATCTTCGTCTTCTGGATCAACTTGACCTTCCAGAATGACCGCATTTGAAACCAGTTGGTGAACCGAAAGGATCGAATCCATCTCATAGCCGTATTTCGGCATCACTTTGGTGAATTGGCTTTTACAAATCGCACAAATTGCCGCCATGTGGGTCACGCCGTGATCTTCGGTCACCTGTTGCAGTGCGGTCATGCGCGGCTTGGCCCCTTTGACCCGCAAGTCAATCAGATCATCCGTCAGCAAGCCACCGCCGCCCCCGCAACAGAACGTATTCTCGCGGATGGTGTCACGTTCCATATCGTAAAAATGGTTACAAACGGCCTTCAGAACCTGACGCGGCAGATCGAACTGGCCGCCCTCTTTGCGGCCCATGGCAGATCCGCGCGCCACATTACAACTGTCGTGGAACGTCATCACAAATTCATCATTGCGCGATTTGTCGATTTTCAGCGTACCCTTGTCGATCTCATCCATCGTAAACTCAAGAATATGCTGCGGGATGGGATAGTTCTGATCCAGAAAATCAAACGGCCCCGCCAGCGTATTCAGAAAGCTATAGCCGACACGCCATGCGTGGCCACATTCACCGAAAATAATTCGCTTAACACCCAAATCCTTGGCGGCCTGACGAATACGCCAGGACACTTCGCGCATGTTTTCATAAGAACCGATAAACATACCAAAGTTCGCCGCCTCGGAGGCGTAAGAACTGATCGTCCAGCTTACCCCCGCCGCATGAAACACTTTGGCATACCCCAGCAGACCGTCAATTTGTGGTTCCGCAAAGAAATCCGCGCTCGGGGTGATTAGCAGAATATCCGCACCTTTGACATCCAGCGGCAGCTTGACCTCAAGACCGGTTTCCTCTTCCAGATCCTCCTCAAGATCCTCAAGCGTCGCGCGTAGCGCCTTGGGGTTTAGCCCGAGGTTGTTACCGGTGCGTTTCAGCTTGGCAATAATCTCGTTGCAATACTTTTGCCCGACCCCAACGCTGTCGAGGATTTCCCGCGCAGCCATGGAAATTTCTGCGGTATCAATACCGTAGGGGCAAGCAACCGAGCAGCGGCGACACTGGGAACACTGGTGGTAATAAGTGTACCACTCGTCCAGCACTTCGCGTGTAAGATCACGCGCACCCACCAGCCACGGGAAATATTTGCCCGCGAATGTGTAATAGCGACGATAGACCGAGCGCAGCAAATCCTGACGTGCCACGGGCATGTTTTTCGGATCACCTGTGCCAAGGAAATAATGGCATTTGTCGGTACAGGCCCCACATTTAACACAAGTATCCAGATACACCTGAAACGCTCGGTTTTTCTCGGCCAACTCACCAATTTTGGCAATTGCAACTTCTTGCCAGTTTTCCAGCAACTCACCCGGAAAACCCAAAGGCTCGTTATGTTCAGGCGCTGACTTAAACGTATTGCTGTCGGCCATCGCGCCACATGCCAAATCCGGCATCTTGAACGGATCACCAACAATCTTGGGCGCGTCATCTGTGTTCATATCATGGGGTGCCATCGGTTAACCCTTCTCTTCTGTCGGGATGCCCTCAGGCAATGGTGGCAACTGGCTGGCCCATGCCGACAGATGCCGAAACTCGCGGGCGTTGTCGACTTGTGTACGGCTGGGCGCAAAGAACAGGCCTGGCGCGTGCATCAGTTTGCTGATCGGGAAGATGATCATCAAGGTCGCAACCAAGCCGAGGTGGATCAGCAGGCCGGGGTGCATCGGCAACGGATTGATTTCAAACCGCATCAGACCAAGGAAAAATACTTTCACGGCAACAATATCCACGGGCATGGCAAATTTCATGCCAAGGCCGGTCAGGCCAATGCCAATGATCAGCAGCAACATCAGATAATCCGACGGGCTGGAAATATAGCGGATTCGCTGAATAGCAATACGACGCACCAGCAGCCCTACCAAGCCCGCAACCATCGCAAATCCAGCATAGATGCCAAAGGGCTGGATCAGCTCGACCCACCACCATACCGGTTGAGTGAAATAGCGCAGATGGCGCAACAGAACCAGCAACATGCCCCAGTGGAACAGCATTGCGAAAATCCAAATCCAGCGGTTGGATTTAAACAGGCTTTGAAACAGGGTAACTTCGCGCCCCATGCGAACGATCACACCTCGACGGGTACGCGGCGCAGGGGACACGGGAATCTTTAGCGGCGCAGGGGTGCGGGCGTATTTCAACACCTTCATCCCTGTACCAACGATCAGGAGGATCGTCGCAACATAGAACAGCACTGCAAATAGCGTTGACAACACTTTACTTCCTCCCAGACGATAAACCCCTGAATTAACAGATTAATTCTGGGGTTTAATGTGGTTTAGATACAGCCAGTAGGCTTAGGCAGACCTGCAATTTTACAGGCTTGCTTGGCGGGGCCATAGGGGAACAACTCGTACATGTACTTATTGTTGCCAACCTCTTTGCCCAAGGATTTTTTTATCGATTTGATCAGAACCCGTACAGCGGGCGCGATTTGGTACTCTTCATAGTACTCACGCAGAAAGTTCACGACTGCCCAATGCTCTTCGGTCATGTCGATTTCTTCTGCGGTGGCAATAACGCCAGCCAGATCATTGGTCCACTCACCCAAGTTAGTGATATAGCCTTCTTCGTCTGCTTCGATTGTTGTACCGTTTACTTCATATTCCATTTGGTGTTCCTTTCGGGGTTTTCTTTATTCGTAAATTAGAGCCAAGCTTGCGTGCGGTCATGGCTGGCAGCCAGTTCCACAAAGCCTGCGTAGTCGGTTGTTTTTACGCCATCCAGCAAGCGTGCTGCTGCAATACCACGTGCATTCAGGTCTGGTTGCAATGCAACCAGCGCAACACGGCTGGCCATTGCCACCATGGCATCTGCCAAACCGGTTCCCGAGGCAGCGCCGTAAACGCCATCCTCAATCATCAGCACTGTATCACCATCTTTGGCGTGGGCCAAACAACTCAGCAAAGACTGGTTAGCGAAGGGCGATTTGTTAACTGTGTGTAAAGTTGCCATTGTCGTCCCTCAAAAGCTCAAAATTACGTCTTGGTCGGCCATCACATCAGCCATCTCGGCGCGGGTAACGATGCGGATCGAGGGCTTTTCCTCATAATCATCATCTTCGTCTTCCCACGTAATTTCCTGCAGATCATCCAGCGTCAGGCCGCGTTCATCTAGAGATTCTTTCTCGACGTACAGCTTGGTGACCTCGTAATCGCCGAGCGCCCGAAAAGTTGGCGAGAAGTTCTTTACGCCAATTTCCTTGGTGTCCTGCGACTTGGTCAACTGAAACACACCATCATCAAGGAATGCCAAAGACACATCCTGATCAAAAGCGGCACCAATCAGCACGACTTCCAGACTTTCCAGCGCGTAAATCGTACCATAAGGCGCTTTGCGATTCACGTAGAGGAACTTTTTTACATCATCTTCCATGCTTTTCCCCTAATCCCCGAATGTCATCAGACGGTCTGTCTCGATGCCCATTTCAATCAATTGCCCGAGACCGGAAATCCGGAACCCTTCGGCGATATTATGGGCGTCTTTGCCCTGACGCTTGGCCTCGTTCTCATCCAGCATCCCGCGACGCTGCGCGGCAGCGATACACACCACCAGATCAACACCGTGATCTTTGGCAATAGCACTCCATTGTTGCTGAATATTGCGTTCGTCCTGTGGCGGGACGGACAGGCTGGTCGCGACGTTCACCCCGTCGTGGTAAAAGAACACACGAGGGACTTTATGGCCTGCTTCAAGCGCGGCTTTGACAAAATGATATGCCGAATCCGACGCCTGATGCGTATAAGGGCCTTCGCTAACTACGATTCCGAACTTCAATTGATTGCTCCTAGAAGTGGATGTGAGCGGACGTATTCATTGACTTGCGAGCGCCAGTCCATGTGTCCAAGTGGTGTTTGGTGAACGCCAGATCGGTCAGTTCAAAGAAACGGCCCCAACCGATACGGTCGATCCATTCCCCCATACGTTCCCAATGCTTGGCATCAGTTTTGTAGGCCTCAACAATGCGCTTTACGACTGCGTTAACCTCGGGCCAATGCGGTGCGTTGTTGGGCAAGTTGGCAACTGCCAGCTTATGAAAGGTTGGCTTAGTCCGAGCATTAGAGTGCTTGCCGCCAACCCAGATCGCAATCTTGGTTGAATCGTCACCATTGATTTGCATCGGTGGGCAAGGAGGGTAACAGGCACCACAGCAAATACACTTCTTCTCGTCAACTTCCAGTGTCGGCTTGCCGTCAACCATCGCAGGGCGGATCGCCGCAACGGGACAGCGCGCCACAACAGCGGGGCGTTCACAAACGTTGGCAACCAGATCATGGTTGATTTTCGGTGGCTTGGTGTATTGCACGTTAATCGCAATATCGCCTTGGCCGCCACAATTGATCTGACAGCAAGATGTGGTGATCCGCACGCGGTTCGGCATCTTTTCGTCGATGAATTCACCGTGCAGCATGTCCATCAGGCCCTTAACAACACCCGAAGCATCGGTGCCCGGAATATCGCAGTGTAGCCAACCTTGGGTGTGGGAAACCATCGAAACGGATGCGCCGGTGCCGCCTACAGGGAAACCGTGCTCGCTGAGTGCGGCGATCAACGGATCAACCTTGGCTTGGTCAGTGACCATGAATTCGATGTTGGAACGGGTTGTAAACCGCACGTGACCATCTGCGAAATCGTCGCCAATGTCGCAAAGCGTGCGAATGGTGTAAACGTCCATCTGGCGCTGTGTACCAGCGCGAACAGTCCAGACTTCATCGCCCGTTTTGGAAACGTGGTGCAGAACACCGGGGCGTGGGCGGTCATGCCAATCCCAGTTGCCGTGGTTTTTCACAAGTGTCGGGTGCATGTACTGGATGTGATCAGGCACGCCCAACTCGTCAGCAGCTCTTGGTGTTACTCTTTCAGTGCTCATAATTTTCTCCCTAACCCTGCGCAGACCACTGCGACAGGGATACAATTTCGTCCAAATTCACGCGCAGCTATTCGCTAGCCATTTCCGCTTTGCGCTCAAACCACTTCTCGGCCTCTTCATCAAAATCGTCGGTACGAACATAGCTGGAAGTTCGCGGATGGTTGACCATGTTGGGATCAACATCGACGTCAACTGCCTCAAGGAAGGCAGGCAAGCCAATACGATCAATGGTTTCACCGACTCGCTCGTGCTCCAATGCGTTATCTGCAAAGAATTCAACGCATTCCTCGGCAAACTCCTCCAAAGCCTCATAGTCCTCTTCGGTTTCCAGCTTGATAAACGGCTTAATCATAATGCCCATCATATCGCCCACTTTCAGCGAACGCTTGCCGCCGATCATGATTGAAGCACCTTTGTCGTCACCAGGCGACAGGGCTTTGGTCATTACGTTGATACAGTGCATACAACGTACGCAGCTTTTGTTGTCTACTTCCAGCGTATCATCATCATGCAACGACAAAGCGCGTGTCGGACACATAGAGATAACTGTGTCAATCACGTACTTACGCCCAACCTTGGCGACGTGCTTCTTAACTTCTTCCTGATTAACCTTCATGTCGTCACGCCAAGTGCCGATCACCGCAAAGTCCGCACGGTGGATCGCGTTCACGCAGTCATTGCCACAACCTGAGAATTTGAACTTGAATTTGTATGGCAGCGAAGGGCGGTGCATCTCATCCAGCAAGGAATTAATAATACCGCGGTGTGCGCGCGCCTCGTTCAAGCAGGACTGCTCGCAACGGGCAGCGCCAACGCAGCTCATGGCGGTCCGCAATGCGGGGCCAGCACCGCCAAGATCAAAGCCGATCTTGTTAAGCTCATCAAAAGCAACCTGTGTTTTCTCGGTGGTACAACCCTGGAACATGATGTCGCCGGATTGGCCGTGGAACGCGATCAGGCCAGAGCCGTGCTCTTCCCAGATATCACACATCTTGCGCAGCAAATCAGTGGTATAATGAAAACCCGGAGGAGGCATGACCCGCAGAGTGTGGAATTCTTTCGACTCGGGGAACTTGTCTGCAACTTCGGAGTAACGCGGGATAATACCACCGCCATAACCGTAAACGGATACAACGCCACCCTTCCAATACCCTTTGCGATTTTCATAGGAGTGGTTCAACTGACCCATCAGGTCATTTACCATTGGCGCATAACGCTCGCCCTTGGAATCCCTCAGGCGCTTAAGCCCGGTTACAAAACTTGGCCACGGGCCGTCTTCCAACTGATCCAACATCGGGGTTGGGTGAATTTCTACTTCTTCGGTTTTACCGTCGTGTGGTTCGCCGTCTTTCATAACAAGTCTCCCTCTTTTGCTTTACCTCGGCGCGCGCGCACCAATTTTACTATACGTTAGGGCTTACACCCCAAATGTTAAAAGAACACCTAAAGCCGTACTTGGGTAACTTGTCGTGTGATCATGAATCGGTATGACAATATGCAGGCGTCCTCTTGGATTTATTTTATATTTTCTTTTTTGAATGTAAAGGTTTTTTATATTTCATTTTTTGAATATAATGGTATGCAATTATCATAGCCCCTCAAAAGGGCCTTAAACGTCACGTTTCCGACCAATTCTTGAAACCGTCACACGAGGAAATACCAACTATGGTTGATAAAAACACCTCAATTTCCGATAAAAACAGTAAGGATTTTTTGAGTGCCGCTGGCTACTCTGAGTGGCGCGCAAAAAAACTACAGCAAGCATCTGAATTAGCGAAAGAAACTCTTATTATTCCGATTGAGGACATCGCGAATCTGAAGCCGAACGAAAGTGAGGAAATCTGCAACAGATGCGATATTTCCAATGCCGTTCTCTATCGTGACATGGCACATGAAACCGCCCCCGAGCGGATATCTTCTCGGCTGCGGCAATTTGCCGACAGCCTTGGCCTGCGCATCGCGGAAAAGCACAGATCAGCGGGAAATGATGGTATTGTTTCGCTACAGGAATCAGAATCAGCGGGCAAGAAGGGCTATATCCCCTATTCCAAACGCCCAATTAACTGGCACACCGATGGCTATTACAATGGCCCAGACCAGAAAATTCGCGCCATGGTTTTGCATTGCGCACGCGCTGCAGAAAGTGGTGGCAAAAACCAGCTTCTCGACCCCGAAATTGCTTATATCCGCCTGCGCGATGCCAACCCGGATTACATAACCGCGCTGTCCCACCCGCAAGCGATGACCATCCCGGAGAATGACGAAGGCAATGGTAAAATCCGTCCGGTCAGCATCGGCCCGGTTTTCGCCATTGACCCGCAAACCGGTAAGCTGGAAATGCGCTACACCGCCCGAACCCGCTCGATTGCCTGGCGTGAGGATGCTATCACAGCCGAGGCTGTCGCGTTTCTGACAGAGCTGCTGGCCTCGGATGAACCGTTTATCCAAACCATACATATGCAATCCGGCGTCGGGGTTTTGTGCAATAATTCGCTTCACAACCGCACCGGTTTTGACGCAAATATGACGAAACCAAGTGAACGCCTGATGATGCGTGTTCGCTTTCACAATCGCGTACAGGGGAAATAAACAATGGCAAAGCTCAGCGATCTTATTATTCAGCATCCAGAGGTGGATACTTTTGAAAAACTCGAACTACTGATTGCACATGCCGCCGAATCCGGCCAAATGTTCATCGAGTTTGACCTAAAGCCCGATTACCGCGATACCCCCAAGAAATGGGAATGGCGGCTAGAGGCGATTTTTGCACGGGGGTTAAAATATGACTGAAGAAATCATAACCGATGTGGCCAAATTCGAATTTCCATTCAATAAGCACGTCACCCTTAAAAATGTCGCCCACGACAACGGGCTGAACATGCTGCGTATTACCCTGCGCGAAAACCGCCGTTTTACCATCTTCGAACTCGATCCTGCGAATGCCGCCGCTTTTGGCGCCCAGTTGCAGGATTGGGCCAAGGAACACGACAGCTAACCCAAGAGGCAAGCCATGGACTTTCTCCCCATCTTTCTGGACATTCGCGACAAAAAAGTCATCGTCGACGGTGGCACCACTGTCGCGGCGCGGCGCGTGGAACGGGCGCTGCTGGCCGGGGCCAAGGTTCATGTGTTTGATGAAATCCTCAGCGACGAATTCAACGCTTTTCGCGACAACCCGGATTTGACCCACCACGCGCGAACAGCAGAGGCTGCGGATTTCAAAGGCGCAATTGTTGCCTATGGCGCGTCCGAAATTGGATCCCGCGACAAAATCCTGTTTGACGCCGCCAAGGCAGAAGGCGTGCTCGCCAATGTGGCAGATGTTTGCGAGTATTGCGATTTCATCACCCCGTCAGTTGTTGATCGATCGCCGCTTGTTATCGCCATCAGCTCGGGTGGCACCGCCCCCGTTATCGCCCGCATCCTGCGCGCGCGCATCGAATCCATGCTGCCCCCCGCCTATGGCCGCATGGCCGGGTTTCTTGGCAAGTTCCGCGATCAGGTGCTTTCCGGCATCAAGCAAACCCGTGGCCGACGCCGTTTCTGGGAAGCCATGATCGACGGCCCCGTTGGGGACCGCTTCCTTTCGGGTGACGTCGAAGGAGCTAAGGCGCAATTACAACAGACCCTAACCGACATGCAATCCGGTCAAGATCCCTCAGCCCAAGGCGAAGTCTTCCTTGTCGGCGCAGGCCCCGGCGATCCTGACCTGCTCACTTTCCGCGCGCTGCGTTTGATGCAGCGGGCCGATGTGGTGCTTTACGACCGCTTGGTCGGCGATGGAATTCTGGAACTGATCCGCCGCGACGCAGAGCGCATTTACGTGGGCAAACGCCCCGACCACCACACCATGTTCCAAGAGGACATCTCAGCCCTGATGGTGCGCCTTGCAAAAGAGGGTAAGCGGGTGTTGCGCCTCAAAGGCGGTGATCCGTTCATCTTTGGGCGTGGCGGCGAAGAAATTGAAATGCTGGCCGAACATAAAATCCCTTTTCAGGTCGTTCCCGGCATTTCCGCTGCTTCTGGCTGTTCCACCTACTCGGGCATCCCGCTCACCCACCGCGATTACGCACAATCCTGCATTTTCATCACCGCCCACGGCAAAGACGGCGTGTTAGAACTGGATTGGGAAGTTTTGCTGCGCCCCAACCAGACCGTCGCGATCTACATGGGACTGTCGAGCCTGAAAATCCTTTCCGAAGGCTTTGCCGAACATGG
This sequence comes from Paracoccaceae bacterium, assembly GCA_019090795.1. Classification (GTDB taxonomy): domain Bacteria; phylum Pseudomonadota; class Alphaproteobacteria; order Rhodobacterales; family Rhodobacteraceae; genus Amylibacter. The sequence continues at coordinate 50,597 of JAHRVG010000028.1, read as the reverse complement.
TGCAGACCCCCAAACCCCCGCCGCAATCATCGACAACGGCACGCGGCCAAACCAGCGGATTGTTACGGGCACCATCAGTGATCTGTACGAAAAAGCCACAGAAGCCCGGTTCAAAGGCCCCTCAATCATCATCATCGGCGGCGTCGTAAACCTGCGCGACAAATTACGCTGGTTCACTGACAATCAGGACGCCAAATTCTCGATGTCGCTGGCCCCCAAAGACTCGCTCTAGGAAAATATGTTCCCAGACGCATTAACACATGCTAATAGCGCTATGTGTTAATGCGTATACAACAAAGGGGAGCAAGAAATGATCGACACTTGGAAAGAAATGGTGGTCGAAGACCCCGCGTTTTATATCGGCTGGGGGGGATTGCTGATTGGGGTGGTGTTTGGTTACATCGTCTACATCACCAATTTTTGCACCATGGGATCGATCAACGACATTATGTCCTTTGGCGATTATCGCCGACTGCGGTCGTGGCTGTTGGGCGGTGCTGTCAGCATCATCGGTGTCGCAATCCTGACTTCTATGGAAGTCGCTGATTTCACCACCTCGCAGTTCTTGGCTCCTCAGTTCAATTGGCTGGGCAACATCGTCGGAGGTTTGATATTTGGTATTGGCATGGTTTACGCAGGCGGTTGCCTGTCGAAAAACCTGGTGCGTACCGGCGCAGGAGACCTGCGCTCCCTTGTTGTTCTGATCATCGCAGGTCTGTTCGGCTTCATGACCATTGGCGGCTTGCTTGGCCCGGTCCGTGTGGCCCTGTTTGGGCCCTCCACCATCAATCTGGCGGACATGGACATCGAATACCAGGGCCTTGGCGATATCTTGGCAGGCCTGACAGGCATGGATTACGACATGGCTCGCACTGTTTCCCTCGCTGTCGTTCTGGTCGCGCTCCTTGGCTATTGCTTCATGAGTACTGAATTCCGCAAATCCCCCAACCACATCTTCGCGGGCGTGGCTCTTGGCCTCTGCGTCACCGCTGGCTGGTTGCTGACCGCACTGGCCCAAGACGATTTCGCAGATGTGCCTGTCGCGCTGATCTCGCTCAGCTTCGCGCGCCCTTCCGGCGACGTGCTGGACTATTTGATGCGCTACACCGCATTGGGCGCGCCCGGATTTGGCGTTGTCACCTTGATCGGCGTGCTGCTTGGCGGGTTTGTTGGCGCCATTTCCAAGGGCAAATTCCATCTCGCAACCTTCGCCAACTCAGGTGACGCGGTACGCAATATGCTGGGCGCCGCACTGATGGGTATCGGTGCCGTGCTATCCTTGGGGTGCACCATCGGCCAAGGCATGACCGGCCTGTCCACTCTCGCCGCCGGATCATTCATCACACTGGCGTTCATCATCATCGGCGGTATCGTCGGCGTCAAAATCATGGAATGGGACATGATGCGTGGATAAATCATTTGGGCGTTTCGGAAATACCGAGACGCCCTGAATCCTCAAAGCTCATAATTGGGCCAGATATTCTCTGCCAACATACGCACTGAAAAGGAAAATCAGGTTATCTGGCAGGGGCTGAGGGACTCGAACCCACGACCCTCGGTTTTGGAGACCGATGCTCTACCAACTGAGCTAAACCCCTAAAGGCCAGATAACGTGGCTTGGATTAGTGGGAAAGACGGCAGGTTGCAAGGGTAACTTATCTGTTTGCGACAGTTTTACCCCGCGAATGCGTTTCCGGATAACCTTGGGTCCGAATTCAGCCCTACTGTGGCTATTCCTTATCAACCAAATGGTCAGCACACTGGTTATTTCGCTGCTGCTACAACCAGCCTAATTGTTCAACCAACACCCATGGAAACAGCCCTTGGTGGCCCTCGCCGGTGTTCATCTGGTTGACCGCGATATTCAGGTTAATCAGCAGCACGGTCACGAACAGGGGCCATGACATCAAATCGGACAACCGGTGCTGAACTTCGGCGTCGGCGCGCAACTGGCTGCTTATGGCAAGGAATCCGACAAAAACCGACATAGCGCCGAAACGGACCACGTCAAAGGCTATGAGGTTCAAGCTCAGCGGTGCGAGAATTGCCGCCACCAGCAACATGCGTGTAACCATATCCGCATCAGGGCGCAGCAGTTTGAAGTTTAACCAAAGCACCCAAAGCGTCATGGCAAACAGGCTAAGGCCATCAAACAGAACCCAAGAGCGGTAATCCATCATCTGCCGCTTTTGCGCCATCACCTGCAGGTTATCCCCGATTGTGCGCTCCATCACAATGGTTGCCTCTGGTTCAGCGGTGAATTCAGACTTCAAATCTATGTACTGCAGAAATTGTGCGATTTCCGCATCCGGCAACTGGCCCCAGTTTATCAGCACCAGCAAAGCAACCAAACTGGCAACCATTGGAAAAATGGACAGGGACGCACGGGGCAGGAACTTTTGCGTGGGTCGGGAAATCCAGATGTCAAAAGCAAAGAACACAGTGAAATAGGGCAACATCACTTCGTGCATCATCATACCAAGGGCGCATACAGCAAGGCGCATGGCAATTCCGCTGGCCTTTGCCGGGCTGCTGAACAGGGACAGACAAACCAAGCCGATCAGCACAAGGTCTATGTATCCGGTGCTGGCAATAATCGCGGCAAAGGCAAAAGAGCTGAAGACAAGAACCAGCAGCAAAACCCCCGCTATTGTTTGGGGGAAGCGTCGGAAGAACAGCAAAACAGCAGCAATGACGCCAAACAGGGTGGTAACAACAGTAAGCAGGAAAACTTCGCCGCGCGAAACCGTATCCCCCCAAAACAGATTGGCAATTTCGCCGATCAAGCCACGCCGGATCAAGCCAAACTCATAGTCAAACAACAATACCGTTGCGGTGAAAGCATTCGGCGGTAACAGATTGCGCACCACCGCAAAAAACAGCGCAAGAAAACACAAACGCAAAAGCCATTGGGGCGCGGGGTTGGATATTTCTGGAGTCATTTTCTTGTCAGCCTAAACCTGCATGTACTTCAGGTAAAAAAAAGGGAGAATCGATTTTTAATCCACCAAATGATCGCGAATAAGACTGGCGGCTGAGGTTTTGACAGCTTGTCGAGCCTCGATAAACTCCATGCCCAAAACTTCGCTGGCGGCCGTGTTATCAAGATGTTGCTCAACCCCCAGCATTGGAACCGCGGATTGCATCGTCCTGTCAAACAGGGCGATCAACTTGATCAGGAAATCCGGTGCCAAACGGGTGGGGATCCGGCGCTCACTGTATTCGGCTTTCAGTATTGCAGCCATATCCCGCATCCAGATAAATCTCTCGGTGGCAATGAACCGAGACCCCGCACTTTCGGGCCGTTGCAAAGCACGCACATGCATGGTGGCCACATCCCGCACATCCACGATAGCAAACCCAATTTGCGGTACCAGCGGGTCTTTACCGCTCAACAGGCGTTGAATAACCTTCAGCGACGTACCTATTTTTCCATCCAGAGCCGGCCCCAGAACCAACCCAGGATTGATCACGGTCAGCTTCATCTCCGGATGCTCGCGCGTAAAAGACCAGGCGGCTTTCTCGGCCAGGGTTTTTGATTTTGAATAGGCCGTTGCCTGTGGCGAATTCAAGTCTGTCCAGTCGGCCTCATTGTAACGCGAACGCCCGGCAGCCAATCGCTTGTGGATAATTGCCACAATTGAAGAGGTCATGACCACCCGCTCGACTCCCGCATCATGGGAAGCACGAAGCGCCCTTAGCGTGCCTTCAACAGCTGGCCGTATCACGTCATCCTCGTTTGTTGGCTGGTTCATCGGAAACGGAGAAGCCGTATGTATCAATGCCCCAACCCCTTGCAGGGCCTCTTGCCATCCCTCGTCCGAATTCAAATCCAGATGCACAAAATTCAGCATCTTCTCCAGATCGACGGTTTCTTTGATGTTTTGCCCGACCGCCAGTCTAACCTCGTTTTCACGTGCAGCCGACCGTACAGAGGCCCGCACGCGATAACCCTCATCCAGCAATTGGCGGATAATGTGTTTAGCGATAAAACCGGAACCACCGGTTACGAGGATTGTGTTTTTTCTAGACATCCAGGAGGCCAAAGGAACTGGTAAAAACGGTACTGGCGTTACCTTGATTGAAAACGGCATAATTGCAATGGGTAACTGTATGATCACTGTAGCAACAACACGGGGTGTTGCCGAGTTGTTCGGGCATAGGACAAGCGGAAACCAGCACCATTCCGGCCTCCCCTCTCTTTTTAGGCGAATTTCTTCGTGCGCTGGTCTAACCTGAGTCCAACTGTACCGTTTTCAGCAGGTGTCCAATTGCGTGTTTTTGTTGCCCTTTTGATTGCCGTTTTTGTAACGGCTTGCACTGCGCCCTCCACCCCAGTGATACAGACAGCCGCGTCCAAGAGCATCACAAACCGGCCCGCACCGCAATTTGGCGATTCTGATCCCTATGAATGGACCGCCCGTAAACCCTGGACTTATGCAATTCATGGCATAGACGTGGCACGGTATCAAAACCGGATAGACTGGGAACAAGTCCGCCGCGCAAATGTGTCTTTTGCCTACATCAAGGCAACCGAAGGTGGCGATCATCTGGATGAGCGTTTTACGGAGAACTGGCGCGCCGCACGCCGTGCAGGTGTATTGCGCGGGGCTTATCATTACTATTACTTCTGCAGAACCGCCGCCGAGCAAGCGCGCTGGTTCATCCGCAACGTTCCGCGCGATGCAAAAATGTTGCCGCCGGTTCTCGACATCGAATGGAACCCGCGCTCCCCCAGTTGCAAACTACGCCCGGAGCCGAGCAAGGTACGCCGCGAAATGCGAGTGTTCTTAGAACGTATCAGCAAGCATTACGGCAAACGCCCGGTGATCTACGCCACCCCCGATTATTATCAAGACAACCAACTGTGGCGGGTATCGGGGTACGATTTCTGGCTGCGTTCGGTTGCCGATCATCCAAGCGACCGATACCCGGGCCGAAAATGGGCTTTCTGGCAATACACCAGTACTGGCGTTGTACCCGGCATTGAAGGGGACGCGGATATCAATGCCTTCAAAGGTTCGGCCGAACAATGGCAAGCGTGGTTGGCTGCCAACGGAGTTGCGCCTTAGCAATCTGAAACCCGGGGTGGCCCCCCGCCTTCGCTCAAACAGATTTACGTGCTTTCAGGGCTGCTGAAATCGTTCCGTCATCCAGATAATCCAGCTCTCCCCCGATCGGCACCCCCTGTGCAAGCGACGTAACAGCCACATTCAGGTGCTCCAGCTGATCAGCAATGTAATGCGCCGTAGTCTGTCCATCAACGGTGGCATTCAGGGCGAAAATTACTTCGGTGATTTCCTCTTTTGCCACGCGATCAATCAACTGGGGAATGCGCAATTCCTCTGGGCCGATTCCATCAAGCGCCGACAGGGATCCGCCCAAGACATGATAGCGCCCCTTGAACACATTTGAGCGTTCCATTGCCCAGAGATCCGCCACATCCTCGACCACACAAATTTGCCCCTGTGCCCGCTTGGGGGCCTCGCAAATATCACAGCGGTCTGCCGTGCCGATGTTGCCACACACCAGACATTCCCGCGCCGTGGTGGCAACAGCAAACATCGCATCCGCCATCGGCGTCAGCAGCAACGTCCGCTTCTTGATCAGATGCAAAACCGCACGGCGCGCCGAGCGCGGCCCCAACCCCGGCAGTTTAGCCAAAAGCTGGATCAAGTTATCTATATCCTGATTATTTCCGTCCATAACAGCCGCCCACCTCAGTTTCCCAAAGCATACATAAGTGGCGAGCCTCGTAAATGCCAAACCTTAGGGCGTTGGCGTTCAGTCCTTTTGAGAAAGTCGCCTTGCGTATTTTTTCTCGGCTTCAAAGTAATCATCAAACCCAATGCGGGTTTTCATTTCATCAAACGGCATCAGGATTTCCGGTGCTGCCACCCCGGTTTTAAATTGCTGCAACGCTGTGGTCATCGCCTGCATTGCAGCAGATAACAGGGCGATTGGATAAGCCACAATCGCAAAGCCGATCTCTTGCAATTCAGCAGGCGGCAAATATGGGGTCAGGCCACCTTCCACTAGATTGGCCATTTTCGGGCCGGGCAGTTGATCACAAATCATGCGCATCTCTTCCTCGCTGCGCGGAGCTTCGACAAACAAAATATCCGCGCCGATTTCGTGGAAACGCTGAGCACGGTAAATGGCTTCGTCCAAGCCATGCCCATGACGCGCATCAGTGCGGGCCAGGATCAGGATATCGCTGCCCTCGGCGCGCGCATCAACAGCGGCCTGAATGCGCTCAAAAGCTTCCTCGCGCCCAACCACAGCCTTGCCCGCAGTGTGGCCACAGCGTTTTGGCGCAACCTGATCCTCGATCATCACCGCAGCAAATCCCGCCGCTGCGAACCCCTGCACCGTGCGCCGCACGTTCAGCGCATTGCCATATCCCGTATCACCGTCCCCGATGACAGGGATGTTAACAGCACTACAAATGTTACGTCCTTGGTCGATCACCTCGCCATAAGACATCAACCCCGTGTCCGGCATCCCCAGCCGCGCAGCAGAGGCGGCAAAACCGGACATGAAAGTCAGTGGAAACCCTTCTTGTGCAATTAACTTGGCTGAAAGCGGATCAAAGCAACAGGGCATCACAATGATCTGATCTTCGGTCAAAAGGGCGCGGAGTTTGTCGGGTTGAGATTGCATCTCTGCCTCCTAGCAGAACAATTAATAAGGGATGTATAACGCAGGTTCCTAACAGAACCACTGCAAAACATACCTCAGGAAGTTCTTGGGGTAGTGCAAACCATTTTCAGCCCCGCATCGTGAATTGCGTCGCCTTCCTAAATAGCACTATCCAGCTTAAGAAAATGATTTCCAAGCCTAATCTCTGACGCTTCCGTCAAATAGATGGCATTTCATTCAATTTGACATCCGATTGGTTGGCTGGTTCGTAAAATATTAGCTTTTCCCACCGAGTATTAAGACAGTTCGCACAATTTTGGCACGCTCCCTTAGGGCTACGTGCTTTTCTGGAGACTGCTCACCATGCCCCCTACCCCCTCGCTGTTCATAGCAATTGCGTCTGTAGCACTTGCAGCACTGTTCACAGCTTCGCCCGGGGGTGCCGAATTAAACCTGATATTTGGCACCTATACCGCAGACAAGCCAACCACAACGGTTCGGAAATTCAAACCGTTTCTAACCTACCTAGCCGGTGCCATGTCCGAGCGCCTCGGAGAACAGGTAACGGTCTCCATGGCAATATCGAGAAACTATAACGACGGTATTGATGCCTTGGTTCAAGGGCAGGTCGATTTCGCCCGCTTTGGGCCGGCCTCCTATGTTACCGCAAAACAGGCCGAAGACGGTATCAGCATCATTGCAATAGAAAGCTCAAAGGGTGAAAAAACCTTTAAAGGGATAATTGCTGTTCATCAGAATAGCACAATTAGCTCTCTGGCTGACCTAAGAAATGGCAGCTTTGCCTTCGGGTCCGAACTCTCGACCATCGGACGTTTTCTGGCCCAAAGTGAATTGCTGGATGTCGGAATCTCCGCCGAAGACTTGAGATATTTTGAATACCTTGGGCGCCATGACCGGGTGGGAACAGCTGTTGGCGCTGGTGACTTCGATGCAGGTGCTCTCAAATCCAGTACTTTTGCCAAGTTGGTCGAGAAAAATGTCCCAATCCGCGAGTTGGTCAGTTTCGACAATGTAACCAAGCCCTGGTTGGCGCGCGCCGGTCTGGACCCGGCAATTGTGGAAACCATGCGCCGCGTCATGCTGGAAACCACGGATAAGGAGGTTCTGAAATCGGTAAGTAAATCAGGTTTTCTGGAAGGGAACGACAAGGACTACATCACCATCCGCAAAGCAATGATCCGTAGTTTGGAATTTGGCGGTTAGTCTTCCTCCCTCGTCAGGCTAAATACTCAACGAAAGATTTCACATGCGCCTCTCCACCCAAATTGCCATTTCCATGTTTTTTGCAGTCTGTTGTGTTGGCCTGCTGGCGGGGGAAGCTGTCCGTTATTTTGAAACGTCTCGCTTGAAAAGCCAACTGCAAGAGCGTGCTGAACTGACAATTTCGCTACTCAATGGCCTAATGCTAGAAGCAATAATCGTCGAGGATATACCGGTATTGGGCACGGCTCTGGGCCAGGCTGTCGCCCGCAATCCTGCGTTGCTGGAAATTGCGGTCTCTGATGAGGGCGGCGACATCATTGCCCGTTACCCCGCCAAGGCCAAGACTCATGAAACCGCATCTGAGTTCTCGCAGAACGTCACCTTTCAGGGCGAAGTCTTTGGCAGTATCAGCGTGGTATGGTCACATAAGGGGGGGCTACTACAAATTGATAACAGCGTCACTCAAGCCCGTATCTATGCCGCGGTGGCCTTGGCATTTCTGACAGCCCTTTACCTGTTCCTAACCTATAAACTGGTCCTCTATCCGCTTTCTGTGGTTCACAGTCGCATGTCTGCCACCCTGAGAGGCGATCCATGGGCAGATTTAAAACTACCTCGCCTTGCCTCTCGGGAATTCCTTTCCCTTTCCGCCTCTGTCACCACTCTTGATAATATGTTGGTCGAACGTACCCAGCGCGAGGTAGCACTGCGTGACGCCCAGAAAAATGCCGAGGCCGCCAATAAATCCAAATCCGAATTTCTGGCAAATATGAGCCATGAAATCCGCACTCCAATGAACGGCGTGATCGGCATGGCAGAACTGATGTTGGAAACAAATCTGGATCGCGACCAGCGGCTTTACACAGAAACTATCGCCAATTCCGGTGCGGCTTTATTATCCGTCATTAATGACATCCTTGATTTTTCAAAAATCGAAGCGGGCAAAATGTCCTTTGAGGATAAGCCTTTCGACTTGCACAAGGCATTGGAGGACGTGGTGGCGCTTGTGGCTTCCAAAGCCGCGCAAAACAATGTCGAGGTCAGCCTTCGATATGCTCCGGAATTGGCGCGCGTTTTCATCGGGGACGCAGGGCGTATTCGGCAGGTCGTTACAAATATCATCGGTAACGCGGTAAAATTCACCCACGACGGGCAGGTCATTATAAATGCCAGCGGCCAAGTAGAGAATGGCAAAACAAACCTACGGATTTCGGTTCAGGACACCGGAGTAGGAATTCCCGAAAGCAATCTAAAAACTATTTTCAGCGAGTTTGAACAGGTAGAAGGTGCAGCCAATCGCAAATTTGAGGGCACCGGCCTTGGCTTGGCAATCTCTACTCGGTTGGTTCAAATGATGGGCGGAACTATTGACGTTGTTTCACAGTTCGGAGAAGGATCCACTTTCACCATTCTTCTTTCTTTGCAGGGCAGCACTGCGAACCTAAGCACTGACTTCAATATGGAAGCTGACCTAACAGGAAAACATGTGTTGATCGTTGACGATTTAGAGATCAACCGGATGATTATTAGCGAGCAACTGCGCAATTGGAATGCCAGTTTCGAAGTCGCAGACTCTGCCGTAGCCGCTCTAGATCTACTTGGTAAAACTGATAGAAACGAAAACCCGTTTGATCTTGTAATTCTCGATTTCCAAATGCCCGACATTGATGGCTTTGAGTTGACACGGCGCCTTCGGCGCATTCCAGGGTTGCGCAAAATTCCGATAATTCTTCTTTCTTCAGTCGAACAGACCTACGAGGCGAAAGTCCAGAAGGAGTTTGGTTTTTCCGCAGTCTTGATGAAACCGACCCGGTCCATTGTCCTCAAGTCAGCCATTGCCACAGCACTCATGATCGAAAAAACACCCGCGAGATTGGAAAAAACTACAAATAGCGCTAAAAAAACCGAGGGCCGAAGCGGTTTGTCAGGCTTAAAGTTACTGGTTGCCGAAGACAACAAAACCAATCGTTTGGTCGTTAAAACGATGTTAAAAAAGGATGGCGTCGAACTGCTATTTGCTGAAAACGGAATTGAAGCCCGTGATAGCTATGTTCCCTTTGCACCGGGTATTGTCCTGATGGATATGTCGATGCCTGGAATGGATGGCCTTGAGGCTACTAAAGCAATCCGTCAGATGGAGGCTGAACTAAGTTTGCCCCGTTGCCCAATCATCGCCCTGACGGCCAATGCTATGAAAGGTGATCGTGAACTGTGTCTTAAGGCAGGCATGGATGACTACCTGTCAAAGCCAATTGTCAAAACCAAGCTGCTCGGCCATCTGGCAAAATGGCAGCCCGGAACGCAGCAACGGCGAAATGAGGTGGTTCTAGAAGAGGATATTGATCGAGAGGCCAAGCCAGTGTCAAAATCGCAAAGCTCAAACGGAAATATTTCAGCGGCACCCTAGTGAAGAGGCAATTTGCCCCTTATTAGCGGTTTTATCTCGCGGTGTTTCCTGACAAACATCATTTTTCGCCGCCGAAGTTTGATGTGCCGAATTTAAATCCCTCCCGCGCGGCAAGCAGCACTTGCGCAATCTGGACAAAACCTTCACCACCCTTTTTAGCCGTTATCCAGGTTGGCTCCGCTTCCAATTCATTAGCGAAATCTAGCACATTGGCGACGCCGCAGGAATTGGGAAAAAAGCCGAACATTGGCGCGTCGTTTGGGCTATCGCCACAAAAAACCACGCGGGATTTCTCGGTATCAAGATCAAAACCCAATACATCGGACGTAAACCGTCGCGACATTGATAGCTTATCATAATCCCCAAACCAGCCATTCACATGGATTGACGAAACCTTGGCTACAGCACCTTCCTGTTCAAAAATCGCCTTGATATCTGCAACGGCATCTTTATCTAATGCAACCACATCTTCACAAAAATCGATGGCCAGATCTGCCTCGCGGTAAGGTTGATCCGCTGAAATCGCGCAACCTGGAACCTCTGCCAAAACCCTCCTGCGGATGCGATCCAACTTCAACTCGTTCGCACGGCGCGTTGCTGCATCGGCAAAATACACACGCCGCATTTTGTACGTGTCCTTGTCATAGGAAAAATAAAATGCTCCATTTTCCCCAACCACACCGCTTACAGGCCATAACCGCGCGATCATATCGCACCATCCTGACGGGCGCCCGGTTATCGCGGCCACATGGACTCCCGCCTCCTGAAGTTGCTCCAATGCAGCATATGCCACCGCTGGAAGCTGCCCATCCGTCGTCAAGGTATCGTCGATATCGGTGAAAACAGTGCTGATTCTCGCCGCTACCGCTGCAGGAAATTCTGAAATAGGGCGCATATCATTCGCCGCCTAGAACGGCAGCTTCATCCCTGCAGGCAGGTTCAAGCCGTCGGTCACCTTACCCATTTCAGATTGCGCCGCATCGGCGGCCTTGGCCTGAGCATCTTTAAGAGCTGCGACGATCAAATCTTCTACCACTTCGCGGTCATCAGGGACAAACAGCGCCGGATCAATCGACACTTGCTTTACTTCGGATTTTGCAGTCATAACTACCTTAACCATTCCTGCCCCGGCCTCGCCCTCGACTGTGATGTCATCCAGCTTGGCCTGCGCGTCGGCCATTTTGGACTGCATTTCCTGCGCCTGTTTCATGATCTTGGCCATATCGCCAAGTCCGCCCAAACCTTTCAGCATAAGCTGTCTCCTGTTTTGAATGTTTCCGCGTCACTAACGCAAATATAGGCCCTAGTCATCCTCAAAGGGATCCCAGTCTTCGTCCTGCATTTCCATTTCAAGGGCTTCATCAGGATCTGCGGTAATTTCTTCTAACGACCGAATATCCCGTATTTCCGCCCCAGGAAACTGCGCCATCACAGCTTGCAATAACGGGTGCTGTAAAACTTTTCCCTGCATATCGCTACGTTCTGCATTGCGTGTTTCCAGAATCGTCGCCGCCCCTCCGCTTGAGACAACCGATACGCCCCAACGCACGCCAGTCCAACCTTGCAAACGCCCCGCCAACCGAGATGCCAAATCTGGCGGTGCGGCGTCACCCGGTTGAAACTCGATCCGCCCCGGGCTGTATTTCACGAGCTGCACATAGGTCTCGACCTCGACCAGCAATTTCATATCACGCCGCGCCCGAACTAGATCAACCACCTGATCAAAGCGGGCAAATCGTGCCAGTGCCTGTGCCGGGTCCAGCTGGCCAAGCACCGCCGAACCGCCGCCCGCTATCATCGCCGTTGGCCCGCCAACGGGTGCACCGCCAACTGTCTGGCCGCCGCCACCGCCGCCCATCGGTGTGCCGGGGTGCGTGCCTCCGCCTCCAGGCATCGGTGGTGGGTTGCTTTGCAATTTGCGAATCAGCTCTTCGGGTGAAGGCAATTCGGCCACATGGGTCAGACGGATAATCGCCATTTCTGTCGCCATCATCGCGTTGGGCGCAGCGGCGACCTCCTCCAAAGCTTTGAGCAACATCTGCCACACTCGGGTCAAGGCTCGCATGGGTAAAACTTCTGCTGCCGCTTGCCCTCGGGTACGCTCATCCGGCGAAACCGTTGGATCATCCGCAGCGGTCGGTGAAATCTTGATAACCGAAACCCAATGGGTGATCTCAGCCAGATCACGCAGAACCGACATCGGGTCCGCGCCCTCGGCATATTGTCCGGATAATTCCTGTAACGCTGCCCCAGCATCACCTTTCATAATCAGATCAAAAAGATCGAGAACCCTGCCCCGATCCGCCAACCCCAACATTGATCGCACCTGATCGACGGTGGTTTCCCCCGTGCCGTGGGCAATAGCCTGATCCAGCAACGACATTGCATCACGCACCGAACCCTCAGAGGCGCGGGTAATCAACGCGAGCGCATCTCCGGCCACTTGTGCTTTTTCCAGCTCGGCAATCTTTTGCAGGTGGGCTATCATCACCTCCGGTTCGATCCTTCGCAAATCAAACCGCTGGCAGCGCGACAGCACCGTCACCGGAATCTTGCGGATTTCGGTGGTGGCAAAGATAAATTTTACGTGTTCAGGGGGTTCCTCAAGCGTCTTGAGCAGCGCGTTAAACGCGCTGGTCGAGAGCATGTGAACCTCATCAATAATATAAATTTTATAACGGGCGGAGGCAGCGCGATAATGCACAGATTCTATGATCTCGCGGATATCATTAATGCCGGTACGGCTCGCTGCATCCATCTCCATCACATCCACATGCCGCCCTTCGGCAATGGAAACACAGTTGTCGCAACCCCCGCAAGGTTCAGTCGTTGGGCCGCCAGTACCATCGGTACCAACACAGTTCATTCCCTTGGCAATAATCCGCGCCGTCGTGGTTTTGCCTGTGCCGCGAATACCCGTCATCACAAACGCATGAGCAATCCGGTCTGAGGCAAAGGCATTTTTAAGCGTGCGCACCATTGCTTCTTGTCCGATCAGATCTGCAAAACTGGCGGGGCGGTATTTGCGCGCCAGAACCTGATAACCGGTCGCGGAATTCTGATCTGACATCATTTGCCTTTGCATTTAAGATTCGGGCCGTATAGCGACACTACAGGTCAGCGCTGGCCAGAGCAATTCGTAGAGACACGGAATGGAAGAATTTCAGATCTATCCTGTGCAACTGACCCAAGGCACTGTGGCGATCAGCCCGATGCCCGGCAGAACGGGGGATTTTTCAACTGATATGACCTCCCTGTTGGAGTGGCAGCCAGCGTTGGTTTTAACTATGACAACAATGGCGGAACTAAACCGCGCTGGCGCAACTGATCTGGGTGACGTTTTACAACATGCCGATGTTGCGTGGCGACACTTACCGGTTGAGGATTTTGGAGTACCTGTCAATCAGACCTTAAATGCTTGGCCCAAAGCAGCAGAGTTAGCGCACCAAATTCTCACGAACAATGGTCGTGTTCTGGCCCATTGCTGGGGCGGCAATGGGCGATCAGGTATGGCTGCCTTACGGCTAATTCTAGAAAGTGGGATGGAACCAAGCAGCGCGTTATCCCGATTGCGGGCTATCAGACCCAAAGCTGTGGAAACAGACGCCCAAAAGGCTTGGGCGTTAGATTTTCACCCTCAAGCTAAATGTTGCCACAGAACATAGGCAAAGAAACACCCATTAGACAACAGCAATAACATTACCGAAAGCGAGCCGTAATCCTTGGCATCACGGGCGAACTCTGCCCAGTCCTCGGCTAAATGATCCACGATAACCTCGATTGCTGTGTTTAAGGTTTCAAAAGCAACAAGCAATAAAAACAACACTGTTGCGATCATGTACTCACCCAAATTTGCCCCGATCAGGGCGAAAACCAACAGCACGCCCACATATAGGATCACCTCATGTTGAAAGGCAGTTTCGCGTGAAAGCCGACGTAGGGCGGCCAAAGAATAACTGGTGGCAGCAAAAACATGATTGATACCTTTAACCGGCGCTGGCCGTGATTTATTCTGATTCATAGCTTCCCCTTGGAATTGCATTCGTCTTAGCGCAGTTGCGCGATGGTTTGAGGAAAGGTGAGAGGCTGGACAGCGACCTAAACGGGACTCGTTGCGGCTGCTTCCTTCCGGATCTGACCGGGTTGGCGAGGCGCTTACCCGCGCCAACCTCTCGCGCTCTATATAGGGGGGATCATTCGGCACGGCAAGGTGGCGATTGCAAGATATCTGCGACCATGCGACAACCACATCAAGCAATCAGGAGGCAGGCCTATGCGCCATGCGGAAACAGTGGTATTTGGCGGTTCAAATCTGAACCGGGCAGCAGAACTGCGGGACGAGCCCGAGCGGCTTGCCCAGTTGCAAAAGGCCGGGCAAGCGATTGTCTTATGGCGCGGTAAACCATTTTTTGACTATGAATCCAATGTGTTGGTTCGATTTAGCTCGGATCATCCAATTCTGGAACAAGCTGCAAGTGATCCGGTTTTTCTGGGGTTGGAGGATGACATAGCTCTTTTCGCCTATGATATTTCACCTTGGCAGGCTCCAGACGCAGATCCTCGGGCAATGGCCCGATTTTTTGATACCAGTTTCAATCAATTCCCCGGTACGCCGCCGCCACAGGTCTTTACCGAACTGCGCTCTATTATGGCCCAACTAAGCCCACGTGACGCAGAACTGGCGGCAACCGCCAGAGGCCTGTTCGAGTGGCACCGAATTCACGGGTTTTGCGCCCGTTGCGGTGCCAAATCCTCCCCCCAACAAGCTGGCTGGCAACGCAAATGCCCCAGTTGCAACGCCTTGCATTTCCCGCGCACTGATCCTGTAGTTATCGTATTGGCAACACACGAAAATTCAGTCCTCATGGGGCGTTCTCATGGCTGGCCACAAGGCATGTTTTCCTTGCTCGCAGGCTTTATGGAACCGGGCGAAACCATGGAGGCCGCAGCAAGGCGGGAGGTGTTCGAGGAATCCGCAATCCGCCTTGGCGCAGTCACATATTTGTCCAGCCAACCCTGGGCTTTCCCTGCATCATTGATGATCGGCTGCAGTGCTGAGGCCTTGAATACCGACATCACAATAGACCCCAAAGAGATCGAGGATGCCCGTTGGTTCACCCGCGAAGAGGTCTTGCAGGCAACAGTTTCGGAAAATCCGGACCTCAGACCGGCCCGCAAAGGCTCTATTGCACATTTTTTAATTCACAACTGGCTATCTGACACCCTAACCTAAAAGAAAACGATTCGAACCAACGAGCAGAGGCAGCAGTATGCACTTTACAAGCGTACAAGATATTAACGCACCCCTTGAGTATGTTTTTAAACAAATCTCTGACTTTGACAGTTACGAGGCCTATGCCATGCGCATCGGGGCCAACGTGGAACGGCGCGATCAACTGGTCCAAAAGCAAGCGGGAATGTGCTGGCATTTTGATGGTGAATTGAGGGGGAAGAACCGCCAAATAGATATCGAGTTGCACGAGTACACTCCGACTAAACAGATCAAGCTAGGCTTTGAAACCGCTGGCCTAGATGCTGTGGCAACCATTGAGGTGATAGCCCTCACCGTAAAGCAAACCCGGATGAAGGTCACAGTGGACATGAAAGCGCGCAGTATTTCCGCACGGCTGGTAATGCAATCCGCCAAGCTCGCGAAAAACTCGCTGAATCGAAAATTCAACCACAAGGTCTGGACCTACGCCAATTATATCCAAGGAACAACGGGCAAAAAGAGGCGGCGCGGATAGATCATCCCCGCGCCTTGTCGGCCTCATACACCCCAAGAATTTCCACGTAAGACGTAAAGAAATCCAGTTCCTCTAGTGCGCGGTGCAAGGCCGGATCATCCGGATGACCAATGACATCAGCATAAAACTGCGTCGCCGTGAACGACCCGTTCACCATATAACTCTCCAGTTTGACCATGTTAACTCCGTTTGTCGCAAAACCACCCATCGCTTTATACAGGGCGGCCGGCAGGTTGCGTACGCGAAACACAAAGGTCGTGATCAGCTCTTTGTCGGTGCGCATTGGCCTAATTGGCTCGGGTGACATTACCAGAAAGCGGGTCGTGTTGTTGTCGTATTCCTCAATGTGACGCGCCAACACGTCCAGTCCGTAGATTTCAGCTGCCAGTTCAGAGGCCAGTGCGCCTTGTAAGAGGTCGCCATTCGCGGCGATAATTTCCGCCGAACCGGCGGTATCCGCACCAATGACAGGTGCCAGATTATTATCGCGCAAAAAGCTGCGGCACTGCCCCAGCAAAACGGTATGGCTCATTGCAGAAGCCATGTTTTCCAGCTTGGCACCCGGGACACCCATCAGGTTGATGTGTACCCGCACGAAATGTTCACCGATGATGTGCAGCCCTGATTCGGGCAGCAAATGGTGAATATCCGCAACCCGCCCATAAGTGGAGTTTTCCACCGGCAGCATGGCCAAATCGGCAGCGCCCTCTTTCACAGCTGCAATTGCCCCTTCAAATGTATTGAACGGCAACGCCTCCGCATTTGGGTAAACCTCAACGCAGGCTTGATGCGAGTAAGCGCCGGGCATGCCTTGGAAGGCAATTCTAGTAGTGGGCCTGTTTAGGGAAGCGGCCATTTCTTTTTCCTCGTTCAAAAGGGCATTTCGTCGCGCTTCTATACCTTGCAATCAATAAGGGGAAGGCGCTAGAAGGGGTCGGAATATTGAATGTGGGACAACTGTGTCCACGAGCTAAGGTGAGAATAGCCATGGATACTATGGGAATAACGAAAATCGTCGGTAGTGCCTGCGCGGCTTTGCTAGTTTTGCTTATGCTCCAATGGGGTGCAGAAACAATCTATCACGTCGGCAACGATGGCCACGGCGAAGATCACGCCTCGGCTTATCCCATTGAAATGGATGACGCAGAAGAGGAAACCAAAGCCCAAGAAGAAGGACCCTCATTCGCTGATATGCTGGCTGAAGCTGACGTGGAAAAAGGCGCCAAGGTTTTCTCCAAGTGTAAAGCCTGTCACAAACTGGAAGCAGGAAAAAACGGCGTTGGCCCAAGCTTGTTTAACATTGTTGATCGTGCAATCGCTTCGTCTGAAGGTTTTGGTTATTCCGATGTCGTTAAAGGTCTTGGTGGTAACTGGGGTGTGGAAGAGTTGAACTCATTCCTGACCAAACCAAAGGACTACGCGCCCGGCACAAAAATGAGCTTCTCCGGCTTGAAAAAAGAAACCGACCGCGCCAACCTGATTTCTTACTTGCAAACAATCAAGTAAGCGGAAAATTTCTCTGAATTCGGGGCCGTCCATCTGGGCGGCCCTTTTTCGTGGGCAGATTATGACAATTATTCACAGATTTGCGTCTTGCGGTTTACGCCAGCGTCCTTTTACCCGAGTATCAATCTAACTGTGCCTATTTGCAGGCAACACGACTGGGGAGGAGAGTATCATGGCGCAACCTATATCTATGGCAATTGTCCAAAGGGCCAGTCTCCGGCCGTTGTGGGTCGTTTTCTCCCTTGTGATCCTTGTTTGTGTGCTCACTGCGACGCATTCAGTTGCCGAACAGAGGATCATTAAGTCTCACGGCATTTCGACTTTTGGCGACCTGAAATACGGCCCCGATTTCAAACACTTGGATTATGTGAACCCCGATGCCCCCAAGGGGGGCGAATTCTCAACTTGGGGTTTTGGCACTTTTGACAGCCTGACACCCTATATTTTAAAAGGCCAAGCAGCCGCTATGTCGACAATTTTTTTCGAGAGCTTGATGACAGGCACCGCTGACGAACCGGATTCCAGATATGGGTTACTGGCCGAAAGCATCGAATACCCAGAGGATCGCAGCTGGGTGATTTTCAACATCAGACCAGAAGCGAAGTTTTCCGATGGCACGCCGGTAACTGCCGAGGATGTCGCATTCTCGATGGAATTGCTGCGCGAAAAGGGGCGGTTGAGCTTCAAAGTACTGCTGCAAGATTTCGAAAAGGCAGAGGCCCTCGAACCGTCGAGGGTAAAATTCACCTTTGTTAAGGGGGCGAACACCCGTGAATTGCCTATGACGGCCGCTGGACTGCCGGTGTTCTCCAAAGCCTATTATACGGAACATGATTTCGCCGAGAGCACCCTAAACCCGCCGCTTGGGTCAGGTGAATATCTACTGAGCAAGGTTGATCCAGGCAAGAAAGTCTCTTATCGCCGCCGAGATGATTATTGGGGCAAGGATTTGGCAATCAATCAAGGCCGCTCAAATTTTGATGCATTAACGGTAGAATACTACGCGGATTACACCGCTGCCTTTGAGGGCTTCAAAGGTGGGGTTTACAATTTCCGCGAAGAGTTTCTCTCAAAGCTTTGGGCAACCTCTTACGATTTTCCGGCACTCGACAAAGGCTGGGTCGTAAAAACAACACTTCCCGACGGCAACCCCTCGGGCACGCAGGGTTTTTGGCTGAACATGCGGCGTGACAAATTCAAAGATCCGAGAGTACGCGAGGCTTTGGGGATGTTGTTTAATTTTGAGTGGTCCAACAAAACGCTGTTTTATGGCCTTTACCAACGTACAGACAGTTTCTGGGAAAACTCCAACCTAGAAGCGACGGGCCTGCCAGATGCAGCCGAATTGGCGCTGCTAGAGCCGCTGCGCGAACACTTACCTGCCAGTGTATTCAATGAACCGGCATTTTCGCCAAATGTTTCCAAATCGCGGCAACTGGATCGTAACGCAATTCGCGAAGCGGGGAAATTACTGGATGCAGCTGGCTGGAAAATCGTAAAAGGCAAGCGCGTCAATGCCAAAGGTCAGGTTCTGAAAGTCGAATTCCTGAACGATGGCCCCGCATTCGAGCGGATTATCAATCCGTTCATTGATAACCTGAAACGGCTGGGCGTGATCGCATCCCTGAAAACCATTGATCCCGCACAAGCCACCGAGCGACAAAAGAAATATGACTATGATATCGTCATTCAGCGCTTTGTTATGTCCCTTACGCCGGGGATCGAGTTACGTAATATTTTCAGCAGTGCCGTGGTGGACAATCCGGGCGCAAATAACCTCAGTGGTTTGGATAACCCGGCAATTGATACCCTGCTGGACTTGATCGAAAAGGCTGAAAGCCGGGAAGAACTGAACACCGCCGTGCGCGCGCTTGATCGCAGCCTGCGGGCCATGCACATCTGGATTCCACAATGGTACAAGGCTGCCCATAATATTAGCTATCTCGACGTGTACGAGCATCCCGCCCAACTGCCTCCCTATGCTATGGGCGAAATGGACTTTTGGTGGTACAGTGCTGAAAAAGCAGCGAAACTCAAAGAAGCAGGCGCGTTTTAAGGCATGGGAGCATATATTCTCCGGCGGTTATTGCTGATGATTCCGACATTGATCGGAATCATGGTGATCAACTTTACCCTGATCCAGTTTGTGCCCGGCGGCCCGATTGAGCAGATTCTTGCGCAATTAGACGAGGAAAGCAGCGCCACCGACCGTATCAGTGGTGGCGGATCTGAGGTTGGCGGCGGCGGCGGCAACAATGGCGAGACCTATCAAGGTGCGCGTGGTCTGCCGGATGATTTCATTAAGGATCTGGAAAAACAATTTGGTTTTGACAAACCACCCTTGGAGCGGTTTTTCCTGATGATGGGTAATTACCTGCGGTTTGACTTTGGTGAGAGCTATTTTCGCTCGATCTCGGTTGCCGATCTGGTACTGGAAAAAATGCCTGTCTCAATCACCCTTGGCTTATGGTCCACCCTGCTCGCCTATCTGATCTCAATCCCGCTGGGCATCCGCAAAGCTATTTCCGAGGGATCGCGCTTTGACACTTGGTCCTCCGGTATCATTATCGCCGCCTACGCCATCCCCAGCTTCTTGTTCGCGATCCTGTTACTGGTGTTGTTCGCAGGCGGGTCTTATTGGAAACTATTCCCCTTGCGCGGATTAACATCTGACGGCTTTGACGATTTCACTTTCCTGCACCAAATCGCCGATTACCTCTGGCATATTATCCTGCCCGTTACCGCCTCGACCATTGGCGCCTTTGCCACGCTGACCTTGCTCACTAAAAACTCGTTTCTGGACGAAATCAACAAACAATATGTCACCACCGCACGGGCCAAGGGACTAGCCGAGAGGCAGGTTTTCTACGGCCATGTGTTTCGCAACGCCATGCTGATCATCATCGCCGGATTTCCGGGTGCCTTTATCGGCGTGTTCTTTGGGGCCTCGCTGATTATTGAGATCGTTTTCTCGCTCGACGGCCTTGGGCGGCTTGGATTTGAGGCAGCAATCAACCGCGACTATCCGGTATTCTTTGGCACGCTGTATGTCTTTGGCCTGATGGGGCTGGTCATCGGGCTGGTTTCCGATCTGATGTACGTCTGGATCGACCCGCGTATTGATTTCGAGAGCCGCAACACATGACCCTGTTCAAATCCTCAATTGCCAAGCGCCGCTTGGAAAACTTTCGCGCAAACCGGCGTGCTGTCTGGTCGTTATGGATTTTCAGCGTACTGTTCATCACCTGTTTGTTCGCCGAACTTGTGGCCAACGACAAACCCTTGTTGGTGTCCTATCGCGGGAATATTTATGCCCCAGCCTTGAAATTCTACACCGAAGTCGACTTTGGTGGAGAGTTCGAAACCGAGGCCGAATATCCCTCTCCCGAAGTGCAATGCCTGATCCGTTCCGGCGGGTTGGATGCATGTTTTGATGCACCCGAGGAGGTTTTTGCGGATGCCGCGGACGGCATCGTGGGTGGTATTGCAATCGAACAAGGCTGGCTGCTCTGGGCACCTGTCCGCTTCAGCTTTAATACTGTGAATTACGATGTGGAAACAGCCCCGTCAGCACCGGATGCAAACCACTGGCTGGGTACCGACGACCAAACCCGCGACGTGGTGGCCCGGATCATTTACGGGTTCCGCATTTCGACTGTTTTTGCGCTGATCGTCGTCGGCGTTTCATCGGTGATTGGCATCATTGCCGGGGCCACAATGGGTTATTTCGGCGGCTGGGTGGACCTGATCTTTCAGCGTATTCTTGAGATCTGGTCAAGCACTCCGATGCTCTATGTCATCATTATCCTGTCTGCGATTTTCACCATGAACTTTGTGATCCTCACCAGCCTGATCATCCTGTTCAGCTGGATGGGCTTGGTGGGCCTTGTGCGCGCCGAATTTCTGCGTGCCCGCAATTTCGAATACGTGCGCGCCGCCCGCGCCATGGGTGTGCCTGATTGGAAAATCATGTTCCGCCACCTGTTGCCCAACGCGATGGTGGCCACGTTGACCTTTATCCCGTTTTCCGTCACCGGCGCAATCAGCGCCCTGACCGGCCTTGATTTCCTAGGCTTCGGATTACCGCCGTCCTACCCTTCCTTGGGTGAGCTGGCTTTGCAGGCCAAAAACAATCTGCAAGCACCCTGGCTGGCGTTCTCGGCGTTCTTCACCATCTCGATCATGTTGTCCCTGCTGGTGTTTGTCTTTGAAGGCGTGCGCGATGCGTTTGATCCGCGAAAGACCTTTAAATGAGTGAAACAATCCTGAAATTTGAAAACCTGTCAGTGGCCTTCAATGAAAACCCGCCCGCGGTGGATAGCGTTAGTTTTGAGGTAAAAAAGGGCCAGACTGTTGCGTTGGTAGGAGAGAGCGGCTCTGGTAAATCGGTGACCGCCCTTGCCTGTGTCAAACTGCTGCCCGATTCTGCACATGTAACCGGATCAGTAAAGTATCTGGGCCGCGAAATGATTGGTGCGGATGATCGGACATTGCGCGATGTGCGTGGCAACGACATCAGCTTTATTTTTCAAGAACCCATGACATCGCTGAATCCGCTCCATTCGATTTCCAACCAATTAGGGGAAAGCCTCGCGTTGCATCAGGGGCTGGGTGGCGAAAAAGCCAAGGCACGCATATTAGACCTGCTGAACAAGGTCGGAATTCGGGATGCTTCAAAGCGGCTGCACGATTACCCCCACCAACTGTCCGGGGGTCAGCGGCAACGGGTTATGATCGCAATGGCACTTGCAAATGGTCCTGAATTGCTGATCGCGGATGAACCAACGACAGCGCTGGACGTAACCATTCAGGCGCAAATACTGGATCTGTTGACGGAAATACAAAAGGTTGAAGGCATGGGAATGTTGTTCATTACCCATGACTTGAAAATTGTGCGGCGGATTGCCGATCATGTCTGTGTTATGCAACGCGGCAAGATTGTCGAGGCTGGTCCTACCGCCGAAATTTTTGCAAATCCCCAACATGAATATACCCGCACGTTGTTGGCGGCAGAACCCAAGGGCGAACCGGATCCGGTGCCAGAGGATGCAAAGGAAATCGTCTCGACCAAAGACTTGCAGATTTGGTTTCCGATTAAGAAAGGTT
This sequence comes from Paracoccaceae bacterium, assembly GCA_019090795.1. Lineage (GTDB taxonomy): Bacteria > Pseudomonadota > Alphaproteobacteria > Rhodobacterales > Rhodobacteraceae > Amylibacter. The sequence goes on along the minus strand of JAHRVG010000028.1, from coordinate 27,965 downwards.
TTCTGCGCAAAACTGTAGACCACATCAAGGCTGTGAATGCGGCAACTTTTTCGGTGCGTGAAGGCGAGACACTGGGAATTGTTGGCGAGAGCGGTTCGGGAAAAACGACCCTCGCCCTCGGGGTAATGCGGTTGATTTCATCCAAAGGTCCGGTGGTCTTTTTGGGGCAGGATGTACAAGGCTTGAAGAACAGGGAGCTACGGCCCTTGCGCCGCGACATGCAGATGGTGTTTCAAGACCCATACGGCTCGCTCAGCCCGCGCATGACAGCAGAGCAGATCATCGCCGAAGGACTGGGCGTGCACGGGTTAGAGGCAGGGCAGGACGAACACCAACTGGTGCACGATATGATGATCGAGGTCGGGCTGGATCCAAAAACAGCTGACCGTTACCCCCATGAATTTTCCGGCGGTCAACGCCAACGCATTGCAATTGCCCGTGCAATGATCCTGAAACCAAAGCTGGTGGTTCTGGATGAACCAACCTCGGCGTTGGATATGACCGTTCAAGTACAAATTGTGAACCTGCTGCGCGATCTGCAAAAGAAATATTCGCTGGCATATATGTTCATCAGCCACGACCTTGCGGTCATTCGTGCGCTTAGTCACAAGGTATTGGTATTGCGTCAGGGGGACGTGATTGAAACCGGAAACTGCGCACAAGTATTTGATGCGCCGCAAACCGAGTACACCCGCACTTTGATGGCTGCGGCTTTTGGAATGGCCTCGGGCGGGAAAACCGCCCAAAGCTAACGAATTCTAAAAGTCACCTTCGGCGGCGCGTTCTAAAATATCCTGCATAATGCTTTTCACCTCAAGTGCCTCTTTCAACAATTTGTCCGGCAAGGTTTTGCCACCATAAATCATCATGTCCATGTCGAGAGTATAAATCCACAGCTGGCCTTCGTCATCCTCGACCAGTGAAATACGACACGGCAGGTAAGCCGCATACGCGGGATCATGTTCGATCATTTTGGCGGCGGTAAGCGGATTACAATAAAGATAAATTTGCAGTTTGCGCCAAGGTTCTCCGTTCATTGCGCTAACTTGATCGCCCAAAGGCAACTCCCCGACACCCCTGATATTGCGCTCTATGGCAATGTTCTTGATCGACTCGTCAACTTCTTCGAAAGTCAGGCCTTCGGCAACCTTGGCCTTCCAGACAGTGGCAGCGGCTGCATTCCCGGTTTCAACCAATTGATCCGCCATTTTCCTGTAGGTGGTGAAAGCCTGTGGATCAAACGTGTCAAATGCTGACTTATATTTATAAAGTGTCGGCCCTACCCAAATTGCCAATCCAACAGCAATCAGGCCCAATAATGCCAATACATTGCGAACAAAGCCCATGTGAATCTCCCCAGATTACGAATGCAGTGATATATTATGATACTCGAATATATCGAGTTTACAAGCGATCAACCTGCGCCAACATAGGTGATCACAGATCGTGCGATGGGCGCGCTGTTTCCCATTGAAGGGAGGCCCATAATTTTAGCGCTGACCGCTATACACAGAGGTCAGCGCCACGTAGTTATTCAACAATTAGCTTGCGGGTTTAATGCCCAGAAACAGCAAAATTCTGGTTAGCGGGCAAAACCCGGTGATGCCTGATTGAAACAAATTCACACCAATAAAGATGATGAACCACAGCCAGCTTAAGCTGGAAAGATCAAATTGGCCCATCATATGACCAAGGCCAAGGGCGACGAGGATGAACAACCCGGCAAGGGTCATTGTGAGACGTTGAGCATTCATATTGATACCTGACATGTTGGAGTTTGGACAATTTGATTACATATACATAAAATTGAATGTATTTGCAAGCTTTCCCCGTTACGGCCTAAGGCCGCCCAAAGGAGAAAAGGCGCTTTGACCATTTTTTCTTGGGTGCAAAGGGAACAAGTTTATCCAGTTCAATTTCGACATCCGCGCCATCAACAAACTCTTCACCCTCCAATACACGTTGGTAAAGGAATTCGGCCAATGGCAAAATCGCATCCTGGTTCTTCTTTTGGTCAAAAATATTCTGGGCTACGTCCTCAAGTTTATCCCAAATAAACTCGTGATCGCCTTCTTGGCTCAGACCGGCCACCAGACGAGTCAATTCATCAATTCGGGCAACATCTCCGCTGCAACAGGTGGCCGATGAACAGGTGAATTCCTCAGCAAGCAAACCGCCAAACAATTCAATAATCCGAATTTCCAGCGTCTCGATAAATGATTCCCAATCTTGTCCAAACGCTTTGTCGCTAACCAAGATTGGTGGGCGGGGCAACATACGTACGGAGATAACACGCAACCCCAATGCGCGCGCCGTTAACGCATGCCCTGCTTCATAAACCGCCAAACGAAAGGCCTGCTCTGCGCATCGGCCCTCTGGTACGGCGCAGGTTGGTTCTGTGTACATATTCGCAACCTTTTATTTGTGGGCTTCTGCGTTGACCACAGGCTCTGTTATTGTGGCCTGCCCCTCAACGATAGCAGATCTACCTGAGGGGTCGGCATATCTGTCGTTCAGGCTCTGGATATGATTGGCAACAGTTTCGCGTACCAATCGCAATTTTTTAGCCGCACGCCCGCCCCAACCCGCAGGTTCTGTGCCAAACACCGAGTGCAGTGCAGAGGTGCTTTTCTCAAAGGCTGCGCGCAGGTTTAGTTCGACCTGACCATAAGCTCGGCTCATCGGTTTCGCGATCCGTTTCGCAACGACACCCCGCACCCAAAAGTGAAAGCTGCCAATCAAAACAATCGCTGCCAGAATGCTGGCCCCAACGTCGATTTTGTGGTTCACGATCCAATCAAACGAGAATACCTGCATCGGCGGCATCCATTTGAAATAGAACATCAAGCCCGCAATGACTGCAACCAAGACGGCCAGTGCAATACCGTCACCGATCAAAACGCCACGCCGCCAGCTTGCTTTGGCTTTGCGCAGTCTGGGCAAGATATCGTGCTCCAGTTCATTCGCCACAGTTTCGAGCACGCTAACGATGCGATAATTGCGTTGTAGTTCCACCTCGTCCATGCGGGTAATAATCTTTGCCAGATCGGCATCCCGCTTCTTCTGGAAGCGTTCCCGCTGGGCTTTGTCTTCGATCGGAATCGCAGCTTCTTCGTTGTAGATGGTGTAAAACTGACCCGCGGCTAATCCCGCCTGTGCCACTGCGCGCTGCCATGCACCGACGATTTCTTCGGCGTTATCGTCTTTGGCAGCAGTATCAATCTGGTTCAGCACATAAAGGAATTTTGAGGCATCCGTGCGCTTGACTGTGCGTGCGACCAGATGTTCCAGCGTATCTTGCATAGCGCCGGGTTCCGGGTGGCGCGCATCAAAGAACACCAGCACAAGATCGGAAAGGTCAATGATGTGATCGGTAATGCGCAGGGTTGAACGGCGCTGGTCATCGGCATCAAAACCGGGGGAATCGATAATGATTTTGCTTTTAATTCGGTCGTTACTGGTTGTGCGCAGTTGCAGATAGCTCTCGATATGTTTGCCTTCACCTTGGGCAACTTTTTCGATTTCATGGGAAATCCGGAAAAACGGGAAGCGCGGATCGGCATCCAGTGCGGTGCCGGGCAAGGTTTGGCTGCCTGCGGTGGTTGCTGTACGATGGCAGATCACGGTAAATTTATCATCCACCGCCTGATTGCCGGTACTTTGCAGCTTATCGCCCACATAGGAATTGATGAAGGTAGATTTACCCGACGAAAAAGTTCCAAGAACGGAAATCAGCGGCCACCACGAAATGCGCGAAGCCAGTGAGGATTCCTTGTCCAGTAAGCCAGTACGATACAGCAGCTTATCGAATGTGTAATATGTCGGCAAAACCTCCAGCAACGCGGGGTTCTCAGCCTTGAGATGGTTTTCCAGACGGGCGAGACGATTATTCAAAAAGTGGCTCATATGCTAGGTGTCCCTGTAGAATTCCGGTTACGGCTGTTTGGCAGCTCTGGCACGCAGGTCGGTTGCCTTGTCTGGGGCAATTTGCTGCAACGCGATAATAATCGACATCACTTGCTGCTTGTTGCCAGTGTTCACCAGTAACAAGCCCGCGCGATGGAAATATTTTGCGGCCTCGGGATAACGACGCTGTGAGTAGAAAAAATTCCCGGTTTCACCCTGAATATTGGCATCTGCCTCATACTGCGCTGCCAGTGCAACATAGAGCGTCTCTGCTTTTTGGGCATCCCCCCCCCAAAAGGCTTTGCGCACTTCATCAAGACTTGATTTGAGATCTGCATTCGGGTTGGCAGTTGCTGGCACTGCCTGTTGTTTAGGTGATTGGTCAACCGGTGCCGGAGCGGCTTGCTGTGGTTCTGTTTCGGTTTGCATTGTCACGGCAGTTTCAGTGATCTCAGCGGTTTTCTCGGGTACAGGTGCCGTTTCAACGATTTCCGCAACAATTGCGGCCTCGTCAACTTTGCCGCTTTCAGAAGACTCAAGCGAGAACCCTGCAAGTTGCATAACCCTATCGCGGTTGAAAATTGCAAATACGATAGCGATGACAACAATGTAAATGATGATCAGTCGAAGAAAGGGCATATTCAACAGCCTTGTTCCAGGTTTCTATTTTGTATTTCAGCATCGGTCATTTTGATCCATAGATCGCCCGCGCCAGTTCATCCAGTTCACTTGCCGCCTTGCCCGACGGGTCCAGTTCAAACACGGCCAACCCCTCGGAAAACGACCGGCGGAAAGCCAGCCGTTGCACCATTTTCTGTGGCAGTGCTTTGATCGACTCAAGCGTCTCAAGTGCCTCCAGCGTCTCGGCGTTCTCACGCGAGCGGGGATGTGGATCTGCACGGTTGATGAAGGCCACAATCGGGGGCATTTTTTTACCTTTGCGTTCGGTTTCTACGATATCCAAAAAATGCTGTGTCGCCCAGATATCCGCTTGCGATGGCGTTACGGGAATGACGATCTTGGTACACATCCGGATTGCGGCACGCAAAGAACCCATATCCGAGGTGCCCACATCAATCAGCCAATCGCCCTTGGCTTTGCCATTTTCAGGCAATTCATGCACAACGCTCAAAGAAGGTTCCACACCGTCCTCATCGCGGATCTCAGCCACATCCGTCACAGTGCGTTGCGGATCGAGATCACACACCGTAACTTTCTTACCTTGCAAAATACGCCACATGGCCATGTTGAAAACCAGTGTGCTCTTGCCGGTTCCACCTTTGAAATTCGCGAATAATGTCAACATTTTGGGTATTCCTTACGCTTCATTCGCTACCAGCCACCGGGTTTTGTAAAACGGCTGCAGGCGGCTCGGCTTTTCGCCACCCTTGGGGCACTTGGAAAAGTGCCGGATCAACAGGCCCGACGGTGATATTATCCAACCGGCGCGTTTCGCCGCTTGGCAGGTTTTCCCTCACCACAACCCGCAGTTTGGGATCAAACCACCAGTCACCGCTTTTTACATCGCTACCAGGAATTGAATGCTTGATTGTCCAGTGCTCCGCAAAACGACCGTTCAAATCTTCCATAGCCACAAAAGTCATAACCATACTGCCGCCTTCAGGAAAGTCCTGACGCAACGCACGTCGGCGGGCAGAATTCCACAAAATAACGAGAGGCTTGCCTGACTGGTCCGAGGCCAGTGCCCAGCGTTCCACCTTGACGCCACTAACCACGTCGTCGCCAACATGTTGGCAACTGGGGCTGGCTTCTTTACCAGGACAAGGAGATGTATAACCCTCAATATCTGTCGCAGGCACCGAAGGCCCGAGATACTCGGTGTATGTTTGCGTCTTGGGGTCGAGAAAATACATCGCGCCCACTGTGGGCAAGAGGATCTGGATCACCCGGCGGCCCGCTTCGTCGTATTCCAGCCTCAGGTTTTGACCGGATTTAACGATTGTGCCAAAAGTTTCAGATTGGCCGGGAAGGGAATGAACCGCGATGGCAGTGTATGTTTTTGATGCAGTAGGTGATTGCGCATGGGTAATCGCTGCAATCATAATACCCATTGTCGCAACCAAGAGCGCTAGGGCTGTCTGAATGTGCTTGGTCATGGGAACCTCTTCAACATGAATCAGTTTCAGTTGGGCCAACCGCCCCCGGAACCGGGGGCGGCGGCATTGTTACATGTGACGCAAATTATTCGCTTGCTGCGTCAGCTTTTGGTGTTTCAACAGCTTCGCCAGCTGGAGCGGCAGGCTGTTGGTTGGCATATGGGCCTTGTGGACCAGGATATGGACCCCAAGCTGGGTTCCACATTTGGTTGCGGCCATAGTTGTTACCATAGCCGTAGCCGTTGCCGTAACCTTCACCACGACCTTCACCACGGCCTTCGCCGCGGCCTTTGCCTTCAGCGTTACCAGTGAAGCCGAAGTTGAAGGAACCGGCACCGCTTCCGTCATTGTTGTTGGAACCAGAGAAGGGACCCCAGTTGTTGCCCCAACCGTTGTTGTAGCCATTGTTGCCGCCCCAAGGCATCCAGTTGTTGCCACCCCAACCGTTGTTGTTGCCACCCCAACCGTTGTTGTTACCGCCCCATGGCGTCCAGTTGTTACCGCCCCAACCGTTGTTGTTGTTGGAGTAGTAACCTGGGCCAGGAGCTGGGCCCCAGTTTTGAGCAACTGCTTGGGTTACTATTACAGTGCTTGCGGCTGCAGCGATGGCGGCAGTGATGATAGATTTACGCATTGGTAGTCTCCTAGTTTTTGTCCCTAAAAATGATGGGGAGCTTGGCATTGGGACATTTGCCAGCTTCCAATTTGTCTGCGCCAGAACGGCGCGAACCTCCTAGCTTTCAGGTTCAGAAAAACCCAAAGGGGCTAAAATTAAAGGGGGATGACCCACCGCCGGGGAAACCCCCGTACGGCACATAACCACCTACTCCACCGGGATAGTTCCCCGGCCCATACGGCGTAGCAGTGCCATAATTGTTGTATCCGCCTTGGCCGTAACCGGGTGGGTACCCGTTGTAGCCCTGTTGCGGTGCGCCATACCCGTATTGCGGTGCATAGCTATTGTTTGGGTATCCGTTAGCCTCCGGTGCTTGATACTGCGGGCTGGCCGGGTACGGGTTTGCTTGCCCAGACCCTGGCTGCTGAATTGTTACCCCTTGAGGTTGGGCCATTTGCGGCACTTGCGGCGGGGCCACGGGTTGGGGGCGTTTTACGGCTGACAGACGTTGCTCCAGATCCGCTGGTGCATATTTGCTAGAAACAGTGGCCTGAGCGGGCAAAATTCGCGGAGCGGGGGCTATAAATTGTGAGGGCCCTGTGGCTGCCACGTCTGCGTTCGGGTTCCACGGGTTGCCTATCTGCGCGACAACTGGACCGGATACGATGCAGACCAGAGCAGCCAGTGCAACCCCTGTACTATTTTTTCCTGTTTTCATGTCAAACCTTCTCATCTGCTTTTCCTCCCCTTCCACAGCTGTGGCCGAGCAGGCGCCGGACGTGCGGGCTGATAGCCATAAATCGGGTTTGTCGGGCCGAAAAACCCGCCCCATGGGCCATTTGGAAAGAAAGAAGGCCCTTGGCCGTAATACCGATTCGGTGCTCCGGAGTACGCGCTGTAGCTTTGTGGGTATTGGCCGCCCATTCGAGGTTGACCTTGATAGGCTTGGCCATAAGGTGCCCTGCCCCAATTCGGTGCAACGGGACGTTGGCCCCACTGCTGGCCCTGAGGAGCCGCTGGATAAGCAGGACCGTGGCCATTATTTGGGGTGCGGGCAACCGGAGCCGGAGCTTGAACCGGAGGTAAAGGTCGACTTTGCATCCAGTAAGGCAGAGGCAGGATATTATTCCACTGTGGGTGCGGGTGCGCCGGGATCGGCAAAGGGATACGCAGTTCCTGATAAGGACCGGGCGGGGGCAGTGGCCTGCCCGTTTGTGCAGCCACCGGAGCAACGGCCAGAACCCAAGCAACGGCAATAGAAATGGCTTTCAGAATATTCATGGTCCTATTCCTTCCCGCTATCGTTGGGTTTTTTCAGCCGAATACCGCGTCGTGCAGTAGCTTTGGTCTTTGTTTTACGGGTTGTCGGTTTCTTGGCATTAGCTTTGGCCGCCGCTGGTTTTTTTGCCTTGGGTTTAACTGCAGCAGCTTTCTTCACCGCCGTTTTGCGCACCTTGGGAGCTGCTTTCACCGGTTCCTTGGCAGGGGCCGGTTTGGCCTCGGCAGGTTTTGAAACCTCCGCCTCGGCCGTTACGGTAGGTTCCGCCGCTTTTACAGCCTCCACCTTTGGCGGGGCAGTCTTTGTCACAACCGGCGCTGGCTGAGGTGCCGGTGCCGGTTTGTTACGGCCCCCGAATATTTCAGCGATTGTCTTGATAATTGAGGTCACGGTAAAGACGACCAACTCAACAATCATTAACAAGCTGTCCGCTATCGCCACCAAAATCGAACGGGATTTTCCAATCCCGTCACGGTTCGGCAGGCTGGTTGTTTCCTTTACTTCGGTGTGCAACCCGGCGATCGGTTGCGCAACCACCCCTTCACCCTCATTGGTCAACGCTGAACTGAAACTCACACATCCGAGCGGAATGACAACCAGTGTCAGCAAGGTTGAGACCAGCCCGCCCATCATCAGCGATACGGCCATGCCCTCAAAAATTGGGTCAGACAGGATCACAGAGGAACCAACCATCAGCGCCAATGCCGTAATGATGATCGGACGCGTACGGGTAGCACAGGCGTAAATCACCGCATCTTGTACTGCCATACCGCCCAGTACGGCATGGCGTGAAAAATCCACCAGCAGAATCGAGTTTCGCACAATAATCCCTGCCAACGCGATGAACCCGATCATGGAGGTCGCGGTAAAGGATGCCCCAAACAACCAGTGGCCGGGAACGATCCCGATCAATGTCAGCGGGATCGGAAACATCACAATGGCAGGCATGGTAAAGTTGCCAAATTCCCAAACGACGAGGATATAAATCAGGATCAGCGCAACACCAAAAGCTATGCCCATGTCGCGGAAGGTCACATATGTCACGGTCCACTCACCTGTCCATTCAATGGCGGATTGGAGGTCGGTTTCAGGCGCCGAAATATAGTTGGTATCAACCCGCACACCATCGGGAGAAGTATAGCTGTCCAGCAATCCCTCCATTTCAAGAATACCATAAATCGGTGCCGCCAGCCGACCCGCAGCTTCACCGGTCACGAATTCGACCGCGCGCAAGTCTTTATGATAAACCGGCGCATCTACCTCAAAGGGTTCAAAATGACCAAGTTCAGTCAAAGGAATCATTTCCCCAGTTGCCGTTGGCACCGGCAATTGGCCAAGACGCCCAAACTGGCCCCGCAGAGCAAGGGGCATTTGCAAGTAGATGAACTTGGGTTCCAGCGCGCGTTCAACTTTGACATCACCCAGCTTGAAACCGCCCATGGCCATTTCCAACTGTCGGTTGATGTCATTGACCGACACACCCCGGCGCGACGCCTTTTCACGGTTCACCAAAAAGCGCCAGCTTTGATAAGGGGCCTGCATAAAGGTGTCGACGTCCACAATTGATTCTGCTTTGCGGAACATATCGGCCACGTCTGCGGCCACTTGGCGGCGGGTTTCGTTGTTGGGGCCATAAATCTCGGCGACCATGGTTTGTAATACCGGCGGACCGGGGGGCATTTCGATAACTTCAATGTTTGCGCCCAGCGCGACCGCTATGGGAGTCAGCGCCCCGCGCGCGAATACAGCCAAGTCTTCGGAGGAGCGATCACGGTCAGCTTTGTCTACAATCTGAACCTGAATGTCACCCTGCCAACTGCGATCACGCAAATAGGTATGGCGCACCAAGCCATTAAAATTAAAAGGTGATGCCGTGCCCGTATAGCTCTGCAATGCCACCACTTCAGGCATTTTACGCAGTTCATTCGCCAACATCGCAATCACATTCGCAGTGATCGGCAAGGCTGTGCCTTCTGGCATGTTGATTGTGACGTTGAATTCGGGCTTGTTGTCCTTGGGCAGCATTTTGACGGTAACGTCAGTGGTTTTGAACAAGAACAAGCTGAGGCCGAAAGTAAGCAGCAGACCCGCAGCGAATAACCAGCCGACAAGACGTTTGGTGATCAGCGGCACAAGAAGCGCCGTGAAAAAATTGTTCAGCCATTCAGCCTGCCGGTGTTCGCTGGCCTGCATCTTGTCCAGTTTTTCCAGCGATGGGCGGATGCGCCGGGCCAGCCAGGGGGTGAAGATAAAAGCCGCGAACAAAGACAACAGCATGGCAACCGAACCCAGTGCCGGGATGGGCTGCATATAGGGGCCCATCATTCCAGTCACAAAACCCATCGGCAACAACGCCGCGATCACGGTAAAGGTTGCCAGAATGGTCGGGTTGCCAACTTCGCGCACCGCATCCACGCTGATGCTGTCCTCCATTGCGCCATCTTGCAGCCAGCGACGATAGATGTTCTCGACCACCACAATGGCGTCATCCACCAGAATACCGATGGAAAAGATCAACGCAAACAGGGACACCCTGTCGATTGTGTACCCCATAAGCCATGCCGAAAACACGGTCAGCAGGATCACTACAGGTATCACAATCAGCACCACCACTGCCGCCCGCAGGCCCAGCGCAAGCCAGATCAGCAGAGTCACCGCACCTGTGACGACGAACAACTTGAAAATCAGTTCGTTTACTTTTTCATTGGCGGTTTCGCCGTAGTTCCGGGTTACCTCGACATGTACACTCTCTGGGATCAATGTTCCCTCTAGATGATCCATGTGGGCCAAGACATCGGAGGCTACACTCACACCGTTGGAACCGCTTTTCTTGGAAACGGCTATCGTCACGGCCGATGCGCCAACCGGAGCGCGTTCCGATGTCGCTCTATTGGCTGTATCACCGCCGATTTCAGTCCCGTAAGCCGGCCCTGTATAATAGGAAACCATACTTGTAGCATCGTCAGTAGATTCCGTAACCAATGCCACATCGCGGATATATATAGGTTCGCCGCTGTTGGTTCCGATCATCAGGTTTTCAATATCGCGAGCGTTGTTTAGAAAAGAACCTGTCATCAGCGAGAAGGATAAATCCCCCATCTCGGCATTTCCGACTGCCCGCTCCGCATTTGCGGTTCGAATTGTTTGCGCCAATTGATCTAGGCCAATGCCAAAACCAGCAAGGCGTTCTGGAAAGACTTCGACCCGAATGGCATCTGAGCGACCACCGACAATGAAGCTTTGCGAGGTGTCCTTGACCTCTTTCAGGCGCTGCAACACATCAAGACCAAGAGAGCGCAAAGATGCCTCGTCAACAAGATGCGACCACAAGGTCAGGGTCACGACAGGTACCTCGTCAACGCCTTTTGGGCGGATCAGCGGCATGGAAACACCGGGGGGAATTCTGTCCAGATTTGACTGAATTTTGTCGTTCAGCTTTACCAAAGAGGGGCCAAGTTCCTCGCCCACTTCAAATTGCACGGTTACAATCGCACCGTTACGCTGAGAAACCGAATAAACGTGCTTTACACCTTGAATTTCCGACATCATCCGTTCGAGCGGATCGGTAGCAAGCGAGGCCACCTGATCGGAAGAGGCGCCTTGGTAGGAAAAGAAGATATCAACCATGGGCACCGAAATTTGCGGGTCTTCCTGACGTGGGGTCAGGATCAGGCCCATGAGACCCAGCCCAAGACAGGCGAGCAGTAGCAATGGTGCCAATGGTGAATTGATAAAGCTTTTGGCCAAGTTGCCAGCTAAACCAAGTTTGGTGGTCAAAACCGTTTTGTTCGCTTGTGTTTGATTGTTTTTGTCAGTCATAACGTCCTCCCCGTTTTCCTGTTCAGTTTCTGTTACTCACCAGAAACCAGATTTGCAGGAGGGTTGAGAATGACTTGTTCGCCACCGCTTAGACCAGACATTACAGCAACGCGGCCATCAGAGGTTGGATAGCCAACACGTACCAGCTTTAGGATTGGCTTGCCGCCTTGAAGCACAAACACCGACGGCAGGCTTCCTCGCCAAACCAGTGCCTCTGCTGGGATTGCAGCTTGCGAGCGGGTTGGAACCGAATTATCAGGTACTGTTACCTCTACATACATGCCGGGGCCACCGACCGTATCATTCGGTAGATCAAATTTAACCTTGACCGTGTGGCGAACTGGGTCGGCGACTGGAAAAACCTGCGCCACCCGTGCCTCAACTTCGCCGCCTGCTGCATCAATTCGGGCGGGTACAATCATGCCAACACTTAAGCCAGAGGCCAGCCGCACAGGAACATACGCAACGATACGCAGATAGTCTGTGAAAGCATATTTGATCAGCGGCATTCCCGGTTGAACTGTATCGCCGACTTCAACCATCTTTTGAACAACCACGCCATCAAACGGAGCCACCGCATTGGCATCGCGCAAACGGGCATCAAGAGCTTCGAGGTTTGCCTGCGCCTGCATTAACGCACTTTGGGCCTGACTAATGCCAGCGCCCTGCGCATATAGATCAGCCTGACGCTCAAACCCAGAATCCGATTGCCCCATCGAATTCGAGAACCCACGGGTGAAAAATTGATCAAACATGGATGGCAGCCCCATCCCGGGAATGTTGGTAAGAGAATTGGTCCGGGGAGAATACAGTTCGCGCGAATACTGCATCTGAGAATTGCGCAGGGCCGACTCCGCTTGATAGATTTGCGCCGACGCAGCGCGACGGCGCGCCTGAATTTCGTCGTCTCCGATTCTAATCAGAATTTCACCATCCGCTGCGCGATACCCTTCGATGCCTGCCATAAATGTGACGCGACCGGGAATTTGCGCTGTGAGCGTGACCTCTTTAAAGGGAATTACCGTACCACCAACTGTTGCGTCACCACCAACCTGCGAAACGGTCACTGGCACAACTTGATACTGCGCCCCGTTGTTTTGAGCAACCGCACTATACCCACCAGCAAAAAGCAAGGTTGTGATCGCTAACGACGCACTAAACGTACGTGTAATACAATTCAAAGGCTTCATAACACTCCCCAGTATTTCAGCTTTAATGGTGGTCTTTTTTTAACTTTTCCGCGGCTATTTTTTCATCACATCCGAAACTTCAGTAAATTGCATTTACCATAATGCATTCTTCTTTTAAAGCATTTTTATATTTAGATATTTGAATGTATTGTTATTTGTAGAGAAATTTTGTAGTTTTGGTAGATTAAACTGGCCAATTTGCGGAAATCTGCCGAAAATCGCTCTCAATCCGACTCAACCCAGATTTCAACCTGCAGTGATTCGCAGGCTTTAGACCTCGCGTTTTTGGAATGTTTTGGGTGCCAATTTCAACAATTTCGCACTGGGGCCTAAAAGGGAAACGGGTTTCCCCACATATAAGACATTGGTTGGGAAAACGCATAGGAAGCCTGACCAATGTCACGGGTCATCCGATTTACGCTTACAGTCATCACCTGCATCGTTTTCGACATCGTTTCTATGTTATGTGACATGCCCGCAATGCTGGTGTTCATATCGCCGACATTCTTATTCATTTTGACCATACTTGTATTCATCGTATCAAACTTCAGCGCCATGGCATGAATATCCGCCGTCATGCTTTCTTGGGTTCCCACCATAGATTTTATGCTTTGGTTCAGCTCAACCATTATATCAGTCATCACAAATACGCGCTGCGCCATGCCGTACATGACCCAAGTAAACACGGCCATGACGATAACAATGCCAATCGTTGCAAAGGCAATAAAACGGCTGCTGCTAACGCGTCGATACATGAAAAGCTCCTAAACTTCAGGTCAAAACTCGAGACCAGCAGGTTGTTGATGGTGTCGTAGAAATTCCGCGCCTTCAACACATTCCAATACTCATATACGATAATTCAAAAAAAGTTAAGGTATTTGTTTTGCGTCCCGATGCTCAAAACAATTTACGCAACGCCTCAACCAATTTCTCGGGGTTCCCCAACTCAAGACGCACAGGAAGAGTTAACACTTTTTGCTGGAAAGATGCTGGCAGCCGCGCGGCATCTTTCTCGGTTGTTACCAACTGCGCACCAAGCGTGTTTGCTTCTTTCTCAAGCCGTGTCAAAAGTACATTTGACAGTTTCTGATGATCAGAAAAGCTGTGATGCCCCACAATCTCTGCGCCCTGTGCACGAAGTGTGTCAAAAAACTTTTGCGGCCTGCCAATTCCTGCAAACGCCAAAGCACGCAAACCACGCCAGTCCATACCAGTTTGCAGCGCGACCAGAGCACCGGAAATGGACTTGTCCTCCAACAATCCTCCCCAACGGCTCTGAAACTGCTCTTGCGCCTCGGTTGTACCAATTGTCAGTATTATATCACTTCGGGAAACGCCCTCACAGATCTGTTGGCGCAGGGGGCCTGCCGGAAATACACGCCCGTTGCCAAAGCCTGTTTGCGCATCGACCACCATTATTGTCAGGTCTTTGTCCAATGCCGGATTTTGCATACCGTCATCCAGAACAATCACCTCTGCCCCGGCGGCAACAGCCGCTTGCGCCCCCGCGGCCCGGTCTTTTGCGATCCAGCACGGGGTAAATGCTGCCAGTAACAACGGTTCATCGCCCACTTCATTTGCCGAGTGTTTTCCGGGATCAACCCGCACCGGCCCCTGCAATGCCCCGCCGTACCCCCTGCTAACGACATGGGCAACCTTTCCGATATCCGACAACTGCCTAACGACCTCAATCACAGTTGGCGTTTTCCCGGTGCCGCCAAGATTGATATTGCCGACGCACACCACAGGAACCGATATTCGGGTATGCATACCTTTGGCCCAACGGCGCGCGGAAACAGATTTCCACAGCCAAGAAAGGGGAGCCATCAGCGCGGGCCAGATGCCTGCCTGACCCGGTGGCATGTTCCAGAACAACGGTGGCTTCATGCCTCATCCCCTTGCGGTCCAAGTAGTTCAACCACCATCTCGATGACCTGATCGGTAACTTCTGCCCCTTCCGAATTCGCAACCCAAGCCGCATGCGCCATTTCTGCAGCTTTGTCCGGTGACATTAGTTCACTTATTACTTCGGCCAGAGACTCCACTGTCAAAATTTCCACGGCAGCTCCAACGCTTGCCAGCCGGAAAAAGCTATCCGCAAAATCTTCGACATGAGGACCGTGAATGATTGCAGACCCCAGAGCCGCAGGCTCATCTGGATTCCCCCCCCTGCCTTCGCTGGTTAGCGAGTTTCCAACCAGTGACACCGATGCAATCCGGTACCATAAACCCAGCTCATTGGGAACATCTGCCAGCAAAACTTCGGTCAATGGCGTCAAACTCGACCAATCTGACCGGCAAATAAAATTGAGGTCGCTGTCCACCAACTTGGCCGATAGCCCTTTAATCCGCTCAGGCTTCAGTGGCGATATAATGGAAAGCAATCGGTGGGTAGATCGTTGGGCCATCTTATGCGCCTCAATCACCATGTCTTCTTCAGATTCGTTCACATGAACTGCCAACCAAACGGGGCGACCCTGTAGTTGCCGCGCAACATGCGAACGCATCGCTTCATTTGCAGGCAGCGGAACCGAGCCTTCTCTCAGGACACCTGCAACCGATATTTTATCCGGACTTGCCCCTAGCTTTTGCAACCCGCTTGCTGCTTCTTCGTCTATCGCCAATATCGCCGAAAACAGGTTCATCACAGAACTGGCCACACCCGGCATCCACCGTAAACGCCGAAAGGAACGACTCTGCGCGTCGGCGTTCAGGTACAGCGCCGGAATGTTCCTTGTAATCGTTTCCTGGAACAAAACGGGCATCAACCGGTCTTCTACCCAGAGGCAAATATCCGGTTGCCAGTGCGCCAGAAAAGATTCCACAGCACGGGGAATATCATACGGCACATATTGATGTATCGCGCCTATCGGCAAACGGACGGCCATTACCTGCTCCGAAACCCGCTCAGAGGTTGTTAATAGAAACGTCGCGTCAGGGTAAACCGCCTTTAATCGGCCCATCAACCCCATCAAACCCAATGAATGGCCCAAGTCAGAACTGTGTAACCAGAACAACAACCCATCGGCCCGCACAATAGAGGAATTACCGTAACGTTCCTGAATCCGGACAGCGTCCTCTTCACCTTTTTCAACAGATCGTTGCGCACGGCGCTCGGCCAAAGGCGAGGCGTATTTTGCCAAGCCCGAATAGACCGAAAGGCCTAGTGATTTCTGATCAGAAGCCTTTTCCGACATGCCCTACCTTGCGCGACTGCTCCGGTTTTTTTGATCCCCACTCTGAAAGTTTTGCATAGGTTTTAGGCAACGCCAAGCTGCAATAGCTGAATAAGCGCCACCAGACCTACGGGTTTCCCACCCTCGACGACAAAAGCAGCTGAGATTTTGTTTTGCTGCAAAACACTGAGCGCACGGGCGCACAATCGCTCCGGTGCCAAACTAATCGACCCGGTAGTCATGATCTCATGCGCCGTTGTTTCCAGCATTGCTTTTTGCATCGACCCAGTAGAGTTGGCTTCCAGATAACGCCGAATATCCCCGTCTGTAATCACACCCTCCAGTTTGCCGGACTCATCGAGAACCCCGACAATACCATAGGATTTCTTCGAAATTTCGCCCACCACATGCATGACGGTTGCCGTGGCAGCAACAATTGGCAGGCCATCATCTTTAACCATAATGTCGCTAATAGGTGTGAGTGCTGCGCCCAATTTCCCCCCAGGATGAAAATCGCGAAAACTGACCTCGGTGAACCCGCGCATCTTGAGCAGGGTAATGGCCAAAGCATCGCCCAGCGCCAACTGCAAAAGTGTTGAAGTTGTTGGCGCCAGATTATGCGGGCAAGCCTCTTTCACTTTGGGCAAAATGAGAGGCACATCAGCTTTTTTCCCCAGAGTGCTGTTGGCCCCTCCGGTTATCGCAATCGTGGGCACATTAAAGCGGCGTGTATAGTTCAGGATATCGTATAACTCTTTGGTTTCGCCTGACCAAGAAAGCATTAAAACAACATCGTCGGCCTGTATCATCCCCAAATCACCGTGACTGGCCTCGGCGGGATGCACAAAATACGCCGGTGTTCCGGTAGAAGCAAAGGTCGCCGCAAGCTTGCGACCAATCAGACCGCTCTTACCGACACCTGCAACAATCAAACGCCCTTTCATCTGTTCTATCAGTGCCAGCGCGCGCTCCAGCGCCTCCGTCAGGGATTGATCTTTCAAGGCCTGCTGCAAAATCAGCAGCCCGTCAGAATTTACCGCAATGACTTCTCTTACAGAGCTTGCCCTGTCTATCATGGTAATATCGCCATTCGGTTAGGAAGAACTAATTCTTGTTAACCGCTTATCTATTGGAATCCATTCAAGACCTCAATGGCTTGGCTTTGGGCAAATACTTGGGATCAAGTTATTGGCAGCATCGTGCTAGGGCTTTTTCCCTAATCCGGTACAAAACTACAGTGATCCGCCGCCTGTCTGAAAAATGCATCCTTTGAGTCAGTGTATAAAGTTATGATTTTCGCTATCTCCACATCCTCTCCCTTGCCTTCCAGCGATAGTTTTTCTCCCTCAGAGCAGTAGTCGCCAAAAGCCTTAAAACCGAGATTATACGCGCTGCCCTTGAGAAAATGCAGTTTCGGGGCCAGCTTATCACTTGTATCGGGTGGATTTTCGCTCAGTTGCGCAACAACTTCATCGACCTCCTCAAGAAACAGGCTGACGATATCACCAAAATCCTCCTCGCCGATGTCTTCCTCTAGTTGTCTGATCTGCACCCAGTCGATCATCATAATTCTCCTTATCTCTGGCGAAACCGCCGCCGATCAACCGACCTATCCACCCCATACGATCCTCCAGAACCCGGTCAAGTGGGTGACCCTCGGGAATATCATAGAGCCACTAGGGCGTTTGCACCCAAGCAACATCCGGGTCTCGGAAATTCTCCAATGTGTTTTGTAAAAAGGTAGGAAAGGGATACGTGACTGCCTTAGCGTCTCGAATCGAGTATCGGATAAGCTCTGGTTCTTCGTTGAATGTTGGCAAGAAAATATCGACACTTATCAAGGTTTCAGACCCGCACACGCAATCATCCGCCCGGCTTTGAGGGGGAGCCTGCTGCCTCGTGTCGTTGATTGTCCTGAGACTATGAAAAACAATAGCAATCCGATAAAGGCACAAGTCTCGGCCAGAACGACCGGAATTGAAAACCACATCGCATCCCAGTTCGAGGCGAACGTCCAGCGCCACCAACTGTACCAAAAACCAAGTAAAATCGTTGCGGTAGCAAGGGTTTGCCATACGAATTCTGAGATTTTGCAATGGGGAACGGACGGCTCTGGCCGACGCGCATCGTACTTGGTAAAATAGAATTCCATGAGCTTGGCCATTTAAACCTCTGTAAAAACTGTTTGAACCAACTTCTTGCAGAGATTTGTCTAATTTTTGGTTAGCAAATTTAATTATCTTTTCTGACATCGCTTCACCTAATTTTAAACTGTCACTGCAATTGTCATGTTTGTTTAGTAGGTGAAAATGGATATGCCGTGAAGCAACAGGAAACAGTTGGCCCCAAATATCAACCGGTGAACGGGGAAGAAAAAGCCACTCCTCTTCAGGTTTTGGTTGTCGACGACAGCGCTTTACAGCGACGGATCATAGCCTTGAGCCTCAAGAAATGGGGGTACAAGATTCATCAGGCTGATTCCGGTAGCAAAGCGCTCGAAATTTGCGAATCTGAAAAAATAGATATGGTCATCAGTGACTGGGTAATGCCCGAAATGGACGGGTTGGAGTTTTGCAAAAAATTTCGCAGACTGCATCGTGAACGTTACGGTTATTTCATTTTGGTGACATCCAAGAATGATAAAAATGATGTGGCGCAAGGGCTTGACGCAGGGGCAGATGATTTCCTTTCAAAGCCGGTAAACTCCGCTGAACTGAAAGCGCGGATAAGGGCCGGAACTCGGGTGCTTGAAATGGAGCAGGAATTACTGACGCAAAACGAGATAACAAACAATGCTTTGCGCGAACTGCGTGGCCTGTATGACGCAATTAACAGAGATCTGGCAGAGGCCGAAAAGCTGCAGCACTCGCTCATTCCCGAGCGCCACAAAAAACTTGAAAGTGCCGAAGTATCCCTCTTGTTTAAATCCAGCAGCCATGTCGGTGGCGATCTCGTTGGTTTCTTTAGCTTTAGCAAAGACCGGATAGGCCTGTTTTCTCTCGACGTTTCCGGTCATGGAATATCCTCTGCTTTGCTCACAGTTCGGTTGGCAGGTTACTTAAGCCCCCACAATAAAACACAAAATATTGCCTTTGACCGCCAGACAGACGGCAGCTATCGACATCGCTCGCCCAAGGATATCGCCCGTTTGCTGAATGAACGGATGATGGAAGAATTGGATACCGAACATTATTTCACCATGGCCTTTGCAGAGGTTGATTTGACGAACGGCCATGTCATTATGGTCCAGGCGGGCCACCCTCATCCAGTAGTGTTCAACCCTTTAACAGGGGTAAGGTATCTAGGTGATGGCGGACCGCCCATCGGCCTGTTACCCGACTTGGAATTTGAAAACTTTGAATTTGATCTCAAGGCTGGCGACAGATTACTTTTACACTCCGATGGCGTCACCGAATGCCAAAACAGGGCTGGTGACTTGTTCGATGATGAGGGTCTGGAACAAATGCTGATGCGCAACCTGGATGGCAGCGGCCCCGAATTCCTTGACGATTTGATGTGGGAATTAACGGATTTCAGTCAGGGAGAACCCTTTGGCGATGACATCTCAGCAATTCTAATTGAATTTGAAGGAAATATGTTGCGATGAGAAGTGCAGCTTCACCCGTTTTCAAGAATTTGCCATTAGATCAACAATAATTTACTAAGCACGAGGAGTCCTTGTCGCCACCCTTCCACAATATCCTACCAAAGTAGTTGTTATTACCAGCGTTTTCCTGCCGCTGCTTGGGGCCTGCGCAACCGTTGTGCCATTAAAGGTAACCCTCGTAATTGCTTTGACGCCAGACCGTTAAAAACACCTTAAAGGAGATGCTCTGCAATTGTAGTTAGTGGTTCGCAAAGATGGATACGTGAACTGCTTTCACCAAACTAACCAAGATTTCATTGTGAAAATTCTGCCATTTATACCTGGGCAGCGCATTCAGGCGCGTGGCGGTTCGGTTGTTTCAGTACCCGACAAAAACGCCCGTTTTGGCATTAAGTTCGTGACCAACGGTACGGAGAAAGCAGTTCTTGTATTCTCGTAGCCGAGGAGAGTGGCAATGCCAAGCCAATCGGCTTGGCTCGCTGGCCATTGAAGCCAGTCACGGCCCGTTCGCTTCAAGAGATCACTGAAATTAATCGCCAGCGACAGTAGAATGTTTCAGTGGCCGAGTTCCGCACGCGCTCGCGCTAATGTTTACCAAAAACCTGTCCAACGAATGCCGCATCTCCAGTATTTTCCAAAACCGGTTGCGCCTCAATTGCACCCATCCAGAGGGCTGTGTGATTCGGCTCAATCGGATCACATATCTTCAGGGCTGGACGGCACAAATAGATGTGGCATATCTTGTGGGCCCATAAATCATACTCCGGCATGTACGAAAACCGCTGATAAGCCCCTAACCTCTTTTGAACGATAATCCGATACCCAGTTTCTTCAAAAACCTCGCGGTGCAATGCCTGAGTAGGCGTTTCTCCGGGATCAATACCGCCGCCTGGCAGCTGAATTTCCGGCTTTTTCAGAACTTGAAGTGTCAGCAGCAAGTCCATCCCCTGCGCAATGATTCCATAGGCGCCGGGGCGTTCTGTATATTTGACGTCAGGGCGCCTAGGTTCACCATATCTTCTCATGCCCTTGGCTTAACAATCTTTTTATGCAATTGGCAGCGGGGAATTGAGTATTTGCGCTAAAAGCAGCATTATTCCCTTGTTCAAAAGGATTGCCATCGTGACCGATACCGCAGAAATAGCCCAATGGGATGACCTCATCCTACCTTTCCAACTGGATCGCGCAGACATTCGCGGCAGAGTTGCCCGTTTGGATGGTGTACTAGACCAAATTTTAGCCCAGCATGATTACCCGCTAGAGGTTTCAGCCCAAGTTGCAGAAGCTGCTATTCTGACTGCCCTGATAGGCCAAACCATTGATTTAAGATGGAAGTTATCCCTACAGATTCGCGGTGATGGCCCGTTGCGCATCGTTGCAACCGACTATTTCGGTCCTACCCAAGACGGTGCGCCAGCCCGCCTACGTGCCTGGGCCAGCTTTGATGCCGAGACCTTGCACCAAGCCCCCGGCAACGGGTTTGATAAAATCGGAAAAGGAATGTTTGCAATTCTGATTGATCAAGGTAACGGGACAAAGCCTTATCAGGGAATTACATCACTAACCGGGGGATCTCTTTCTGCCAGTGCAGAGAACTATTTTTCCCAGTCAGAACAACTGCCAACGCATTTTCATACGGTAGCAGCCCGGGCCAGCGCACCCGGCTCACAAGAAAACTGGCGTGCAGGCGGCTTAATGATCCAGCACATGCCCAAAGCATCACCACTTGTAAAAGACCCCAAGAATGCTCCTGCCCCCGTAGATTTTCTTTCAGAAGAGGAAATGGAGAATTGGAATCGCGCCGTTATTCTGATGGATACCGTGGAAGAAACCGAGTTGATTGGCCCACACGTTTCCCAAACCCAACTACTAACACGTCTGTTTCACGAAGAAGCGCCACGGGTTTTCGATCCGCAACCAATTGAATTCGGCTGTACTTGCAGTGCCGATAAAGTACGCCAAACTATGTCGATATATTCCGCAAAGGATATCAATAAAATGACAACGGACGCAGGCACAGTTACCGCAGATTGCCAGTTTTGTGGTGCCCACTATGTGCTGGACCCTAAAGAACTCGGTTTTGAAGCAGGCAAGAAAGACTAACCCCGCTTGCCCTTTGGCGCTTCTTGCGCCAAAGAGTTTGCATGTCCAGTTCGTCAGTCAACTTCAATACTCTGCGCGCCGCTTTGAACGACGCTGAAAACCTGTCTCCAACTTCAGATTTTGACCTCAACGTTGACAACTGGCCCAAAGGGGCCAGCCTGCGATCTGCCGCTGTTTTGGTTCCTGTGATTGAACGGGATGCCCAACTTAACGTCGTGCTGACAAAACGCGCGACAACCCTTCGGAATCATCCCGGACAAATTGCCTTTCCCGGCGGAAAAATTGACGCCGGGGATGTCAATCCACAAGCGGCGGCGTTGCGCGAGGCCCATGAGGAAATCGGATTAAATCACCGTCACGTCGACGTGCTGGGAGGATTGCCAAATCATGAAACTGTAACCGGATTCGATGTGCATCTTTTTGTAGCCAAGATCGACTCAGGTTTCGCCCCTACCCCGGATAAAAGTGAAGTCGATGAAGTGTTCGAAGTACCTCTGAACCATTTGCTGAAACCCGACAATTTCCTGATCGAGGGGCGCGTGTGGCAAGACCAAATGCGGCACTATTACGTTGTGCCCTACGGGCCATATTATATTTGGGGAGCAACAGCGCGGATGTTGCGTATGCTGGCGCATCGCGTGGAACTGATAAATGCAAATTAGTGCCGAGTGGCTCCACACACCGGCCTCGAACGCAGTTATGAATGCCTTGTTTCAGGCTGGAAAAAAGGCATATTTTGTCGGCGGATGTGTGCGTAATCATTTACTGGATGCACCAGTTGCTGACCTTGATGTGTCAACTGATGCCCTACCCCATGAGACTGTGAAGATCATGCAAAATGCGGGCCTGAAAACAGTCCCGACTGGCATTGATCACGGCACAATCACCGTGGTTTCGGATGGCACACCCTATGAAATCACAACCTTTCGGCGCGATATCAAGACTGACGGCAGGCGGGCCGTTGTAGCGTTCTCAACCGATATTATTGACGATGCACGGCGGCGGGATTTCACCATGAACGCGCTTTACACTGATAAGGAGGGGGTTATCGCCGACCCGCTGAACGGGTTGCCAGACCTGCTGGCCCGCCGTGTTCGCTTTATCGAGAGTGCAGAACAAAGAATCGCCGAAGATTATCTGCGAATTTTGCGGTTTTTTCGGTTTCACGCTTGGTATGGCGATCCAGCGGCAGGCTTGGACACCGATGGTTTGGCCGCCTGCGCCACATCTGTCAGCGGCATTGAAACCCTTTCAAAAGAACGTATTGGCGCAGAAATGCGCAAACTTCTAGCGGCCCCCGATCCTGCACCTGCACTTTCTGCAATGGGGCAAACCGGTGCCCTGATGCGGGTTCTTCCGGGGGCCAATCCAGAGACACTCGCCCCTTTGATACACCTTGAATTGGCAGCCGGAATTGCACCATGCTGGCAACGCAGACTGGCTGCCCTTGGTGGCGAAAACCCTATGCAAAACCTGCGCCTTAGTAAAACAGATACACGCCATTTAGATGCAGTGCAGAGATTGATAACCAAGGGCTGCAGCCCCGCTGAAGCGGGTTATCGCTATGGCAAGCAAGTGGCCATAGATGCAGCACTGGTTTTGGCGGCCAGCCTCTCGACCCCTGTTCCTGTGTCAACATTCGCAGAAATAGAACGGGGCGTAGCTGCCGTTTTCCCGATCAAAGCCAAGGATTTACAACCTCGCTATAGTGGTCAGGCCCTCGGGAACGCGTTGAAAAAGCTAGAGAGCCGCTGGATAGCATCGGGCCTACGCGCTCAAAGGTATCAACTTTTAGATTGACGCGCATGGCAGTCTTCGCCAGAGTAGGTCAATGCCCCATACCTAAACGGATATCGCCATGCCAATAGATGCTCTGATTTCGCTGATAGGCATTGCTATGGCAGCCGCATGGTCCCCCGGCCCGAACAACGCTTTGGTAGCCAGTTCCGGCGCGCGCTTTGGTTTTCGCCGCACATTTCCGCATGTGGCGGGCATTGGCATCGGGTTTCCGGTTATGATCTTTTGCATCGCCATCGGCTTGGGGCAACTATTCCAGCAAAGCACTCTGTTAAGGGAAATCCTCCGTTTTGGTGGCATTTTTGTTCTGCTTTTTGTGGCTTGGCAGATCGCAAATTCCGCAGGAAAAGCCACAAAGAAACAATCCGGCAAGCCCTTCAGCTTTCTGAAGGGAGCTGCGTTTCAATGGGTCAACCCCAAAGCCTGGGTTATGGCGATCGGCATTTCCGCGCAATATGTGAAACCTGACGCGCTGTTCAGCACCGCGTTAATCGTTGCTAGTGTATTTCTAATCGTCGGTTTCGGCTCGGCGAGTAGTTGGACAGCCTTTGGGGCAGGCATGCAACGCTGGTTGAACACAGATAACAGGTTGCGGATTTTCAATGTTACCATGGCGGGGCTGATTGTCCTCAGTGTTCTTTTCATTGCTTCCGCCGAACTGGCCTAGTGATTAGTCCGCTCATCACTTTCTTGATTGCTGGCCTAGCAACGCCCGGCCCCAATGTGATCATGTTGACAACTTCGGGTGCCCGCTTCGGTGCCCGAGCAACCTGGCCGCACCTGATTGGTGTGGTATTGGGGGTTGGCGTCATCGGCGCAGTATCCGGTCTCGGAGTGGGGGCGCTTTTGCAGGCAAACCCGAAGCTTAGTTTTACCTTACAGATCATTTCAGCCGTTTGGATACTGTGGATGGCTTTTGCCCTGCTTCAACAAGGCAAAAGCCGCCAAAGCAGAATTGCTGATCGCCCAATGCGTATGTTCGAGGCCGTGCTTTTCCAGTGGGTCAATGCAAAAGTCTGGGCCGTCGCCTTGGTAGCCTCAAGCGCGTATAACATTGGCCTGCCACCGATTGAGGACGCAATGCGGCTGGGGCTGGCATTCTCAGGCGTCAACCTGTTTGTCTGTATATTCTGGACCTATTCGGGACAGTTACTGGCACGCTTGTTAAATAGCGCGCGGGCATGGTGGATTTTTCGTCTCGTCATGGCAATTTTTCTGGCCTTGTCTGCTTTGTTGATCTTTATTTAATCAAAAGCGTTTGCGCTATTTTGCAAACCTCTCATGCAAGATAAGAGACGTTAACAGTTTTTAGGGCAAACACCGATGACAACACGCATGACAATAGACCGACTGGGACATCAGGGCGACGGCGTTGCCGTTTTGGACGGGCAAGAAATCTATGTGCCATTCACATTGCCCGGTGAACTGGTCGAAGGCGATATCTCCGGTGGCCGGATGCTGTCAGCCCGAATCATCGAACCTGCTGCAGAACGGAAAAGTCCTGCCTGCCGTCATTTCAAAACCTGTGGCGGCTGTGTGACCCAGCATATTGACGACAAGGTATTAGCAGAATGGAAGCAGGAAAGCGTACGCCAAACACTTGCCCGCAACCAGCTTACACCTGATTTTCGTCCACTCCAGACATCTCCGGCCCAGTCACGTCGAAGGGCTGTGTTTACCGCACGGCGCACTAAAAAGGGGGCAATGATCGGATTTCACGGGCGCGCCTCTGACACGCTGATTGACCTTCAGGAATGCGCCTTGATACGGCCTGAAATTCTGTCAGCACTTGAGGGATTGAAAAATCTTGTGCGTCTCGGGGCATCGCGCAAGGGCGAAATTCGTATTTCCGCAACCAGCACATTGGGCGGTTTGGATGTCGAGTTCCGCGATGCCAAACCACTGGAACCGGCACAACTGGTAGAGGTCTCAGCCATCGCCCAGAAAGAACATTATGCCCGTGTGGTGTGGAATGGCGATGTTATTCTGGAAATCCAACCACCTTTGCAGAAGTTTGGCAAAGCGTGCATCCTGCCCCCACCCGGTGCATTTCTGCAAGCAACCCTTGAGGGCGAGGCAGCCCTTGTGGCCGCGGTTCGGGAGATTTGCCAAGGCAGCAAACGTGTGCTCGACCTGTTTGCCGGATGCGGCACCTTTAGCCTGCCTTTAGCCGAGCAAGCCGAGGTCCATGCTGTCGAGGGCGAAGGGGAAATGCTTGCAGCATTGGATACAGGATGGCGCCAGGCACAAGGATTAAAAGGAATCACCACCCAAACCCGTGACCTGTTTCGCCGTCCAATACTATTGGATGAATTCAAAGGGTTTGATGCTGCCGTCATTGACCCCCCGCGCACTGGTGCAAAAGCGCAAGTGCAGGAATTGGCCACATCAGGCATCAAAAAAATCGCCTTTGTCAGCTGCAATCCCGCGACATTCGTACGGGATGCCGAAACCCTGATTGCAGGGGGGTACAGCCTGGATTGGGTGCAAGTGATAGACCAATTCCGCTGGTCTGCGCACAGTGAGTTGGTTGCCCAATTCAGCCTCTAGGCCCGCGCGGCCCCGATTTGCGCGATACCAAGAACTTCTAGCACTTTTGCCTCAATTTGCGGGGCGTTCATGCCTGCAACTTCGTACATTTTTGTCGGTGAATTGTGGTCAATGAACGTGTCCGGAAAAACCATGGAACGTATCTTCAGGCCGGTATCAAACGCCCCGTCATCGGCTAGAAACTGCATCACGTGACTGCCAAATCCGCCAACACTACCTTCTTCAACCGTGATCAGTGCCTCATGGTTTGCCACCAGTTGACGGATTAGATCATGGTCCAGCGGTTTGGCAAAACGGGCATCTGCAATCGTTGGTTTGATGCCCCGCTGGGCCAGTGCCTCACCCGCCTTGAGGCATTCCTGCAACCGGGTTCCAAATGAGAGAATTGCAACCCGACTGCCTTCTTGAATGATACGTCCTTTGCCAATTTCCAAAGGAATTCCGGCTTCCGGCATCTCTACTCCAGCCCCCTCTCCACGGGGGAACCTAAAGGCAGAGGGGCGGTCATTGATCGCCGCAGCAGTCGCGACCATATGCGCCAATTCAGCCTCGTCAGCCGCCGCCATGACCACAAAATCCGGCAGATTGGCTAGGAATGCAATATCAAAACTGCCTGCGTGAGTGGCACCATCCGCGCCAACCAATCCAGCACGATCAATCGCAAAGCGCACGGGCAGGCGTTGAACGGCCACGTCATGCACGACTTGATCATACCCCCGTTGTAAAAAGGTCGAATACATGGTGCAAAAAGGTTTCATCCCGCCCGCAGCCAGTGCCGCACAAAAGGTAACCCCATGCTGTTCCGCAATACCAACATCAAAACAACGATTTGGAAAACGTTCGGCAAATAAATTCAGCCCAGTGCCATCCGGCATCGCCGCCGTAACAGCAACAATCTTGTCGTCTTTCTCAGATTCGTTAATCAGGCTCTGCGCAAAAACAGATGTATAACTCGGCGCGTTAGAGGGTGCTTTGTGTTGTTTCCCACTGACTACATCAAATTTTGCAACACCATGATAGCGATCACTTGAGGCCTCAGCCGGTGCATAGCCTTTGCCTTTTTTGGTCAGCACATGGATCAACATCGGCCCGGTAGCACGCTGCTTGACTGTGCGTAGCACATTCAACAACTGCTCCATATCATGGCCATCAATCGGCCCGACATAAGAAAAGCCCAATTGTTCAAACAACGTTCCGCCAACGGTCATATGCTTGACCATATCCTTGGCACGCTTGGCCCCATCACGGAACGGCGGCGGCAGTAGGGAAATCGCGCTCTTGGCGGCGGATTTCAAATCCTGAAACGGTTCTTCGGCATAAAGCCGCGATAAATACGAAGACATCGCCCCTACAGGGGGGGCAATCGACATCTCGTTGTCGTTCAGAATCACAAACAGACGTTTTTTCAAATGCCCTGCGTTATTCATCGCCTCATACGCCATGCCCGCAGACATAGCCCCGTCGCCAATCACGGCGATTGCATCCCCAAGACCGGATTCCGGCGCCCCCCCAGATCGCGGGCAACAGCAAAACCAAGAGCCGCAGAAATCGAGGTCGAGCTATGCCCAGCCCCAAACGGATCGTAATTGCTTTCGCTGCGTTTGGTAAAGCCGGAGAGGCCCGCCCCCTGACGCAAGGTACGAATGCGGTCACGGCGTCCAGTTAAAATTTTATGAGGATAACACTGGTGACCCACATCCCAGATCAACCGGTCCTTGGGCGCATCGAAAACGGCATGAATCGCGGTGGTCAGTTCGACAACACCCAGCCCAGCCCCCAGATGCTGTCTCTTATACACATCTGAC
>JAHRVG010000027.1 GCA_019090795.1 Paracoccaceae bacterium | reverse complement strand
TTTCGCGCAAGCTGGGTAGCTGGTTTTTCCTTGGGGCGATCTTTACCACACTGGATTTCAGCAAGGATACAGCCGAAGCGGATCATTGCGGCAATTGCACGAATTGTCTGGACGTCTGCCCAACCAAGGCCTTCGTTGCTCCCTATCAACTGGATGCGCGGCGGTGTATTTCTTATCTGACAATTGAATTTGACGGGCCGGTTGATCCGGAACTGCGCCCACTGCTGGGCAACCATATTTACGGGTGCGACGAGTGCCTTGCGGTTTGCCCGTGGAACAAGTTCGCGCAGGTGGCCAGCGAGATCGGCTATAATGCGCGACCAGAATTGGTTGCTCCGGATCTGGGCTATCTCGCCGGATTGGATGATGCCGAATTTCGCTCCCTGTTCAGCAAATCCCCGGTAAAGCGGATCAAGCGGGATCGCTTTGTGCGCAACGTGCTCTATGCGATCGGCAATTCAGGGCAACGCAATCTGTTGCCGGTTGTGACAAAACTGATACAGGATAAAAACCCCGTGGTTCGGGATGCTGCCGACTGGGCGCGCAACAGGCTGGAGAATTAGATGGGCAAGACACTGTTAAGCTTTGGGCATGGCTATAGCGCGCAAGAGTTGGAACGGCACTTGCGCCCTTTGGGCTGGCAGGTGATTGGAACTTCGCGTGAAAAGGATGGATCGCTGCAATGGCCTGGCACGGACATGCGCCCCTATCTGGACAAGGCCAGTCACCTGCTGATTTCTATCGCGCCGGATGCTAAGGGAGATCCGGTTTTGCGGGCGTTAAAGGGCGATATTCTGGCGCGCAAAGCGCAGTTTGAGTGGGTGGGCTACCTGTCCACCATCGGTGTTTATGGTGATCATCAGGGCGGCTGGCTGGATGAGACAACACAGATCAATCCCCTGTCGAAACGCAGCAAAGAGCGGGCAGTGGCAGAGGCTGAATGGTTGGGGCTGGATCTACCGGTTCATATTTTCCGACTGGCCGGTATCTACGGGCCGGGCAGGGGGCCATTTGCCAAGATCCGCAATGGCACAGCGCGCCGGATCATCAAAAAGGACCAGGTGTTCAGCCGCATTCATGTAGAGGATATCGCAAGGGTGCTGATGGCCTCAATCGCGAAACCTAATCCGGGCAGCATTTACAATGTGTGTGATGGTAATGCAGCCCCACCTGAGGATGTGCTGGCATTCGCCGCCCAACTGCTGGGAATGCCAGTGCCGGAAGCTGAGGATTTTGAAACAGCAGAAATGACGCCCATGGCGCGGAGCTTTTATGGCGAGTCAAAACGCGTGCATAACACCAAAATCAAAGATGAACTGGGCGTTAAATTAATTTATCCGGACTATCAATCGGGTCTGCGCTCATTGCTATAGCCCAAAAGCAGAAGGGACGGCAAAAAGCCATCCCTTCAAACTGTGCGAGTGACCCGTTTCCGGATCAATCTGAATTCCGATTAGTCGTTTGCAGCAATTGCAGCGCCGATCAGCAAAAGTACCAAGATTGGCAGCATAGCGCCTGAAGAGGAAGAAGAAGAAGCTTCTTCAACTGTTTCAACGATTGGCTCTACTGCTGGCGCTGGGGAACCAGCGAATGCAGTGGATGCGGTCAGCGAAATGGCAGCTGCCAGTGCGATTTTTTTCATAATGAACCTCCAAAGTTCTGCTCGACGTTTAAGGGGTAAAGGTAGAAACCCCACGACGAACACCCAAGACTGTACCTCGTGCATAGGTTTAAGCAGCAAAAAATGGCCTTGGCAACTGTAACATGGCCACATTTAGGCATGGCTAGATGCTTTGTCGTCAAATAAGCAACACTTGGGTGCCCACTTGGCTGAGTTCGAACAAAGCCGCGATATGCTCGTTGTACAGACCAATACAGCCATTGGAAGAACGGCGGCCAATTTTGCGCGTATCATGGGTGCCGTGGATGCGATAATACTTCCACGACAGGTACATTGCGTGGGTGCCCAGCGGGTTTTCAGGGCCGGGCGGAATGTATTTTGGCCACTCAGGATTGCGTTTCAACATATTGGGTGTCGGGCGCCAATCCGGCCCAACGCGTTTGCGCACTATCGAAGTACGCCCCAATTTGGTCAGCTCAGGTGATTCAGGAACCGATGTCGGGAATAGCTTGTAAACCGCCCGGTCTTCGGACCAGAAATGCAAAGCTCGGCTTTCGGTATCTACCAAGATTGCGCCCCTGCGCAGGTTGGAAAAATAGGGTTGCCATGCTTTGGCAGTAAAACCGGATATGTTTCGTTTTACGGCGCCGGTTTCCGGGTTTGCCAGATTCTCCTGTTTAAGCTGCTGGAATAACGCTGGGTCGTTGGTTTGCTGGGCAAATGCCTGTGTGCCTACCGCTGCGCCTGCCAGCAGGCTGCCAGCAAATGCCCGACGGGTCAGACGGGAGTTGGATGAATCGGCCATAAAGTGCCCTCGTTAGTTTCTTTCGCTGAAAGTAGGGCTTCTGGGGCATAGATTCAATTCAAACAATCGCGATCCAGCGTATTCCTGCCATCTTGGGTTTGAAAAACATAACAAAGCGTATTAGAGGGGGAAGACTGTTTTGATTTGGGGATCCTCAAGATGCTGCGTAAACTATTGGCTGCTTTTACTATTTTGTTGTTTGTTGTGTCTTGTGCGGATGAAATAGACCCGAATCAACGCAAGGTTTTCCGGATTTCGCAAAAGGACGTCGCTAAAATCCAGTTGCGCCATTTGGATGCGGTCAACGCTTTGCGCACGGCCAGCGGCTTAAACCCGGTGGAGTTATCGTCGCAACTGACCGCGGCTGCAAAAACTCATGCGATTGATATTTCGCGGCAGAATCGTCCTTGGCATTTTGGTTCAGACGGATCCAACCCGTTGGAACGGGTGGCACGTACGGGTTACGCTGGGCAAATGGTTTCAGAAAATATTTCTGAAACATTCGAGAATGATCAGGAAACCTTGCAGGCTTGGATGCGGGATCCAGTGACGCGAGCAGGTATTATGCACCCCAATGCGCGCTATCTTGGGTTTTCATGGAACCAGGAACCGGTCGGAAAAATCTGGTGGGTGCAGCTGTTTGGCAGCTAACGGGGGCCGCGCTGTACTGACGTGCGGCTAGGGAGGCTTTAGGGCTTGATATAAATCGGCGTACCGTCCTGCACCATGGCGTAGATGACTTCTATTTCCTTGTTGGAAACCGAGATACATCCGGCTGTCCAGTCTTTCTTGCCACGATTGATCCTTAAACGCGGCCCACCGTGGATGAAAATCTCTCCGCCCGGGCTTTTACCCAGTGCTTTTGCTTTGGCACGGTCCTGAATGTTTGGGTAGGAAATCCCCAGTGAGAGGTGAAAGCTGCTGTTGGGGTTGCGGCGGTCGATGCGATAAACCCCCTCTGGTGTGCGCCCATCGCCCTCGATTGCCTTATGGCCGACAGGGGTAAAGCCAAGGTCAACATCGTAGGATTTCAAAGCCTTATTCTTGTGTAACAAGTGCATTTTACGTTCTGACTTATCAATCAGGATCTGGGTCACTTGTGGTCCGCGATAACGTTTGAATTTGGATTGTCCACAGGCAGACAAGGCAAGCGAGGCGATCAGAAAGAGGGATATCAGACGCATATCATTGACCTTCAATTTCCTTGGCAATCTGTGCCCGAGATTTGCGCGCGCGTTCCGTCGCACTTTTTAATTGGCCACATGCGGCCATGATATCCTCGCCGCGCGGGGTTCGTACAGGACTGGCGTATCCGGCGTTGTTCACAATTTCGGCAAATGCTTCGATCCGCTCCCAGCTTGAGCGTTCATATGGTGAACCGGGCCAGGGGTTGAATGGGATCAGGTTAATCTTGGCAGGGATACCCTTGATCAGCCGCACAAGGCGTCGCGCATCGGCATCGCTGTCGTTCACGTCCTTTAGCATGACATACTCAAAGGTGATCCGCTCGGCATTTGAAAGTCGTGGGTAATCGCGGCAGGCTTGCAGCAGTTCCTGAATATTGTGCTTGCGGTTGATCGGCACCAGCGTATCGCGCACTGCATCCGTAGTGGCATGAAAGCTGATCGCTAGCATACAGCCGATTTCCGCCCCAGCACGGATAATTTCAGGCACCACGCCGGAGGTGGACAAGGTAATCCGGCGGCGTGACAGGGAAATGCCCGCGTCATCCATGGCAATCAGCATCGCGTCGCGTACGTTGTCGGTATTATATAGCGGCTCGCCCATGCCCATCAGCACAATGTTGGAAACCAGCCGTTTGTCACCGGGTGGCTTGCCCCATTCCTCAAGGTCATCACGGGCCACCATGATTTGACCAACGATTTCCGCTGTGGTCAGGTTACGCACCAGTTTTTGCGTGCCGGTATGACAAAAGGTGCAGGTCAGCGTACAGCCAACTTGTGAGGAAATGCAAAGGGTGCCACGGTTGGTTTCAGGGATGTAAACCGTCTCGACCTCATGCCCGCCGGCAATGCGCAATAAGTATTTGCGGGTGCCATCGCTCGATATTTGGCGGGTGACGATTTCCGGACGGGACAGCTGAAAATTCATAGACAAAAGCGCGCGGAAATCTTTTGACAGGTTGGTCATATCGTCAAAGGAGTGCACGCCTTTGGTGTAGATCCACTGCCAGATTTGCCCAACGCGCATTTTGATCTGTTTAGGTGGAGTCCCCACCTCATCCAGAGCCACCGCCAATTGCGCGCGGGTCATGCCGATCAGGTTAGGCAGCGCGCTGCCGCCCTCTTTGCGCGGGATGGTTATAAAATCTTGCGTGATAGGTGCGGTCGCGGTCATAGCTGGTATCCAAAACAAAACCCCCAATCGCGGGGATTGGGGGCGTTTATAGCATCTTTTCTGAAATCAGAAGGCTTTTATATGCAGCGTTTCTCGGCTTCGGCCAATGCGGCGGTGAAACCATTCAGTGAAAAGGTGTCCTTGGTATTGGTGCCACGCCCCGAGTGGGCCGTCAGGATAGCGCTTGCGCCGCCCTGCATCGCCTTGCGGATTTTAGCGTCATCACCAGCGGTTGCAGGCCACGCCCATTCGCCATCGACAAACAAATCATAGCTGTCTTTGCCAACTTGCAAGTTTACTTGGCTGTCTTTGGCAAAAGGGTAGCCGCCGGTGAATGAGACCTCGCCCTTAATGCCGTTTGACGGGCGATAAGTGACGAAAAACAGGATATCGCTGCGTTTTGCAGAAACCACTTTGCCACCGCGTGTGTTGACTATTTTTGTTGGCTTTGACACCACCCAGCATTCCTTGACAGGCTTATCTTCGACAAAGATAGACCAGTCGGTTTTTGCATCAACCCGGTTGGTTGATTCCTGAGCATAGGCGACGCTGGCGGCTGCCAGACAGACGGCCATAAAGCCACATGTGTATGCTATTGATCTGAACATTTTGGTTCCCAGCCTCCGAGCTGAAAAAGTTGCTGCCTGTGGTCGCATTTTCGCGATCTTCCCTTTGTAACTAGCATCTGAATGTGGTTTTCTTGTGGCGTATTCTTACGGCAATCGAGCAGGGAAATGCCAGAGAAGACCGGTGAACCCCCTTGTTTTAGGCGGAAAATGGAGCATGGCGATGGATGATTGGGTAAATGTGGCGGAAGTGTGGCGCGGTGATTTTCTGGAATCAGTGCATCGGGGCCGTGCGGTAGTTTGTGATTCAAGGGGGCAGGTGATTGCTGCTTGGGGAGATGTGGATGATGTGGTGCTGCCGCGCTCGTCTTGCAAGATGCTGCAAGCTTTGCCGCTGCTAGAGAGCGGTGCAGCGGCGCGTTTCGGGCTGAACAGCGAACAACTGGCCCTGTCTTGCGCCTCGCATCAGGGGGCGGCGATCCATACGGATCGAGTGACGCAATGGTTATCCGATCTTGATCTGGGCGAGGCTGATCTGCGCTGCGGACCTCAGGTACCCAGTGATCCTGAGGCACGCGATGCGCTGGTGCGATCGGGTTGCGCCCATGACAAACGGCATAACAATTGTTCGGGCAAGCACAGCGGGTTTTTGTGTCTGAATAAACATTTGGGCGGCAACGCGGAATATGTGCTGCCGGATCATCCGGTGCAAAAGGCGGTTCTCTCTGTCTTTGAAGAAATGACCGGAGAAGAATCACCAGGGCATGTGATCGACGGCTGTTCTGCCCCCAATTTTGCGACATCGCTGCGGGGGCTGGCCACAGCAATGGCGCGGATGGCAGACCCGTCCGGGTTGGGAGTAACAAGACAGGCCGCGGCCACTGCGCTGATCTCGGCGATGAAAAAGCACCCTGATCTGGTGGCTGGAGAAGGGCGCGCCTGCACCGAATTGATGCGCGCGATACCGGGGCCGACAGTGGTGAAAACTGGCGCGGAGGGTGTGTTTGCCGCAATCCTGCCGGAACGCGGTTTGGGCGTGGCTGTGAAAGTGCAGGACGGGGCCACACGCGGTTCGGAAAACATGATGGCCAGCATTCTCGTGCGCCTTGGTGTGGCGGATGCAAACAATCCGTTGGTGGCAAAGTACTTGCACCCGACCCTGCAGAACTTCGCAGGGCTTGATGTTGGCGAAATGAGACCTGACACGACCTTCTTTTCAGGTGGTGCAAGAATTTAGCGGCGCGCAAGCCTTAATGCTTCAAACTTCAATCGCTGGGCAAGGGATTGTCCGCAGCACTAGACGGCAAAATCTGCACATCCCGCCGCGGGAAGGGGATGTCGATATTGTTCGCCTTGAGTGCATCCCAAAGCGCCAGATAGTTATCCCCCCGCACATTGGTTAGCCCTGCGGTGGTGTCCCCGATCCAGAACCGCAGCACAAAATCAATCGAACTGTCACCCATATTTACCATGTGGCAAACAGGGGCCGGGGATTTCACTACCCGCTTGACAGTCAGTGGTGCTGCGGCAGCGATACGCTTCACCTCATGTGGATCGCTGTCATAAGCGACCCCGAAATGGATATCGAGCCGTACCAAATCGCTGGAATGGGACCAGTTGATTACTTGCGAGGTAATAAAATCCTCGTTCGGGATCAGGTGTTCGCGCCCGTCGCGGGTCAGTACCGAGGTATAGCGCGCGCCCAGCTGAGTAATCCAGCCAAAGGTGTTATCAAGGGAAATCACATCGCCCGGTTTGATGGATTTATCCAGCAGAATGATAACGCCGGACACTAAATTCGAGACGATCTTTTGCAGTCCAAAGCCAATGCCCAAACCCACAGCACCGGAAATCAGAGCCAGATTACCCAAATCGAACCCGATGGCGCGCAGGCAGATCAGGAAAGCAGTGATGAACAGGGTCAGTTGCAGCACTTTAATCAACAAAACCCGGATTGAGGGTGACATGTCCTCAATCTGGTTAATGCGTGCGGCACCAACACGGCTCAGGAAACTCGCCGAGACAAACAGAATGCCCAAGGTCAGAATGGCGGTTAAAACCGTGAGCGCGGTAATCTTTGTATCACCCGTTTGCAATGAAATTACTTCCAGTGCATTTGTTACGGTTTCTCGCAGATTGAGGACTTCGAGGGTGATGAAAATCCACCCCATCCATTTGACCATTTTGCGCAGGGCTTTGTTGCGGATCATCCGTGTGGCGATTGCAATCACGAACAGACCGGTTGCCAGCAATGCCGCAAGCCCGACAAAATAGCTGCGCGAAGGCCAGGTGACCTCTTGCATGATAATCAAGGTGCACCAGGACAGGATCACGAAAATCAAAAGCCACAGCCGCTGGTTTGTCAGCGCCAGAATGCGCAACATCCACTTTGGCCAACCATGCGGTGCACCCAGCAAGGCGCGAATACGCGGCTTGTAAATGCGGTAAACCAAATAGGACAAGGCGATCAATCCGAGGATGATCAGAACCTGATACGCACTCCAAGGGTTCATCAGGCGCACGGAAAGCCGCTCAACCATGGAAATTACGGTACCGGTTTGTTCTGCCAGTGTTGGCACTGCCTC
Source organism: Paracoccaceae bacterium (assembly GCA_019090795.1). Taxonomy (GTDB): domain Bacteria; phylum Pseudomonadota; class Alphaproteobacteria; order Rhodobacterales; family Rhodobacteraceae; genus Amylibacter. The sequence goes on along the minus strand of JAHRVG010000027.1, from coordinate 51,691 downwards.
GGTTGTCACCTTCTCAGCAGTCAAAATCGACTGCTGGGCTACTTGATCCGTAGTGGTTTGTTCGTTTGCCACGTTTTCCCCTTTGCTCTGCTTCAGGATAGGGGTTTTCGGCGCAACAGGTAAGGGTGGAATTGCAGGAAATCATGCGGTTGCTGACTGCAAGCCTTGTAGCACGGCTGATTCGGCGCTACAGGTGTCCCTATGACACTCGTATTTGATATGGATGACAAGGCTCGCTTGCCATGGCGGTTCCACGGGGCTGCCATAGCTTTGCTGGCATACCTATAGCCTTTCTCCCAATACTCTGCAGCCAAAATTCAGCAAACATTAACGCGGGGAGAAAATCATGTCCGCAAAAACACTCTATGATAAAATCTGGGATGCCCATGTGGTAGACAAATCTGAGGATGGCACTTGCCTTCTCTATATTGACCGGCATCTAGTGCACGAAGTCACCAGCCCGCAAGCCTTTGAGGGTCTGCGTACAGCAGGGCGCAAGGTGCGTTCTCCGGAAAAAACCATCGCTGTGCCGGACCACAACGTTCCTACAACAGCGGATCGTGTGAAGTTCATCGAAAATGAGGAAAGCCGCATTCAGGTTGAGGCGCTTGATAAAAATGCCCGCGATTTCGGTATCCATTATTACCCCGTTGATGACGTGCGCCAAGGTGTGGTGCATATCGTTGGGCCGGAACAGGGCTGGACCTTGCCGGGCATGACCGTTGTTTGCGGCGACAGCCACACCGCCACCCATGGTGCGTTTGGTTCATTGGCGCACGGAATTGGTACGTCAGAGGTGGAACATGTACTGGCCACCCAGACCTTGATCCAGCAAAAGTCCAAAAACATGAAGGTGGAAATCACCGGCAAGCTTAGCCCCGGCGTCACTGCCAAAGACATCACCATGACGGTGATTGGCAAAACCGGCACCGCAGGGGGCACTGGCTATGTCATTGAGTATTGCGGTGAAGCGATCCGTGATCTGTCGATGGAAGGTCGCATGACTGTTTGCAATATGGCAATTGAAGGTGGCGCCCGCGCTGGGCTGATTGCTCCGGATCAAACTACCTATGACTATGTAAAGGGCCGCCCACACGCGCCGAAAGGTGCCGATTGGGATGCCGCAGTGGCCTATTGGAAAACGCTGTTCACCGATGAGGATGCGCATTTCGACAAGGTTTTAGTGCTGAAAGGCGAAGACATTGCGCCAGTCGTGACTTGGGGCACATCGCCCGAAGATGTTTTGCCAATCACCGGCACAGTGCCAAACCCAACAGATTTTGAAGGCGGCAAGGTTGTGGCAGCACAGCGTGCGCTCGATTACATGGGATTGACGGCTGGGCAAAAGCTGACGGACATCAAAATTGACACGGTGTTCATCGGTTCCTGCACCAATGGCCGGATCGAGGATTTTCGCGCCGTTGCCGAAGTTGTCAAAGGTAAAAAGATTGCTGACGGCATGCGGGCGATGATCGTGCCCGGCTCAGGCCTTGTGCGTGCGCAGGCTGAGGAAGAAGGCTTGGCCGATATCTTTAAAGAGGCCGGTTTTGAATGGCGCTTGGCCGGTTGTTCCATGTGTCTGGCAATGAACCCCGACCAATTGCAACCAGGCGAGCGGTGCGCGGCTACGTCCAATCGTAACTTTGAGGGCCGTCAGGGCAGGGGTGGGCGTACCCATCTGGTGTCGCCAGCAATGGCGGCAGCAGCGGCGATAACAGGGCATCTGACAGATGTTCGGGAACTGGGTTAAGGAGATAGTCATGGAAAAATTCAAAAATGTATCCGGTGTTGCGGCACCGATGCCTTTGATCAACATCGACACCGATATGATCATCCCCAAGCAGTTTCTGAAAACGATCAAACGCTCTGGTCTGGGCGTCAATCTGTTTGACGCAATGCGCTATGACGGCAGCGGCAATGAAATCGAATCGTTTGTTTTGAACCAGCCTGCCTATCGAAAAGCAGAGATTATCGTGGCCGGCGACAACTTTGGTTGCGGTTCAAGTCGTGAACATGCGCCTTGGGCACTAAAGGATTTCGGCATAAAGGTGATCGTCTCCACCTCTTTTGCAGACATTTTTTATAACAACTGCTTTAAAAATGGCGTCCTTCCGATCCGCCTTTCCGCTGAAGAAGTGGCTGTTTTGATGGAAGATGCCGAGCGGGGCGAAAATGCGCGAATCTCTGTGGATTTGGAGGCTCAAACCATTTCTGCAACCGATGGCACCGCAATTTCATTTGAGGTGGATTCCTTTAAGAAACACTGCCTTCTCAATGGGTTGGATGACATTAGCCTGACCATGCAAAAGGTCGATGCCATTGACGGCTTCGAGGCAGAATACAGCCAACGGACGCCTTGGGCATAAAACCGCCAAACACAACATATAGATATGGCCACTGTGAAATGTGGCCATATTGTGGTGGTGCAAAACTACTACAGGTACGGCCTGAAACCAACTGATTTATAACAATTTTATTCTATCACGGTTGACGTGAATCTAAATGCTGACATTATTAAGGCAATAATAAGGCTAAATGCCATAACAACAACCCGGAACTAAATCTGGGTGTTAGGATGAGAGCAGTGTTGACGAGGCTTGCTGGCGCATCAGTGAGGGCCGCTTTGGTTGCAGTGACCGTGGCGATTCCCGCTGTTATGTTACCTGAGGTATCCCCCAATTCGGCGGAGCTATCTATGTTGCTTGCTGCAATTGCAGCGGCGTTTGTGATATTCGAGTACGGATTTCCGTCTCCGACCCTGATTGAATTCAGGTTTGCCGCCCCCTAATCGGTTGCGATTTGGCCTGCTGGTGGCCCTTGTGGTGCTGTTGGTCTATGCATTTCGCGGGCCGGTGGAAACCACTGCCGGCACACTGGCAGTTTCCGATTTTGCCGCGGCGAGTTTTGATTTCTGGAATTTCAGCTATAGCCCGTTGCAGTCCTTTCTGTCATTGGCGGAAACCGCCGGGCCGGAAAGCCGGATCTTGCTGGGCAAGGCCTCGGGATTGGCGCTCAGCGTCACTGCGATCGGGGTTGTTCTGGCCGGCATCACTGTCTGGGTTTTTGGTTGGCCAGTTGGGCGAGAGCATTTCAATCTCTGGATCAACATGCCAACCTTTGATGCGGGCAGCCATGACGCGCCGACGACTCTGCGCCGCAATGCAGTTATGAACGTCATTATCGGCATATCCTTGCCGTATATGGCCCCGCTTGCAGCACTGTCCTTTCTTGGGCCGCTGGAACCAATATCGTCTAGCAACAGCCAGTTTTTGCTCTGGCTCATTGCGATCTGGTGCTTTGTCCCTGCAACATCCCTGTTGCGAGCGATTGCCCTGTTCAAGGTTGCCAGCCTGATTACCAAAGAAAAGGCCGCCCAAGCGTGAGGCGCTTCTGGCTGACAGCAATATTGCTGTTGGCTGCAAGCGCTGTTGTGGCAGAACCGTTTCGGATTGCAACGTTCAATGCTGCGCTAACCCGGCGCGGACCGGGGGTGTTGCTGCAAAATATAACTGAGCGCAAAGACAAGCAGATCACTGCGGTGTCGCATATCATCAAGACGGTTCGCCCCGATGTTCTGTTGATCAACGAGCTGGACCATGACTATGAAAATCTTGCGCTCAAGGCCTTTTTGGAATTGCTGGGGCAAGATGACGGGGCCTACGGGGGAATTGGCTATCCCTATTTTTTTGCGCCACCACAGAACACTGGTGTACCCAGCGGGTTGGATCTGAACGGGGATAGAAAGCCGGATGGGCCAGCCGATGCCTACGGCTATGGAGCGTTTCGCGGGCAATATGCCATGGCGCTGATCTCAAGGTTCCCGATTGATGCGGGGGGGGCGCGGGAATTTACCAACATCCTGTGGAAAGATGCGCCCGAGGCGCTGTTGCCAGTTTTTGAAGACGGGAAGCCTTTTCCATCATTCGCGGCGCAAGAGGTGATGCGCCTGTCCTCCAAAGGGCACTGGATCGTTCCGGTAAAATTGCCAGATGGGCGGGTGTTGCAGGTTATGGCTTCGCATCCGACGCCGCCGGTTTTTGACGGGCCACAGGATGCCAATGGCATGCGCAATGCGGATGAGGTTTTGTTTTGGGATCGGCTTTTAAGGGGGGGTGATTTCTCGGATGCCCCTTTTGTCATTCTGGGGGATTTGAACTCAGATCCGGTAGATGGCGACAGCAGACATAGGGCAATTGCCCGATTGCTCGGTAATCCGGCATTGCAGGATGCGCGCCCCCGATCCAGAGGTGCAGAAGTGGCGAGTGAGCAGCAGGGCCATGCCAATCTCGCCCAAAAGGGAGACCCCGGACTCGACACGTCAGACTGGCGTGATGATCCGGGGCCGGGAAATCTGCGGGTGGATTATGTGTTGCCGTCCAAGATCCTTAAGGTGCTTGATGCGGGTGTGTTCTGGCCGACGCCGGATGAGGCGGGGTACGGGTTGATCGGCTCAGATGGTCGCGCCAGTTCGGATCACCGGTTGATTTGGGTTGATCTCGAATGAAACCGCCGATTGCAGTGCGATGTTAACAGGAGTTGCGCTGAAATCCGGTAGCAAGCTTTGCAAGGCGCTGCCGTCAACCCGGTGGGGCGTATTCCACTGATAACGCATCTCCAGCAGATGTTTCGCCATAGGCCAAAACAGGCGCGCAATGTGAATAGGCACCCAGCTCATTCTTTGAACTTTTGCATTCAACCGCTCTGCCAGTTCCGAACCACTCAGGGTATAGCCTTCGAAATTGAGGGCTGTGAACGCGGGCAATGTATCGCGTTTGTCTGCGAGTGCCGTTAACGCACGGGCAAAGTCCGGTAGATAGGCCCAAGCATGGGGGATATCAGGATTGCCCGGATAGCTGATCTTGCCATTTTTGTGCGTATTCTTGGTGATTATCATGTCAAACCAATTGCCGTTCGCCTCTGTATCAATGAAATCACCCGCGCGTAGGATAATGGTTTTCACGCCGGATGCTTGCAGCATTGATTCCATTGTGGTTCGGATTTTTCCAAGGGTATTGGTTGCACTATGGGGTGTCGTTTCCGTGAGCAACGGAGGCATTTCAGTACCGTAGGGGTAAATATTGCCGGGGAACAGGATCGTGGCTCCGCAGGCGCGGGCCGCGTCGATGACTTGTTGCAACTGGCCCAAACACTGGCTGGCCCATTTATTATAGGGCGGATTCCAGCCATAAACGATGATATCCGCAGACTGCGCCGCAGTTTTGAGCATGTCATTTTCACGATTGAACGCGCGGGTGTTCCAACCTGTCGCTTGCAGTGCTTCGTTCATATTTCGGCCAAATCGGCCGGTGGCACCGAGGACAAGGGCTGTCTGTGTCATGGAGATCTCCTGAAGTTTGTCCGTTTCATCATAGATAACGGTTCTGTTTTGAATTGAAATTGACTATAATTGCAGTTCAGTTATTCAAATATGAATGGAGTGGGATGCAAAACTTCGATTGGTCTTTGCTGCAAAGCTTTTTGGCAGTGGCTGAGGAGGGATCATATTCCGCCGCCGCGCGGGCCATGCAACACAGCCAGCCCACAATCGGACGTCATGTTCAGCAATTGCAAGAACAGCTGGGTGCAGTGTTGTTTCAACGCAGCCAGGGGGGCTATGTGCTGACCCAAACCGGCACTGCACTGATGCAACATGCGCAAGCAATGCGCGCCGCAGCTGCGCGAATTTCTCTGGTGGCCGAGGGGCAGGCCGAGGAAATCGCCGGAACCGTACGTATTACCGCCTCTGAAATTGTCGCGACCTATACTTTGCCGGAACTGTTGGGGCAGTTGTTGCGACAACAACCGGAGTTGCAGGTGGAGCTTGTGGCAACCAACAGCACCGAAAACCTGCTGCTGCGCGAGGCTGATATCGCGGTGCGTATGGTGATGCCTCAACAACAGGATTTGATTGTGCGCAGAATGGGCGAAGTTGCCGTTGGTCTGTTCGCGGCGCAATCCTATCTGGATCATGCCGGGGCCCCCAAAAGTATAGAGGGTATCTGGCATCACACAGTGCTGGGGTATGACCGTTCCGATATAATTATGCGCGGGATGGCGGAATTGGGTTTCAAAGTGCGTCGAGAGGACTTTGCCTTTCGCATTGATAATCAGGTGGCCTATCTGGAAGCTTTGATCGCTGGCGTAGGTATCGGTGCGACACAGGTGGCATTGGCGCAGGCGCGCGGGTTGGTTCCAGTGCTGCCCGAGATACCGATCCCGCCACTGCCGGTTTGGCTGACGGCGCATCAGGAGTTGCGGACCTCGGCGCGGGTGCGTCTGGTGTTTGATTTTTTAGCCGCGCGATTACCGGTTTGTCTGCAGTGATTTCCAAAGCAATCTAGACCATAATAACAGAGCCTCCAGCAGGGGGTTTTTAGCAGGACAATGAATTTGAAACAGGTATATACCGTCGGCTTGTCTTGACCCTGTCGTGATGGCTGTTTAGGTCTTGTGACAACCTGAGTTGAAAAGGAATTTGATGATGAACACTCCCTCTTTGTTGGTGCTGGCCGGAGATGGTATTGGCCCAGAAGTAATGGATCAAGTGAAGCGGATTATTACTTGGTATGGTGATAAGCGCGATCTGACATTCGATGTCAGTGATGATCTGGTCGGGGGCGCGGCATATGATGTCCATGGCACGCCGCTGCATGATGATACCATGGCCAAAGCGCAAGAGGTGGATGCGGTTCTACTGGGGGCTGTTGGCGGACCTAAATACGATGTTCTGGATTTCAACGAGAAGCCCGAGCGCGGCCTGCTGCGCCTGCGCAAAGAGATGGACCTGTTTGCCAACCTGCGCCCGGCCCAGTGCTTTGACGCCTTGGCGGAATTTTCCTCGCTGAAGAAGGAAATTGTTTCCGGTCTTGATATTATGATCGTGCGCGAGCTGACCTCAGGTTCCTATTTCGGTGAGCCGCGGGGAATATTTGTGGAAGATGGCCAGCGGGTCGGGATCAACACCCAACGCTATACCGAGGCCGAGATTGATCGCGTGGCCCGTTCGGCGTTTGAGCTGGCGCGCAAACGTAACAACAGGGTTTGCTCGATGGAGAAAGCCAATGTGATGGAATCTGGCGTTTTGTGGCGTGAGGTGGTGACAGAGGTGCACAAGGCTGATTACGCGGATGTGGAATTGAGCCACATGTATGCAGATAATGGCGCGATGCAATTGGTTCGGGATCCCAAGCAGTTTGATGTGATTGTGACCGACAATCTGTTTGGCGATATCTTGTCCGATTGTGCGGCGATGCTGACCGGCTCTTTGGGTATGCTGCCTTCTGCATCTTTGGGCGCGCCGATGGAAAATGGCCGCCCCAAAGCTATGTACGAGCCGGTACACGGTTCCGCGCCAGACATCATGGGCAAAGCCATGGCCAACCCAAGCGCTTGTGTCCTGAGTTTCGCCATGGCGCTGCGCTATAGCTTTGATCAGGGTGAAGAGGCGACACGGCTGGAAAAAGCAGTTGAGGCAGTGCTGGCCAAGGGCATCCGCACCGCTGACCTGATGCAGGCGGATGGTGGCAAGCCGGTATCGACCAGCGAGATGGGTGATGCGATATTGGCCGAGCTGGAAGCCTCGCTTTAAGGTATCTAATGGCCCGCGTTTTGACGCGGGCCATTTTTTTGAGCAAAATACTCTGGAATTATTTCGAGTTATGTTATATTCAAATGCACGAATATAAATGATTCCGGCATCCTAGGTGTCGTCAGAGGGGAAACTCAGGATGAAAAACAAAGTTTTAGATAGGCTCGCCAAGATTCCATACGGCAAAGGCGGGCAGAACTTGGTATCGGCAGGGATGATTTCGGACATTGTTGTTATGGACAACAAGGTGGTGTTTTCGATCACTGTACCCGAAGATGGCGGCCAAGAGATCAACGAACTACAAGCCACAGCAGAGCGCGAAGTTTCGCGGATCGAGGGGATTGATACGGTTCTTGTAGTGCTGACGGCCGAGAAGAAGGCATCCAAACCCGAGCAGAAAGAGCCACCAAAACTGAGCACCAAACCGGACCGCCCTGTTGGCCCCGACATGCGGCCAACCCCCGGTGCAATTCCGGGCGTGAAGGCGGTTCTGGCCGTGGCTTCGGGCAAAGGTGGGGTTGGCAAATCCACGACGTCGGTCAATCTGGCACTGGGTCTGCGGGCTTTGGGGTTGAAGGTTGGTCTGCTGGATTGCGATATCTACGGGCCTTCTATTCCGCGTCTTATGGGAATCACCGAACGCCCCGAAATCGTCAACCACCGCATCATTCCGGTGGAGCAATATGGCATCAAAGTGATGTCCATGGGCTTTTTGATGGACGAAGAAGCACCCTTGATCTGGCGTGGTCCAATGGTGACGTCCGGCCTGATGCAGATGGTACGAGAGGTCGAATGGGGCGCGCTGGACGTGCTGGTTCTTGACATGCCGCCGGGTACGGGGGATGCGCAACTGACACTGGCGCAGCAGGTACCGCTGGCGGGGTCTGTGATCGTGTCTACTCCGCAAGACCTGGCGCTGATTGATGCGCGTAAGGGTCTGAAAATGTTCAAGAACGTGGATGTTCCCATCCTCGGTATTATTGAGAACATGAGCACCTTTTTCTGCCCCCATTGTGGCGAGCGTTCTGACATCTTTGGCCATGGTGGCGCGCAGGCTGAAGCGGGCAAGCTGGGTGTATTGTTCCTTGGTGCGATACCGCTGCACATGGATATCCGCCATTTCTCGGATCAGGGTAAACCAGTGGTTGTCGCTGAACCGGATGGCGTGCATGCCAAGACCTATAAGCAGATTGCAATGAAGGTTGCGGCGCTGATGGGCGAGGCTGATTAGCTAGCGGGCTGAAGGCTGTTGAAAAGGCGCTCCGCGGGAAAATCGCTGGGCGCTAATTGGTCCGAAAAGCTGGGTTTACATATTTCTGGCTACCGACTCGGAGATGACCATTGTCACCAATGGGGCGCGGTTTCGTCTTGACGGCATCTTATTCCCCAGCATGGCCCAAGACGGAAACCTCGATCAGCCCGGTGTTGCCGCCATTTCTGTCGAACGGGACGCTGGATTTAATGGTCAGACCGGCATTTTTGGCGCGGATATTCACCAAGGCAGGCAACGGGCCATCTCTGATTTCAGCCAGTGGATGAATGGTCAAATTCCGGGCATTGGCAGTTCCAAAGCTGGCTAGAACAATGGCTGCGGTAAGTTTCGGGCGCATGATAGTTTCCAAAGCTAGGTCAGGCAGATTTATAGCCGCCGCTCCGTCACCACGAAACAAAAAGCCGCTCAACAATGTGTGAACGGCTTTTCGGTTTTCAATTGGTTAACGGGTCTAGTTGCCCGACTTCACTTTGGTCCAGGCTCGGTTCACAACCCGCTGGATTTTCGGTGGATAGGATGTGGTGATATACAGATTTCTCACTGTATCTGCGTCGGGGTAAATCGCGGTGTCGCCAATCACGTCTTCGATCAGAAACTGCTGCGAGGCAAGGTTGCCATTGGCGTAATAGACATAGTTCGACGCGGCCGCCATATTCTGGGCATCCAGAATAAAGTTGATGAACTTATGTGCACCATCGGGGTTTGGTGCATCCGCAGGGATTGCCATTTGGTCAAACCACATCAAGGCACCTTGGGATGGAATGGCATATTCGACTTCTACGCCATTGTCTGCCTCTGCCGCACGGTCGCGGGCCTGCAGAACATCACCGGACCAGCCGAAAGCTACACAAATATCGCCATTGGCAAGCGCGTTGATATACTCTGAGCTGTGATATTTGAGGACGTGAGGTGCGATTGCCTCAAGGATAGGGGTGGCTTTGGCCAGAACGTCCTTGTCGTGGCTGTCAGGGTTTTCACCCAAATATCGCAGCACGGCAGGGATGATTTCAGTTGGGGCATCCAGAAAATGCACTCCGCAAGAGGCCAGTTTTTCCATATTGGCTGGATCAAAAATCAACGCCAGAGAATTTACGGGCGCGTCATCGCCGAGCACTTCTTTCACCTTGCCCACATTATAGCCAATGCCGGTGGTGCCCCACATATAGTTGATGGAATAGGCGTTATCCGGATCATAGATTCCGGTCTGCTTTTTCACGGCATCCCATTCATTGCCAATATTACTCAGCTTGCTTTTGTCCAGCTTCATGAATGCACCGGCTTGAATTTGGCGGCTCAGGAATGTACCTGATGGCACAACCACATCGTAACCGGTGCTGCCTGCCAGCAACTTTGTCTCCAGAACTTCGTTGGAATCAAATACATCATAGATCAGTTTGATGCCGGTTTCTGTCTCGAACTTGGCCAGCAGTTCTTCGTCGATATAGTCGGACCAGTTGTAAACGTGGATTTCCTCGGCCATCGCAGTGCCTGCAACGGTTGTTGCGGCGAGCAGAGCAGCCAGCGTACCGGTTTTTGTAAGTTTCATGTGCTTCTCCCTGAGCAGTTTTTTCTTGGCAATATCATCGCCGCCAAAATTTGATCAAAAATCAGCAGAAAGCAAGAGTTTTGTCAAACCTGTTGCGGTTATCCGCAAATTTGTGCAGGCTTGCAACTAAACACATCAAACACAGTTTTGCAAAACATGACCGAAAAAAACCTGCAAAAAAACGCCTTGCCCAAGGCAAACTTGCCAGCGCACGAACTGGTGTATCGAAAGGTGCGCGACAAGGTTTTGTTTGGGGAACTGGCGCCGGGTCAAGCAGTAACAATTCAAGGCTTAGCCGAGGAAATCGGCGTTTCCATGACACCGGTGCGTGAAGCGATTCGCCGCCTTACCGCCGAGGGTGCATTGGTTTTTCAGGGCAATCGGCGGGTTTGCGTACCGCAAATGGACGAAAACAATTTTTCGGAACTGGTGTTCGCACGCCAGTCTGTGGAGCCGGAACTGGCTAGATTAGCCTGCGAAAACATCAGTGCGGATGCAATCCCAGAGCTGCGTACGATTGATCAATGTGTGAACCGCGCGATTGAGGCCGGAGATGTGCGTCGGTACATGTTCGAAAACCACCGGTTTCATTTCACCTTGTACGGCCACGCCAATTCAGCAATTTTGGTACCGATGGCGGAAACCCTGTGGCTACGTTATGGGCCTTTGTACCGGATTATTTGCGGTAAATGGGGCACTGCGAGTATGGTAGATTTGCATAATGAAGCCGTTGTAGCACTAGAGGCTGGCGATGCCATAGCCGCAGGGCAGGCGATTCTGCAGGATATTCAACAGGGTTTTGAAATTGTGCGTAACAGTTTCGAATGGTCATAAATTTGATCAAATTGTGTTGACGAACTAAAATCTGATCATATTATCGGCAGTAGTGAGATTAACTGGGTTTTCAATCCTCCGTCCCCTTAACTTTCGCGCAGGAGTTTCTGCCATGAACAAGATCGACAACCACATGCCTACCGCCGAGATTCAGGCACTGGACGCGGCGCACCATATGCATCCTTTTACCAAGGGGAACGAAATCAACGCCAAAGGCGCGCGGGTGATTACCAGCGGCACAGGTGTTACGCTTAGCGATTCCGAGGGCAACGAGTATCTGGACGCCATGGCGGGCCTGTGGTGCGTAAACATCGGGTATGGCCGCAAGGAACTGGCAGATGTGGCTGCACGTCAAATGGCGCAGCTCCCCTATTACAACACTTTTTTCCAAACCACCCACCCGCCGGTGGTTGCTCTGGCCACGCGTTTGGCGCAACTGGCACCGGGTGATTTGAACCACGTGTTTTTCGCCGGTTCCGGATCTGAGGCGAACGACACCAATATCCGTATGGTGCGTCACTATTGGGCCTCGCTAGGAAAGCCCGACAAAAAGGTGATCATTTCCCGCAAGAATGCGTATCACGGTTCAACCGTTGGCAGCGCCAGTCTTGGCGGTATGACGCCAATGCACGCGCAGGGCGGATTGCCAATTCCGGATATTAGCCACATCGACCAGCCCTATTGGTATGGCGAGGGTGGCGGGAAAAGTCCCGAAGAATTTGGCCTAGAGCGGGCCCGCTGTCTGGAGGCAGAGATTTTGCGTCTAGGCGAAGGCAAGGTCGCGGCCTTCATTGCGGAACCGGTGCAAGGTGCCGGTGCGGTGATTATTCCACCCCAAACCTACTGGCCGGAAATCCAGCGGATTTGCGATAAATACGAAATCCTGCTGATTGCGGATGAAGTGATTTGCGGTTTTGGCCGGACGGGCAACTGGTTTGGTAGCCAGACTTTCGGTATTCGCCCCGACATCATGACTGTGGCCAAGGGGCTTAGCTCCGGCTATATCCCGATTGCCGCGACGCTTGTATCCGATGCGGTGGCAGATGTCATAAACGGGGGCGATTTTAACCACGGTTACACCTATTCCGGCCATCCGGTGGCCTGTGCTGTGGCGCTGGAAAACCTGCGGATTTTGGATGAGGAAGGCGTGGTTGACCACGTTGCCAAGGTGGCGGGCCCCTACCTTGCAAAGAAATGGAAATCCCTGGCGGATCACCCACTGGTGGGCGATGCCCGTTGTATTGGTTTGATGGGCGCGCTGGAGCTGACCTCTGACAAAGCCACCCGTGCCGGATTTGCGGATGAGGGCGCAGCGGGGCAAATCTGCCGGGACCACTGTTTTGATGGTGGTTTGATCATGCGTGCAACTGGCGACACAATGATTATTTCGCCGCCGCTGATTATGCAGGAAAGTGACATTGATACCTTGGTAGCGCGCGCCAGATCAGCACTGGATAAAACCTATGCAGACCTCAAAGAGAGGGCGTTCTTTAACCGCGTTTGAACTCTTCCGGTTTCAGATTGTGGCGTTTTAATTTGTCGTAAAAGGTTTTGCGCGGCAGGTTCAAATCCTGCGCCGCAAGGGCAGCACGTCCACCACAGCGGGCCAGTGCTTCGACGATAACGCCCCGTTCAAATGCTTCCATTTGTTGGCTCAATCCTGCCTGCGTCGGGTTGAATCCGGTTTCTTGCAAGCCCAGTGCCACCCGCTGGGCATAGTTGCGCAGTTCGGGCAAGTTTGCAGGCCAGTCCCGCGCCGAGACAATGGTGCGATATTCTGCGATGTCAGGCATCGAGCGATTGAGGGTCCGGCAGGCCTGGCGCACAAAGGAATCGAAAACATCAGGCAGATCTTCTTTGCGCAAGGCCAACCCCGGCACTGGAATTGTCGCTACATCAAGTGCATAGAACAAATCCGGATTTAGCCCTTGGCGGTGCAGCTCCTGCAAAGGGGCGTTGCTGCTGGTGATTAGCCGAAAACCTAGCCCATCCATCAGTTGCAAAACGGCCAGTTGGTTTTTGGCGCTGGTGTCATCCAGCCAACGCAGGCACAGGGTGCCGCCTTGGGCCTCAATTACTGCCGATTGCACCTTTTCAGCCGTGAGATCGCGACAGTTCACCGCCACAAACGGTCCCTTGGAATCCGACAATGCGTGCAGGGTGTGGCAGGCGATCCTTTTGCCGCTGCCTTCTGGCCCGGAAAAATGCACGGCAACCGGCACAGAGGCATAGTGGCGCAAGGATTTGCGCAGGTTGCTGGCGGCAAGTGATGGCCCCGGGAAATTCACCGCCGCCACATCACCGCGTTCCAGCCGTCGCTCCAATGCGCGGGTTTTCAGGGTCAGTTTGCGCAGCTCCAGCGCTTTGGAAAGCACCCGCACCAGTGCATCGGGCGGGCAGGGTTTAGTCAGGAAATCATGCGCGCCCCCGTTCATCGCACGCACTGCCATAGGGATGTCTCCCTCGCCTGTCAGCACAATGACCGGCAGATCGGCATCACGCATTTTGGCCAGTTGCAGTACATCAAACCCATCTTTTCCCGGCATCCGGATATCGGTCAGAACCACCCCGTCAAAGCTGGCGGCGATATGGTCCTTGGCCTCTATATAGGTGCCCGTCTGAGTTATCTGAAAACCGGCCAGGTCAAGAGTTTGGGCAAGAGATGCGCGCAACGCGCGGTCGTCTTCGACCAGTAAAACATGTCCGCTCATGGGGTCTCCGGTGCTGTTTGTAATTCCATGGTAAAGATCGCGCCGCCCCCCGCATGGTTTGCGCCCTTGATGTTGCCGCCAAAGCTTTGCACGATGCCATAAGAAATCGACAACCCCAGCCCCAACCCATGCCCGCTGTCAACGGATTTGGTGGTGTAGAAAGGCTCGAATATTTTGTCCGGTGTGTTCAAGCCGGGGCCAGTATCGCGCACCCGCACCACGGTGAATTTGGCGTCGGAGGTCAGCGATATTTCAATGGATTTCACGGGACTGACTTTCATCGCGTCCATGGCATTCGAGATCAAGTTCACCAGCACTTGCTGCAAGCGAATGCCCCCCCCCATCACCCAGACAGGCGATGCGTCTGGGGGCAGGTTTATGATGACATTTTCATTTTTGGCGCGAATTTCGACCAGCTTGACGGCCTCTATGATGACCTGAGAAATATCCACCCGCGCGATGCTTTCGTCCTCTTTGCGGGCAAAGGCGCGCAGGTTGCGTATTATGCGGTCCATGCGTTTGGTCAGGTCGGAAATTTGTACCAGATTGGCTTCCACTTCGCCCAACCGTTCGCGCTCCAGCAGAATTTTTCCGTTCTCTGCAAAGTTCTGGATCGCGGCCAAAGGCTGGTTCAGTTCATGGCTCAATCCAGCTGACATTTCACCCAAGGCCGTCAGCTTGCCTGCCTGCACCAGACCATCCTGCGCCAGTCGTAGCTGTTCCGTACGCCGCTCGACCTGTGCTTCTAGCGTAGAATTGGCCCGCTCCTCAATTGCCAATCGGTCCGCTAAACGTTTTCGTCGCTGTGCCAGCGCGTACAGAGCAAGAGAAATCAGCGCGAGCGTTGATGCTGCCAAAATCCCCTGAAACCGTGCCTGTTCCTGCGCGTCTTGTACGCTGACAAATACCTGTGCTGTCATGTCGATCAGGGGGGCCGGGCGGGTCAGGGCAAGAGACATTGGCGGGAAGCTGTTGCTATTTGGTGTTTGCCACAGGGTATGGCCGAAAACCGAGCGCTGTTGATGGACCGGCAAGGGTGAGAGGCCATCCACGGGATACTGCCGCAGGATGTTGATTGATTCCAGATCTGTGGTTTCAAAATCATACATCTTGAAAATCAGATCAGACCGGTTCGCCAGAAACACTACACCATTGTTATCGTAAAACAGCACTACATGCGGATCGGCGCGCCAGACCACCTCTAACGCTTCCAAATCCACCTTCACTACTACAACACCAATGGGTTTACTATCTTTGTCGCGGATCGGGCCGGCAAAGAAGAACCCGCGTTGCCCTGATGAGCTGCCAAGCGCATGAAAAAAGCCTAGCCCGCCGGTGATGGCGTGGCGATAATAGGGGCGGAAAGCATAGTTGTGCCCCATGAAACTTCGTGGCAGGTCGGCGTTGGAGCTGGCAACGGTGGTGCCGCCTTCGTCAAGGATATAGATATCGAATGCGCCTGTTAGGTCGGCATTCTTCAGCAAGAACTCGTTGATGTGGCTCACGTCGTTAAACGGGATCAGCGCCTCGTAAACTAAAGGGTGATCGGCGAGCAGGCCGGGCAACTGGCGAAAACGTTGCAATTGTGCCAACAAGCGGTCGGAGGCCTGTTCCAATTGCGCAGTGCCGGTTTTGGTCAGTTGGGACAAAGCATCGCGGTAGGCCAGCGCCCAATAGCCCCAGACCAGAGCGGCGCAAAAAATGAGGTATATCCCCAGAGAGAGAGTTTTAAGGATATGTTTCACAGCACCTTCCTGTTGCCGCTATTTGTGCGAATTTCCACACAAATAGCTATAGCCTTGTGTGGTTTTGCACACAAAAAAACGAAAAGAATGCGGTGACCTCAGGTAATGCTCTGAATTTTATGACGTTTTTGTGACGATAGAAAGTCCTTTGTCCATAGTTCGACCGTGCGCATCCTAAAGACAACCGGGGGCGATTCCCCGGATGACACCATTCTGGGAGAAAAACATGAAATTCTTGACCACCGCTGCCATGGCCTTGGCCCTGACCGTATCCGCCAACGCCGTATCCGCAAGCTGCGAAGACGGCGAGGTTGTTGTAAAATTCAGCCATGTGACCAACACCGATAAACACCCCAAAGGCATCGCTGCCTCGTTGCTGGAGAAACGGGTTAACGAAGAAATGAACGGCAAGATGTGCATGGAGGTTTTTCCAAGTTCAACACTGTATAACGACAACAAAGTTCTGGAAGCGATGCTGCAAGGCGACGTTCAACTGGCCGCACCTTCTTTGTCTAAATTTGAAAAATTCACCAAACAGTTCCGAATTTTTGACTTACCATTCATGTTCAATGACATGAATGCAGTGAATGCCTATCAGGCATCTGACGCCGGTCAGGGCATGCTGGACAGCATGCAAAAACGCGGCCTGCAAGGGCTGGCCTATTGGCACAATGGCATGAAACAAATGTCCGCAAGCAAGCCGCTGATCTTGCCAACAGATGCAAACGGCCTGAAATTCCGTGTGCAATCGTCTGACGTGCTGGTTGCCCAAATGGAAGCCATCGGTGGTTCGCCACAGAAAATGGCATTTTCTGAAGTTTACGGTGCGCTGCAGCAGGGCGTTGTGGATGGTCAGGAAAACACTTGGTCCAACATCTTTGGCAAGAAGTTCTTTGAGGTTCAGGACGGCGTAACCGAAACCAATCACGGCATTATTGACTATCTGTTGGTGGCCAATGTTGACTGGCTGGAAGGTCTGGATGCGGGGGTTCGTGACCAGTTCCTGACCATCATTGCCGAAGTGACAGAAGCCCGTAATGGCGAGGCATATTCGGTAAATCAGGCAGCTAAAGCATCCGTGCTTGCCGCCGGTGGTGTTGTGCGCGAACTGACCGCTGAACAGCGTGCGGTTTGGGTTGAAACCATGAAACCAGTTTGGGCCAAGTTTGAAGGCGACGTTGGAGCGGATAACATCGCAGCGGCGCAAAAAATCAACATGATGTCTAACTAAGCCATCTAACCGCGCGGCCCCAAAAATGGGGCCGCGTTTTCTTAAACGGGGGGGAACATGGAACGCCACAAAAGCGCATTTGACCGGCTTGAGGAAACGCTGATTGCAGGCATCCTCGGGGCAATGGTTCTGATTACATTTGCCAATGTGATCGCCCGTTTCGGGTTTAATTCAAACATCCTTTGGGCACTGGAACTGACCGTGTTCCTGTTTGCCTGGCTGGTACTGCTGGGCGCGAGCTACGCGGTTAAGATCCACGCACATTTAGGGGTAGACGCAATTATCAACATGGTTGATCGGCGGGGCCGCAGAGCTATGGGCCTGTTCTCGATCTTCTGTTGTATCCTTTTCGCGGTTTTCTTGCTCAAGGGATCGTGGGATTACTGGGCCAACTTTGCCAACCTGCCCGCAACCGAGGGCCGCTGGTTCCCCACCGGTTTTGAGGACAAGTTTCGTGGCAAAGGTTGGTACGAGGTGGAATCCGTGGTGATGCCAGATATTCTGCGCTTCATGGAGGGGATTTTTAACGAAGGGGAAGCCTATGAGAAAATTCCCCGTCTGATCCCCTATGCAGTATTGCCGTTTTCCATGGCGCTGTTGTTGTTTCGCTTTGTTCAGGCGGGCATTCATGTCTGGCGCGGTGACATCGACAACATAATTGCCACCCACGAAGTCGAGGACGAACTCGACGAAATCAGACAGAAAGAGGAGGGGTAAGCCAATGGAAGTCGCACTCCTTTTTGTGATGATCATCAGCATGTTGCTGATTGGTGTCCCTATCGCGGTCGGCCTTGGCCTGTCGTCTACTCTGTTCTTGTTGTGGTTTTCCGACAGTTCGTTGGCTTCAGTGGCGCAAACCCTGTTCAATGCGTTCGAGGGCCATTTTACTCTGCTGGCAATTCCGTTTTTCATTCTTGCCTCGTCTTTCATGTCGACGGGCGGTGTGGCGCGGCGGATTATCCGGTTTTCCATTGTCTGTGTTGGTCACTTTCACGGCGGCCTCGCCATCGCGGGTGTGTTTGCTTGTATGATGTTTGCAGCCCTCTCCGGCTCTTCCCCCGCTACGGTTGTGGCCATTGGCTCCATTGTGATCGCGGGTATGCGCGAGGTCGGTTACACCAAAGAATTTGCTGCTGGCGTGATCTGTAATGCGGGCACGCTTGGCATCCTGATCCCGCCCTCCATCGTGATGGTGGTTTACGCCGCCTCCGTCGAAGTTTCTGTGGGCCGTATGTTCCTGGCGGGTGTGATCCCTGGCCTATTGGCGGGCTTCATGCTGATGCTGGGTATTTACATCATGGCACGTGTGCAAAATCTGCCCAAGGGCGAGCGCGCCAGTTGGGGCGAACGCTTTGTCGCCGCAAAGGAGGCGGGCTGGGGACTGTTCCTGATCGTGATCATTCTGGGCGGTATCTATGGAGGTATCTTTACCCCAACCGAGGCCGCAGCAGTTGCCGCTGTCTACGCTTGGATTGTGGCAAGTTTTATCTATCGCGACATGGGCCCGCTTGCCACCAAAGAGGGAGAGCCGAACATAAGCCTGTTGCGCAAGCCTTGGGCAATAGTCACAGCCTTCTGGCATAAGGACACCGTGAACACGCTGTTTGATGCAGGCAAGCTAACCGTCACCCTGTTGTTTGTGATCGCTAATGCGCTGATCCTCAAGCACGTGCTGACAGATGAACAAGTACCCCAACAAATTACCCAAGCAATGCTGGGCGCGGGGCTTGGTCCGATTACCTTTTTGATTGTGGTCAATGTGATACTGTTGATTGGGGGGCAGTTCATGGAACCTTCTGGCCTGCTGGTGATTGTGGCGCCGCTGGTGTTTCCGATTGCGATAGAGCTGGGGATTGATCCAATCCATCTGGGCATCATCATGGTGGTAAACATGGAAATTGGCATGATCACCCCGCCGGTTGGCCTGAACCTGTTTGTGACGTCAGGCGTCGCTGGAATGCCGATGATGGCTGTGGTACGTGCCGCGCTGCCGTTCCTTGCCATTCTGTTTGTGTTCCTGATTATGGTGACCTACATTCCGGTCCTGTCTACCTTCCTGCCCAATATGGTTATGGGACCGGAGATCATAACCAAGTAGGCGGGGCCTAGTACTTTCGCAAAGGGCGTACCTCTGGTGCGCCCTTTGCTTTTGCGCTTGGCTGACATTAAGCTGACATTAAACTGTTACATTGCCCGGCTAATACGCTCCAAAAACCCAAGGTTGAGAAATGAATAAAATTCCGGCGACCATAGGAACAGGCGCACCGCAACAAACAGGTGACACCATGATGCACAAAAACGTCGAAGCTGTTCTAAACGGCCTCAAGGTCGCGGTGTTTGTGGTAGATGCAGACCACCGTATCCTGTTCCGAAACGCGGCTTCCTCGGGCCTTTTTGGTGTCGGGTTGAAGGGGCGGGATCTGGCGGATTTTGTTCCCAACAAGAAGTGCCTGCGTGCAGTGGATGCGGTGCTTGCTGGGCAGGATCAGGCCTCGGTCGATGTAAAGCTGCAATTGGTTGTACCGACCTCCTTTAGTGTAACGGTGGTACGGATGGCCTCGGACGCCAATCCGCAGGATACCCACGCGATTGTAAGCCTTGAGGATGTCAGCCACATCCGCGAGGCAGAGCAGATGCGCAGTGATTTTGTCGCGAACGTTAGCCATGAATTGCGCTCGCCGTTGACTGCGCTTTATGGATTTATCGAGACCTTGCAAGGCCCTGCCAAAGATGACCGTGAAGCCCATGAGAGGTTTCTGGGATTAATGGAAACCGAAGCACAACGCATGGCACGGCTTATTGATGATCTGTTGTCCTTGTCAAAACTGGAATCCGCTGAACGGGTTGCCCCGGTCGAGCTGAACGATGTCGACCTGATCCTGCGCCGTGTTAAAGCGTCTTTGCAACCCATCACCAACCGCGAAAATGCGGAGGTAGTTTTGGAAATTTCAGAGCACCTGCCAATGGTTCATGGTGATCTTGATGAATTAACGCAGGTGTTTTCAAATCTCATCGAAAACGCGGCAAAGTATGGCCGCGTCAACTCTGTAGTGACTGTGCATGCCGGTGTTGATGAGGAAAATCCCGAAATGTTGCGGATATCGGTTACGGATCAGGGCGAGGGCATTGCAGCCAAGCACATCACCCGACTGACAGAGCGGTTCTATCGCATCGACAAAGGGCGTTCGCGCAACAAAGGCGGCACCGGCCTTGGCCTTGCAATTGTTAAACATATCCTGATGCGCCATCGCGGCGAATTACAGATTGCCAGTGAACTGGGTGAGGGCAGCGTGTTTTCCGTGCTGTTGCCCATCGCGGTTGAGGGAGACAGATTATGACCGATAGCACCGATCCCGTCATTCTGATTGTTGAGGATGAGCCAGCCCAGCTGGAATTGCTTTGCTACAATCTGGAAAAGGAAAACTACAACGTGATCCGCGCCGAAAATGGCGAGGATGCTTTGATGCTGGTCGAAGAGGAAACGCCGGACTTGATACTGCTGGACTGGATGTTGCCCGACCTCTCGGGCCTCAAAGTGTGCCGCAGCTTGAAGGGCAACCTAAAACACAGCAACATTCCGATCATCATGCTGACTGCGCGTGGTGAGGAAGACGACCGTATTCGAGGGCTGGATACCGGCGCGGATGACTATGTGATCAAACCTTATTCTGTGAAAGAGCTGCTGGCCCGCGTTCGGGCCGTTTTGCGCCGTTTGCGCCCCGGTTCTGTGGTAGAGCGTTTGGAACACGGCGGGGTCATTGTGGATACGTCCAAGCATCGGGTAACTGTGCGCGGGCGCGTGGTTGACCTTGGCCCCACCGAATTTCGCCTGCTGCTAACACTGATCGAAAAACCCGGCCGGGTGTGGTCACGCGACCAGTTGCTGGATCGTGTCTGGGGGCGCAGCGCTGATGTGGGCACGCGCACTGTGGATGTGCATGTGGGTCGGTTGCGCAAATCCTTGGGCAGCACCGGCGAAGAAAACCCGATCCGCACAGTTCGTGGTTTTGGATATTCTTTCGGAGGATAAATCACCTCTTGCAAAATTTGTAGCGCGCGCCGATTGTATTTTTGATCAAATTATTAATAGGCAAAAAAAATGGCGCTTGAAGATGCTGCAAACGAAATCGACACCGCGATCACCCGCAAAGGCTATCGCGGTCTAAGCTATGAGGCCACTTACGGCGGCGTCACCAGTTTTCTGCGCCGCAGTTATACCAAGGATTTGACGGGGGTTGATCTGGCGGTGTCTGGTGTACCGTTTGATTGTGCCGTCACCAACCGCCCCGGCACCCGCCTTGG
The DNA here is from genome assembly GCA_019090795.1 of Paracoccaceae bacterium. Classification (GTDB taxonomy): domain Bacteria; phylum Pseudomonadota; class Alphaproteobacteria; order Rhodobacterales; family Rhodobacteraceae; genus Amylibacter. The sequence goes on along the minus strand of JAHRVG010000027.1, from coordinate 30,461 downwards.
TCCGCGCGCTATCCGAGAGGCCTCTGCCTTGCAAGCGCCAGACGCGCCTTACGGTTGGGATGTAAACCCCATGGAAGAATTCAACGTGGTGGATTGCGGTGATGTGGCGTTTGATTACGGCCATATCGGGCGGTTCCCAGCGGCCTTGCAGGCCCATATCAAGGCGGTGCTTGATGCGGGGGCCGCCTCACTGGTGCTCGGCGGGGATCACTATATCACCTACCCGATCCTCAAGGCCCATGCGGAAAAATATGGCCCCCTATCGTTGTTGCAATTTGACGCCCATACCGACACCTGGGCCGATGATGACCGAGAGCGGATTGACCATGGCACCATGTTTTACAAGGCGGTGAAGGACGGGATTGTGGTGCCGGAACGCTCGGTTCAGGTGGGAATACGCACGGTGAACGAGGATACCCTTGGCGTCAATATTATTGATGCGCCTGAGGTGCACCGGATTGGCCCGGAAGCAGTTGTTGAAAAGATCAAAAAGATACTTGGGGCCAACCAAACCTATGTGACCTTTGACATTGACGCGCTTGATCCTGCCTATGCACCGGGCACGGGTACGCCTGTCTGGGGCGGGCTGACTTCTGCCCAAGCCGCGACGATGCTGCGTGGGCTGGCGGGGATCAATGTGGTGGGTATGGATGTGGTTGAGGTCTCGCCACCCTTTGACACAACCGGAGCTACCGCGATTGCGGGGGCGCATGTGGCCACCGAACTGATGTGCCTTTGGGCGCACAACCAGAAATTCGGGCGATGAACAGATAACTTCTTGATGGGCCGAATAGGTTTGTGCGGTTGGCGGGGGCTGAACATCGTGGGTTGCGATTTGGTCAAAGTTTCGCCACCCTATGACTCATCGGAAAATACCGCGCTGTTGGGTGCGGACCTGTTGTATAAAATGCTGTGCATCCTGCCGGGTGCATTTGGAAAGGAAGCATAGGATGAAAGCGGCTGTTTGCCACGAAGTTGGTTCTGATTTGGTGATTGAAGAGATATCCTTGCAGCCCCCAACGGCGGGGCAAGTCGCGGTGAAGATTGACGCTTGCGCAATCTGTCATTCTGACATTTCCTATATTGAGGGCGCTTGGGGCGGGCATTTGCCAGCCGTGTATGGCCATGAAGCGGCGGGTACAGTCAGCGCCGTGGGCAGTGGTGTGACGGAATATGCGTCGGGCGATAGTGTGATCGTGACCTTGATTAAATCATGTGGAACCTGCCCGACCTGTTCCTCAGGGTATCAAGTGAATTGCGAGCAGGGTACTGATCGCATGAAATCCTCGCCGATTTCGCTGGCTGATGGCACTGTGGCTGAACATGGTCTGGACACTGGGGCCTTTGCTGAAATGGCTGTTGTTGACCAAAGTCAGGTCGTGAAAATTCCGGATGATATTCCCAAGGACGTGGCCAGCCTGCTGGCCTGCGGTGTGATTACCGGCCTTGGCGCGGTGGTGAATACCGCCGGAGTGCGCGCTGGAAAATCGGTTGTGGTGATCGGTGCGGGTGGCGTCGGATTGAACGCCATTCAGGGCGCAGTTCTGGTGGGTGCATCTAAAATTATCGTACTTGATCTGGAACCTGAAAAACTGAAAGGCGCGTTGGAATTTGGTGCAACCGATGTGATTAACGCGGCTGACAAAGATGTGGCACGCCAGGTGCGTAAACTGACAGGCGGGCGCGGGGCTGATTTTGTGTTTATTACTGTGGGCGCGATTTCGGTGTTTGAAACAGCCACCCGATTATTGGCCCCCCGCGGCGAGATGATCATGGTGGGGATGCCGCCCTCTGGTGCGAAAGCATCCTACGAGCCGGTAATCCTATCCGCATTGAGCCAATCCATCAAAGGGTCGCTGATGGGCGACACGGTGCTGAAACGGGATATTCCGTGGTTGATCGAACAGTATCGCCAAGGACGGCTAAAGCTGGATGAGCTGATTACCAACCGCTATTCGCTGGATCAGATCAATGAGGCGATTGCAGACACCAAGGCGGGGAAATCTCGCCGCAATGTGATCGTCTTTTAGTTAAGGCGGATTTCAGTGCAGCGTATTTATGAAAACGATGCTTATGGTGCAGAGGCCCGCAAGGATTGTTTTTGGGAACTGCCCAAAGGCAACTGGCCTGAGCTTGAAGGTGACAGGCATGTGGAGTACGCCATTATTGGCGGCGGTTTTACCGGCCTGTCAGCGGCACTGCATCTGGTAGAGGCTGGGGCAGAGGCGCTGGTACTGGAAGCACAAAGCCCCGGTTGGGGTGCCAGCGGGCGCAATGGTGGGTTTTGCTGTCTGGGTGGGGCAATGCTGGGGGCGAGGGCAATGCGGCGCAGATACGGCGCGGCAGAAACAGAGGCTTTTCAGGATGCAGAGCGTGCGGCGGTCCGGTTGGTGGCAGATTTGCTGGAACGCCACGGGATAGACGCGCAAACTCATTCAAACGGTGAGGTGGAACTGGCCCACCGCCCCGCGATGCTGACGGAAATGGCAACAGAGGTCAGGGTGCTGGGCGCAAAGGGAATCGCGGCCAGCCTTTTGTCACGCGAAGACCTTGAACAAAACGGGATGGCAGGCCCGCATTTTCACGGCGGGCTACATATCAAAGAGGGGTTCGCGCTTAATCCGGCGCGCTATGTTGGTGGGCTGGCGGAGGTGGCGCAAAAGGCGGGGGCAGAGATTTGCGCCGATAGTCCGGTTATGGGGATTACACCCGAAAACGGGGGCTACATTCTGTCATTGCCAAAGGGGCGGGTGATTGCCCGCCACCTGATCCTTGCGACCAACGGTTACAGCTCTGAGGATGTGCCGGAATGGCTGCGCGCCCGTTACCTGCCGCTGCAAAGCAACATCATTGTTACCCGCCCGCTGTCGATGGCAGAGCGTGTGGCGCAAGGTTGGAGCACAGACCTTATGGCCTATGACAGTCGTCGGTTGCTGCATTATTTCCGACTGTTGCCGGACGGGCGGTTTCTGTTCGGAATGCGCGGTGGCGTGCGGGCGGACGGGCCAGCGCGAGGACGGATGAAAATGGCCATTCGACGGGATTTCGAACGGCTTTTTCCGGCATGGGCCTCGGTGGAAACACCATATTTCTGGTCCGGCCTGATTTGTGTTGCCCGAAAGCGCGTGCCTTACGTTGGGGTAATTGAGGGCTGGAAAAACGCTTGGGCCGGGCTTGCCTATCATGGAAATGGCGTGGCCATGGGGAGTTATGCCGGGGCGTTGCTGGCCGATCTTGCCTTGGGGAAAGGATCCCCCGGCAAAATATTCAGCGCCCCGCTGCGCAGATTCCCCCTAGGTGCGGGTCGCAGAGCGTTAGTGGCCCCGGCCTTTACATTCTATGGATTGCTGGACGGGCGCTGGCTCTAGCCAAAATGTGCCCCTTGCGGGGCGTTCCTATGAGCCCCTGCGGGGCTATTGCCGCGTGAGGCTAGTGCCCACCTAAACGACCCGTCTGGATATCGTAATCCACTGCCAGATGGTATTCTACATCATCGTTTTGGTCGATCATCAACTGGCCTGCGTTGTGCAGCAACTGGTGACAATCTGGGCTGAGGTGGCGCAGTTGCAGGCGTTTACCGGCATCTATGTATTTTGCTGCTACAGCCTCGATTGCTTGCAAGGCGGATTGGTCAACGACGCGGGATTTGGTGAAATCCAGAATGATGTGGTCGGGGCCGTTTGAGGGGTCGAACAATTCCTGAAAGCTTGTGGCGGAGCCGAAGAACAACGGGCCTTCGATTTCATAAACCAGCGCGCCTGCCTGCGTTTGCGAGGCGTGTTCCTTGACGTGGATAATCGAGGCCGCATTCCACGCATAAACGAGGGCGGAGACGATGACACCGACGACCACGGCGATGGCAAGGTCTTCATAGACGGTCACAACTGTCACCAGCAGAATGACGAAGGCGTCGGCACGGGGCACGATGCGCAAGACTTTAAAGCTCTGCCAGGCGAAGGTTCCGATGACGACCATGAACATTACGCCAACGAGGGCGGCCAGTGGTATGAGTTCAATGATCGAGCTGCCTACGAGGATGAAAGCGAGCAGGAACAACGCTGCCGAAATGCCGGACAGGCGGGTGCGACCGCCAGAATTAACATTGATCATCGACTGGCCGATCATGGCGCAACCGCCCATGCCGCCAAAGAAGCCGGTGACGGTGTTGGCGACGCCTTGCGCGACACATTCACGGCTGGCACCGCCGCTTTTGCGGGTGATTTCGCTAACGAGGTTTAGGGTGAGCAGGCTCTCAATCAAGCCGATTGCGGCGAGGATCACAGAATAGGGCAGGATGATGTAGAGGGTTTCCAGCGTAAACGGCACATCGGGAATGGCAAAGGGGGGCAGGCCACCTTTGAGCGATGCAAGGTCGCCGACACGTGGAACAGGAACGTCAAACAGGATTACTACAGCAGCCACCAGACCGATGGCGGCTAAGGGGGCCGGGAAAGCTTTGGTGATGCGGGGGGTGATCCAGATGATGGCCATGGTTGCGGCGACCAGGCCGAGGGTGATGAGCAGGGTCATGCCGCCCATCCATTCATGGCCGCCTGCGCCGTCGGAGACTTTGAATTGTTCCAGTTGCGCCAGAAAAATCACGATGGCCAGCCCGTTGACAAAGCCGAGCATCACCGGATGTGGCACCATGCGGATAAACTTGCCGAGCTTCAGTAACCCGGCGGCGATCTGGATGATACCCATTAGCACCACAGTGGCAAACAGGTACTGCACCCCGTGATCTGCCACTAGGGCCACCATCACCACAGCCAAAGCGCCGGTTGCACCGGAAATCATGCCAGGGCGACCGCCAAAAACCGCAGTGATCAGACCGACAATAAAGGCAGCATAAAGGCCGACCAGCGGGTCAACACCGGCCACGAATGCAAAGGCCACAGCCTCTGGCACCAAGGCGAGGGCGACGGTGAGGCCGGACAGCACGTCGGTGCGGCTCTGGTTCAAGTTGAATTCGCGCGCGGAGGTAAAGAAGGAATTGCCGCGGATTGTCGAGGCGAATGTGCCGAGGGGGGTTTTCTGGGTCACGAGCGGAATTCCTGAATTGCCGGATTGAAACGTTGCATTTAGGCTGTCAGACGTAAAAGGGAAAGGTTTAAAGCGCATTACAGTGGTTTTAGCGACATTATGCGCGGGGGGATTGCGATGAAACTGGCTGATCTTGAGGTTTTTGTGGTGGGAAATCCGCCCCCCGGAGGCGGTGGGCGGTATTTTATCTTTGTAAAACTGACCACCGATTGCGGAATTGTGGGCTATGGAGAGGTTTATGCTGCAGCCATTGGACCTGTGGCGATGCAGGTGGTGATCGAAGATGTTTTTGCGCGTCACATGCAGGGCGAGAACCCCGAAAATATCGAAAAAATGTTCCGTCGTGTCTATTCCAGCGGCTTTACCCAGCGTCCGGATCCCACAGTCATGGGGGCATTTTCGGGGATGGAAATCGCTTGTTGGGACATTCTGGGCAAGGCTCACGGGCGGCCAGTTTACGCGCTGCTGGGGGGGCTGATGAACGAGCGGCTGCGTTCTTACACCTACCTCTACCCAATGGCGCATCACGATGTGGATGCATTTTGGTATTCGCCGGAAATGGCAGCGGAATCAGCGGCAGAAATGGTGGCGATCGGGTTCACAGCGGTGAAGTTTGATCCTTCGGGCCCTTACACGATTTACGGCGGCCACCAACCGGCGATGCGCGATATTTCCCTGTCGGTGGCGATGTGCAAAGCGGTGCGCGAAGCGGTGGGGGATAAGGCGGATCTGCTTTTTGGCACGCACGGGCAATTCACCACTGGCGGTGCGGTGCGTTTGGCGCAGTCGATTGAGCCGTACCAGCCCTTATGGTTTGAGGAGCCGGTACCGCCGGATAATATGGGTGCTTTGGCGCGGGTTTCGGGGGGGACACGGATACCAGTGGCCACAGGGGAGCGGTTAACGACCAAGGGCGAGTTTGCTCAGGCGGTTAAGGTGGGCGGGGCGAGCATTTTGCAGCCCGCGACCGGTCGCTCGGGCGGGATACTGGAATCCAAGAAAATCGCGGCAATTGCAGAGGTATACAACGCCCAAATTGCGCCGCATTTGTATGCGGGACCGGTGGAATGGGCGGCGAATATCCAACTGGGGGCGAATATCCCTAACCTATTGATGGTAGAAAGTATTCTGACAGGTGGCGGGTTTCATTCGGAATTGGTCAAGGGGACGATCCGTTGGGAGGAAGGCTATGTTCTGACGCCGACGGCACCCGGTTTGGGGATTGAATTTGATGAGGAATTGGCGCGATCCAACCCCTATACGGGCAGCAGATTGCATCTGGAAATGCAAGAGGAAGGTTGCGCGTATTCAGGGGCGAATGGCTTTGCCGGTGGGGCGCCTGTGGGCAAGGATTCAGGGGACTGATTTATAGTAACCATTGCTTGAATTGATATGTATTTGGATTGGTGGCTTTGATTGAAAAGGACAGGTCGGTGTTTGTAAAATAAGTGATCGGTTTAAGATGAGCGAGGCACCGACGCGGGCCCTGTGCATGCCCAGGTTATATTTCCACCTTGAAATATTATTACGCTGCGATAAATAGTTCGTAAGCATTGCTCTCTAACTTTTTCCAGTGGTGGGCGCCTGTATTTAACTCCGCCAGAGCAGAATTATGACCAACTCCCGCCTTGCCGTTTATTTCGTTCTTTTCACAGTGATGCTTGACGCCATTGGCATTGGTTTGATTATGCCGGTAATGCCGCAATTGCTGCTGGAATTGGGCAATGCGGATTTAAGCCGTGCGGCGGTTTGGGGAGGGGTTTTAAGCTCGGTCTTTGCGGTGATGCAATTCGGGTTCGGGCCGATGTTGGGCAATCTGTCGGATCGCTTTGGGCGGCGACCAATTCTGTTGATCTCGTTGTTTTTGATGTGTGTGGATTACCTGATCATGGGCTTTGCGGGCAGTATTTGGGTGCTGTTCATCGGGCGGATAGTACATGGGATCACGGCGGCGAATCATTCCACGGCGGCGGCGGTGATTGCGGATGTATCCAAACCCGAGAACAAGGCGGCGAATTTTGGCCTGTTAGGTGCGGCCTTTGGTGTCGGGTTTATCATGGGGCCCCTGCTCGGTGGGTTATTGTCTGAATGGAGCGTGCGTGCACCGTTTTTTGGCGCGGCGGTTCTTGTGGCAATCAATATGGTGTTTGGCTATTTTGTGCTGATTGAAACAGTGACTGCAGACAAGCGCCGTCCGTTCCGTTGGTCACGGGCCAATCCGTTCGGGGCCTTTCGAGCGCTTAGTGCCTTGCCAGGGCAGGCGCGGATGATGGTTGTGGTGTTCCTGCATGAAATGTCATTTATCGTCTATCCGGTTGTCTGGGCCTATTATACGCTGGAGAGATATGGCTGGGACGCCAAGATGGTGGGTATTTCGCTGGCTTTCTTTGGGTTTTTGCTGGCGCTGGTGCAGGGGGGGCTGACACGCGTGCTGGTGCCCCGGTTTGGGGAATACCGGGTTACGGTGTTTGGGCTTTGGATCAATGTGCTGGCCTTTGTTCTGGTCGCCTTTAATCCGCTCGGTTGGTTGGTTTTTGTCTTTCTGCCGTTGACCACGCTGGGAGAGGTTTCCTCGCCTGCAATACAGGGGATCATGTCACGCGCGGTGCCCAATGATGCGCAGGGCGAGTTGCAGGGTATTGTGACCAGCATTCGGGCGGTAGCGATGATAATCGGGCCGCTGCTGATGACGGGGCTATTCAGCATATTCACGCGCGAGGGAACGCAGTTTTATTTCCCCGGCGCGCCGTTCCTGATGGCGATGATGTTTGCGCTGGCCGCGCTGGTAGTGTTGGCTGGCGTAAAAGAAAAACGGCCAGCGGGTTAGGCTGGCCGTTTCAGGGTTTGTTAAAGTGTAAAGCCTATTGTGGCAGTTCCGCCTCGATGCCTTCAACGTAGAAGTTCATACCGGCCAATGTGCCATCATCGGCTGTTTCACCATCAGCGAGCCAGACGGAACCGTCTTGTTTGTTGATGGGGCCAGTAAAGGCGTGCATCGTGCCTGCGGAAAGTGCATCGCGGATTGCGCCAGCGGAGGCCGCGACGTCCGCAGGAACCTTGTCAGAGAAATCAACAATGCCAACCATGCCCTCTTTGATGCCGTCCCATGTGTCAGTGGAGGACCAAGTACCGTCCATGACAGCCTTAACGCGGGCGATATAGTAGGGATCCCAGTTGTCGATGATGGATGTCAGGCGCGCATTGGGGCCGAACTGACCCATGTCAGAGGCTTGACCAAAAGCGTAGATGCCTTTTTCTTCGGCGATTGTCATGGCAGCGGGTGAATCCGTATGCTGCATGATGATGTCTGCGCCTTGCTCGATCAGCGCATTAGCGGCGTCCGCTTCTTTGCCTGGATCAAACCAGGTGTAAACCCAGACGATTTTCATTTTCACGTCGGGGTTTACGGCTTTGGCGGCCAGATAAGCAGCGTTGATGCCACGCACAACTTCGGGGATCGGATAGGAGGCGATGTAGCCGATGGTGTTGGTTTTGGTCATCTTACCTGCTACGTGGCCAATCACGGCGCGGCCTTCATAAAAGCGCGCCGAATAGGTGGACACGTTGTCGGCACGTTTGAAACCGGTGGCGTGTTCGAATTTCACCTTCGGGAATTTTTTGGCCACATTCATTACATGGTCCATGTAGTTGAAGGAGGTGGCGAAGATGATGTCGTGGCCGGACAGGGCCATTTGGGTCATCACGCGTTCGGAATCGGCAGACTCTGGTACGCTTTCCACAAAGGAAGTTTCAACGGCATCGCCAAATGCTTCTTCAATGGCTTTGCGGCCTTGGTCGTGCTGGTAGGACCAACCGAAATCGCCCGTTGGGCCAACATAAATAAAGCCAACTTTAACTTTCTCGCCTGCCGTCGCCGCGCCTGCAAGGCCAACCGCCATTGCAGCACCGGTCAGCAGTGTTTTCAAAAGATTCATATTTTTCTCTCCTTGTTGGTGGGCCAGCAGACGGCCCCTTTTAAGTGCCCCTTATTTTGAGGCGTGAAATAGCTTGCCGAGCGCGGCAGGCGCATTGAGGCTGGCGCGTTTCTTGTCGGATGACATGATGACCAGAACGATGATGGTGATGATATAAGGCGTCATGGATAAATATGCAGCCCCAATATTTACCCCTACTGCCTGAAGGTTGAGTTGCAGGATTGTGACGCCTCCAAACAAGTAGGCCCCGATCAGAACCCGCCATGGTTTCCAGCTGCCGAAAACCACAATGGCTAGTGCGATCCAGCCGGCACCTGCGGTCATGCCTTCGGTCCATTGTGGAACGCGGATCAAGGATAGGTAGGCCCCACCGATACCCGCACAAGCGCCGCCAAACAGGATAGCATAGATGCGGACGCGCACAACTTTATAGCCCAAGGCGTGGGCTGCGTCGTGGTTTTCACCGACCGCGCGCAGGATCAGGCCTGCTTTGGTGCGGTTTAAGAAATACCAGACAGAGGCAGTGAGGATGATGCTGAAATAGATGATGAAATCATGGTTGAACAGAATCGGGCCGACAACGGGTAGGTCAGACAGCCCCGCGATATCAAGATGCGGCGAGGAGGGCGGTTTAATGCCTGCATAGCTGTGGCCGAGCAGGGCTGCGAGGCCAAGGCCGATCATGGTCAGGCCAAGGCCGGAGGCGACCTGATTGGCCATCAAGTATTGGGTCAGGACAATAAAGATGATTGACACCAGCGCGCCGCCAATGGCTCCGCCCAGAAATCCGAGGAACGGGTTCCCGGTGCTGACCGCAGCGATAAACCCGGTAATTGCACCGATGATCATCATGCCCTCAACCCCGAGGTTCAAAACGCCGGATTTTTCCACTACCAGCTCTCCAATCGCGGCCAGCAGTATTGGAGTCGAAGCCGCGATCAGGCTGACGATCAGGCTGACGGGTGAGATTGCCGAGAAATCCATTACGCGACCCCCTTTTTGTTTAACCTGAGCCGGAAATTCACCAGAATTTCAGAGCCGAGCAGGAAGAAAAGCAGCATGCCCTGAAAAACTTGAATCGAGGCCTTGGGGACCTGCAATTCGGTCTGGACCACATCGCCGCCGACAAAGGTGATAGCAAGCAGGAGGCCCGCAAGCAAAACGCCGATGGGATTGAGACGGCCTAAAAAGGCCACGATGATGGCGGTGAAACCATAGCCAACAGGGAAGTTTGTTGAGAGTTTACCAGCGGGGCCTGTTGCCTCGAATATTCCTGCCATTCCTGCGAGGGCACCAGATAGGCCGAGGCAGAGTGCGATGGTTAGGTTCGGGTTGATACCGCCGAATTTCGCGGCGCGGGCAGATTGGCCTGTAACCTGAATTTGAAAACCAGCGATGTGGCGGGTCAGGGCGATGTAGGCGACGATAACAGCAAGGAAAGCCGTGACAACGCCCCAGTGCATGCCGGTCCCGGCAATCAGTTCCTCATTTGCCGCAGAGGCGTATTCTGAAAAATTCCGTGACACGGGAAAATTCATGCCCACGGGGGAACGCAAGGGCCCTGTGACCATAGCCGCGAGGAAATTGGAGGCAACATAGACCAGCATCAGTGATACAAGAATCTCGTTGGCATTGAATTTTATCTTTAGAAAAGCTGGGATTAACCCCCATAACATGCCGCCTATTGCGCCCATAATAATCATCAGCGGGAAGACCCAGAAAGCTTCATACGGGTAAAGCGCTAGGCCTGTTGCCCCGCCCACCACGGCACCCATGATGAACTGGCCCTCGGCCCCGATGTTCCAGATATTGGCGCGAAAGCCAAAGGACAAGCCCAGAGCGATCAGGATCAGGGGGGCAGCTTTGATCAGAATTTGACCGCGGTAGTAAAAGGCGAATTCACCGAAAACCGGATCCCAGAACAACATGCGGATGGCCGCAAATGGGCTTTTACCAAGCAGCGCAAACAGGATGCCACCGGCGATCATAGTGGCCGCTACTGCGATGACCGGCGTTAGCGCCTGCATGGTTCTGGATGGGTTTGGTCGTGCTTCAAGCCGGAGCATGGCTTACCTCCGTTCCGCCCATAAGCAGGCCGATTTCCTCGATTGTGACACCTTGCGCCGATCGTACTTTGGACATTGCGCCCTCGGATAGAACCGCGAAGGTGTCGGATATTTCCATCAACTCGTCCAGGTCTTGTGAGATCACCAAAACTGCTGCACCATTGTGAGCGAGCTCCAGTATTGCTTGCCGAATATCCGCCGCCGCCGCCGCATCAACACCCCAAGTGGGTTGGTTAACGATGAACACCTCGGGGTTCTGCATGATTTCCCGTCCGATGACGAATTTTTGCAGATTGCCGCCCGACAGTGACTTGGCCGCGTTGTTGACGCTTGGGGTGCGCACGTCGAATTTCTCGACGATGGCGCGGGCGAAATTCTTGGTGGCGTTCCATTTGACAAAGCCGTTGGTTGTCAGTTTTTGTCGCCCAAAACCCGTCAGCAGAGCGTTTTCGGTCAGCGACATATCGGGCGCGGCTGCGTGGCCGAGCCGTTCCTCTGGCGCAGTCAAAAGCCCTTGTGTGCGGCGGTAGTTAGGGCCGCGGTGGCCGATGTTTTCGCCTTTGAACTGGATGGTGCCGTTTTGAGTGCGTTCCTCGCCGGACAGGGCCAGCATCAATTCATCCTGCCCGTTGCCCGCGACACCGCCAATGCCCAGAACCTCTCCCGCGTGCAGGTTAAACGTGATTTCCTTGAGACTTGTGCCGAATGGATCGCTGGAGGCGAGCCAAAGGTTGTGCACCTCGAGTAATGCAGGACCGGGTTGGAAGGCGCCCTTTTTGGGGGCCGTCAAGGTGGTTCCGACCATCATTTCTGCCATTGATTTCGGGGTCTCTTCGGAGGGAATGCAGGTGCCGACAACTTTGCCCAGCCTAAGGATTGTAGCATGGTCGCAGATGGTACGGATTTCTTCCAGCTTGTGGGAAATATAGAGGATCGAGGTGCCCTCTGCCTTGAGCTTGCGGAGGGTCTCAAACAAGATATCGACCTCTTGTGGGGTCAACACGCTGGTGGGTTCGTCCATCACCAGCAATTTGGGTTCCTGCAACAGACAACGCACGATTTCGACGCGCTGGCGCTCGCCTGCTGACAGGTCGCCAACAAGGCGGTCAGGATCAAGCGTCAGCCCATAATTGGCGGAAACAGTGCGAATTTTCTCGGATAAGGCTGTGGTTTCCGGTGCGTTTTCCATGCCGAGGGCGATGTTTTCGCCAACGGTCAGTGCCTCGAATAAGGAAAAATGCTGGAAAACCATCGCCACGCCTGACGCACGTGCGTTGCGCGGCTCGCCGGGGTCGTAAGCGTTGCCACCCAACTCCATTGTACCGCTGTCAGGGTGTACGAGGCCGTATATTGCCTTGACCAACGTGGATTTTCCCGCTCCGTTTTCCCCTAGCAGTGCGTGGACCTCGCCGATGCCGATGTCAAAGCTTACGTTGTCATTGGCAACCACGCCGGGGTAGGCTTTGGTTAGGCCCGAAATTCGCAAAAGAGGTGTCACAGGGTGGCTTCCTTTCGGGTGGTTTGCACAGCACTGGGCGATAGTAGGTCAGCGACCACCCCCACGGCAATAGCTTTGGGGGTTTTACCAAGGGCGCGGTTGCCGATGGGGCAGGTCATGCGGGTGATTTGCGCGTAAGAATGGCCAAGTACACGCAGGCGTTTGGTGAAACGGGCGCGTTTGGTAGCAGAACCGATAACGCCGAGGGAGGCAAAATCGCGTAACAGAACCTGGTGGCAAAGCTCAAGATCGAGTGCGTGGGAATAGGTCAGAATGAGGTGTTGCGCATTGGCTGGGGCGTGGCGCACCACATCGGCGGGGTTTGCTGCGATCAGCGGGGTTGCATGGCCAGAAATTTCAGCCGGGAAACGGTTTTGTGCTGTGTCGATCCAGATGATATCAAAAGACAGGCCTTGCAGGGTTTCGACCACCGCACGGCCGACATGCCCCGCGCCGTAAATCCAAATGGGGTGGGAGGTTTCTTGCAGGGGCTCGATCAGCCAGCCATCGTTAAACACCAGTGGGCGTCGGTCTTGCAGGCTGCGCATGTTGGCGAGGGCGCGTGTAACCGAGAGCGGTTCAACCGTTGCGTTTGATATCGCGCGGGCGAAGATTTCGGTTTTGGGGTCTGGCAGGGTGGCTGTGGTGAAGCGTTCCAGCACCAGTGTTACCGTGCCGCCGCAGCATTGCCCGAGGGCGGGGCCTAACGGTACTTTCAGGATTTGAGTGTTGCTTGCTTTAGCCAGCATATTGCGGGCTTTTTCCGTAGCCTCGTATTCCAAAGCGCCGCCGCCAATGGTTCCTGTTTGCCAATCCGTTCCGACCAGCATTGAAGTGCCGGTTTCGCGTGGCGCTGAACCGGCGTGTTTGGCTATAACGATGCGGATCAACGGCCCCTTGGCGCTGGCTGATTGCAGTTCCGAGAGGTTGAAGCCTGTCACCATGTCTCCCCCTTTTGTGCCATCACGGCCTTGAGTATTTGTTCTGCCGTTGCAGGGGCTTGCAGGTCGGGATATTGGGTTCCGTCTCCGCAGGCAGCAACGGCGTCAGACAGCGCCATAAAGGCCGAAATGCCCAGCATGAAGGGCGGTTCGCCGACGGCTTTGGAGCGGTAAATCGTATCCTCGGTATTTTCGCCTTGCTCGAACAGGGCGACGTTGAATTCGGCGGGGCGGTCTGAACAGGCGGGGATTTTATAGGTGGATGGGGCGTGGGTTTTTAAGGTGCCCCGAGCGTCCCAGACCAGTTCTTCGGTGGTTAACCAGCCAGCGCCCTGGACATATGCACCTTCGATTTGGCCAAGGTCTAGCGCGGGGTTCAGAGATTTTCCGACGTCGTGGATGATGTCGGTGCGCAGGATGCGGTTTTCGCCGGTTAACGTATCGATAACCACTTCCGTCACTGCGGCACCATAGGCGAAATAGAAAAATGGTCGGCCAGTGCCTTTGGTCCGGTCCCATTCGACTTTGGGCGTTTTGTAAAAACCAGTGGAGGACAGTGAAATTCGGTTCTGATAGGCGGTGGCGATGACCTCTTGGAAGGTTAGAATCGTGGTTCCGATTTCTACGCCAGCTTTGGTGAAGCGGATTTTGGCAGGATCAGCCTGCCAGTTTTGGGCGATGAACGCCACCAAGCGCGCCTTGATTGTCTCGCAGGCATTTTTTACGGCCATGCCGTTTAGATCAGAGCCGCTCGAGGCGGCTGTAGCCGAGGTGTTGGGTACTTTGGCAGTGTCCGTTGCGGTGATTTTTACTGCTGACAAGGGCTGGGCGAATAACGTTGCCGCGACCTGGGCGACCTTGGTGAACAGGCCTTGCCCCATTTCGGTGCCGCCATGGTTCAGGTGGATTGAACCGTCAGAATAGATGTGTACCAGCGCGCCTGCTTGGTTGAGGAAGGTTAACGTGAAGGAGATTCCAAATTTCACTGGCGTGAGCGCGAGGCCGCGTTTCAGGATGCTGTTTTTCGCGTTGAATTCTGTGACCGCAGTGCGCCTAGCGCTATAACCAGAGAAATCGACGAGTGTGTCGGAAATCTGGTCGATCACGCTGTCAGTAATTTCCATGTGGTAGGGCGTTGTTTGCCCGGCATTGGCTGATTTTGGGGCGTAATAGTTTGCCTCGCGCACTTGGAGCGATTCCTTGCCAAGGTGGTGTGCGATGTGGTCGATCACCCGCTCGATACCAACGACGCCCTGTGGCCCACCAAAGCCACGAAAAGCGGTATTGGATACAGTATTGGTTTTTAAGCGGTGTGAAGTGATCCGCGCGTTAGGTAGGTGATAAGCGTTGTCGGCGTGTAGCATGGCACGATCGGCCACCGGCAGGGTCAGGTCTTGCGCCCAGCCCCCTCGGCAGTATTGTTTAAAATCAACGGCCTGTATCCTTCCATAGTTGTCAAATCCGACACGGTAGTCGATGCGGAATTCGTGGCGTTTGCCGGTGATCACCATGTCGTCGTCGCGATCATAACGCATTTTTGCCGGTCGCCCACAGCGTGCGGCGATGATGGCGCAGGCGCAGGCGAGGCTGTTTCCCTGGCTTTCCTTGCCGCCAAATCCACCACCCATTCGGCGAATTTCTACGCGTACACTGTTGAACGGCTGCCCGAGGGCTTGGGCCACTTTGTGCTGGATTTCGCTGGGGTGCTGAGTTGAAGAATGCACCAGCATGTCACCGTCTTCTTGCGGGAATGCGAGGGCCGCTTGGCTCTCAAGGTAAAAGTGTTCCTGACCGCCAATGTTGATGGTGCCGTCGATTTGATGGGTGGCACTATTGAGGGCTTTTTCAGGCTCTCCCTTGAGGTATGTTGGTGGATCTTCAAACTCAGATCCTGCTGCCAAGGCTTCCTCAATAGTTAGCAAAGGAGTTAATTCTGTGATCTCGATTACGGCCAATTGCGCAGCTTTACGGGCCAATGCATGGCTGGTCGCGGCGACCATAAAAATGGGTTGGCCAACGAAATGTACAGTGTCGACAGCCAGCAAAGGTTCGTCGTGGTGGGAGGCGGATACATCGTTGGCAGCGGGCAGATCTTGAGCCGTTAAGACTTCTACAACTCCTATAGCGCTATGTACGGCACTAAGGTCGATGGATTTAATTCGTCCGTGAGCCACTTGCGAAAGACCGAAAGCCAGATGTAGGCAGTTTGCTGGTGTCGGAATGTCGTCCACATAGCGCGCGGTTCCAGTGACGTGCAGGCGTGCAGCTTCATGGGGCAGGGGCTTACGGATGCTCATGGCCTCTGCTCCAACACGCGGGTTTTGGGGCCGGATTGGTGTTCATAAAAATAGCGCAACAGCATGTTTTGTGCGGTATGGGCACGGTATTTATCAGAGGCACGCATGTCGCTGATGGGATGATAATCGGTGGCGAATTTGGCCATTGCTGCACGGACTGTGGCCTCGTTCCAAGGGTTGCCGATCAGCGTGGATTCTACGACGCTGGCGCGTTTCGGGGTCGCGGCCATGCCGCCAAAAGCGATGCGGGCGTCTGTGACAGAGTTGTCGGTGATTGTAATGTTGAAGCAACCGCAAATAGCAGAGATGTCTTGATCAAAGCGCTTGGACAGTTTGTAACATTTCAAATTGTCGGGCTGGGTCGGTATGAAAATACTTTCTACGAATTCGCCCTTATCGCGGTCTTGTTTTCCGTAGGCGATGAAGAAACCCTCGATGGGTATCTCACGCAGTTTCTTGCCCTGACGCAGCCGAAGGATCGCGCCAAGGGCAATTAATGCTGGTGGGCTATCGCCGATGGGCGAGCCATTGGCGATGTTGCCGCCGATGGTGGCGGCGTTGCGGACTTGGGTGGAGCCGAAGCGGCGGATCATTTCGGCAAAATCCGGGTGGCGGGGTTGAATGGCGGTGCGCAGGCGGTTCATGGTGACGCCTGCGCCGATGCGGATGCCGCCCGGCGTTTCAACGATCTCACGCAAGTCAGCGATTTGCGACAGGAAGACAACGGGTTTAATATCGCGGAACAATTTGTTCACCCAAAGGCCAACGTCAGTGGCACCGCCAATTAACGTGGCGTTAGGGTTGTCCTGATACCAAGGGGCAAATTCGGCGGTGGTTTGTGGAATAAAGGCACCGTGGGATTGTTGTGATACGTCAATACTTGGCAGGTTAGCCGCATCTGCTGCCAGAGTTTTGGATTTTGGGGCGGCCTCGGCTGCCTTGGCTGCCTTGATAATAGGGGCGTAGCCTGTGCAACGGCATAGGTTGCCGGCTAGTGTATCGTTGTGATTGACTTGGCCAGACTGGTGGGCTGCGGCCATCGACATAACGAAACCGGGTGTGCAAAAACCACATTGGCTGCCATGATGGTCGATCATTTCCTGTTGCACAGGATGCAGATTGCCTTGGTCGTCGGCTAAGCCTTCAACGGTGCGTAAAGCTTTTCCGTGCAGTTGCGGCAAGAACAGGATACAGGCGTTCATCGCAAGGTGTGAAGTGCCGTTTTCATCTTGGCTGGTCACCATCACAGAGCAGGCACCGCAATCGCCTTCGTAGCAGCCTTCCTTGGTTCCGTTCAGGCCTCGGTTTTCGCGGAGCCAATCCAGCAATGTCCGTGTAGGGCTTTCATTCTCGACACTGACAGCTTCTCCATTGAGAAGAAATTCGATTTTCATGTAGAAAACCCGCCACCTTCCTTACAGAAAACCCGTGTGCGTCTGATGTGGCGTAAGACGTATACGCGGGGTCGTAGCGATCAGCTAAGCAGCGATTCTCTCGTTTGGCAAGGAATACTTCCGATAGGAAACGGTTCAGCTGCCGCGATAGGTGGAATAGCTGTAGGGCGAGAGCAATAGCGGAACGTGGTAGTGGCTGTCCTCTGAAATGCCGAAACGCAGGGGGATTTGATCCAGAAATTTTGGTTCCGGCAAGGCTTGGGCGGTTTGATCCAGATAGTCACCGGCGAAAAAAACCAGCTCATAGGTGCCGGTTTTGAAGCTGGCCCCTTGCAGCAGAGGCGTATCTATCCGACCGTCAGCATTGGTGACATAGCTACCTATCTTTTTGTGCTCCGTGCCAGAGATATGAAATAATTCAATTTTGATCCCGACTGCAGGTTTCCCAAGCGCGGTATCGAGCACATGTGTTGTCAGTTTACCCATGTTTTACATCACCTTACGATAATCTAGTGCGTCCATTATTTCGCCGTCCACTTTGCGATAGATATATTCAAGGTCTCGCTTTTTATAGTCAGCCTTGATTTTGTGAAACTTGTATTTGCGCTGGTAATCCTCAAGACGCAGATTATCCGATGCTTTTACCGAACGGCGAATGGCGCCGTATCCGGCGGTGATTTTGGGGATATATTCGGCGATCCTATCCATTTGAGCGTCGAAATCCGCGATCAAATCTTCATAGCGGATGTGGACCACGTTCTCGGCGGTTTTCATCAGCCGCACGTATTCACGCATTTTGACATTCCACAACTCGATCGGGCTTTCGAGCGGCTTATCCCCCACATTATCACGCGGGGAAACCGGCCACTCGGCCATAAGGAATTGGTCAAAATTCAGGCCTTCCTCCTTGTATAACGGATTTTCAGGGCGGTTATGCAGGGAACTGAGGAAAAACACGGGGTGTTTTGTGATCAATAGAAACAGGGTGTTGTCACTGTGCGCCGCTGCGCGGATAACGTCGACCGGCGGTGCCGCGTGTTTGAGGCCAAAATCAGAATAGAGGATCCGCTCGTGATACTGATCTTGCAGTTTACTGTTCTCAACAGGGCGGAGTTTGGGTTTGTGTTGTTGCAAAACCAGCCGCATCACCCGCCTATCGACACCAAAATCGCCGCGCAACAGATCGGTGGCGAAGTTCTTGTTCACCAGCTTTTCCAGATAGGTCGCGCCGGTGTTTCGCTCGCCGTAGACTTTGGTAAACAGGCAGGTCATAGATGCTGTGGCCCCGATTGTCTCGGGTTCTTTAGCCCGATTGTTTTCAGTTGCGAAACATTGTGCAACGCCTTTCGCCCGATGGCAAGCCGCGTTAAGTTAGCGGGATGAACAATGATCCCCGATTCATCCACCTGCGCCTGCATTCTGCCTATTCTTTGCTAGAGGGGGCGATCCAGATCAAGAAACTGCCGGATATGTGCCGCGTGGCGGGGATGCCTGCCGTAGCCGTTACCGATACCGGCAATCTGTTTTCGGCGCTGGAGTTTTCCGAAACAGCCGCCAAGGCAGGGGTGCAGCCAATTATTGGCTGTCAGTTTGATCTGGCTTATGCGGGGGCAGCGCAGATTGGTGACAGGGCACCGGCCCCGCGCCCGATTGTACTGCTGGCGCAGAATGAAACGGGCTACCTGAACCTTATGAAGCTGAACTCCTGTGCATTTCTGGAATCCGGCGACGAGCTACCGCATATCACGCTGGCAGAGTTGGAAGGCCATTCTGAAGGGTTGATTTGTCTGACTGGCGGCGCGCTTGGCCCTGTCGGGCAGTTGATCCGCGATGGACAGCATGAAGCAGCAAAAGCGTTGCTAATGCGGCTGGCGGATATGTTCGCCCAGCGTCTCTATGTGGAATTGCAACGCCACCCAAGCGATGGGGAGCAACGCATGCCAGAGGAGAGTTTGAGCGAGCGGGCATTTGTGGAAATGGCCTATGCGCTGGAACTGCCACTGGTTGCAACCAATGACGTTTATTTCCCTAAACGGGATATGTATGCGGCGCATGATGCCCTGATTTGCATCAAGGATGGGGCTTATGTGGATCAACAGGAACCGCGCCGCCGCCTGACCGAGGAGCATTATTTCAAGTCGCAAGAGGAAATGGTGAACCTGTTTGCAGATATTCCGGAAGCGATTGAAAACACAATTGAAATTGCAAGACGGTGCGCTTTCAAAGTGTATAAACGTGATCCAATCTTGCCGAAATTTGCCGATGACGAAGTTATCGAGTTGCGCCGTCAGGCCAATGAGGGTCTTAAAAACCGGCTGGCGGTTATCCCCCATGCAGTGAGTGTGGAAGAGTACCAAAAGCGATTGGATTTTGAGTTGAATATCATCGAGGGGATGGGGTTTCCGGGGTATTTCCTGATCGTGGCAGATTTTATCAAATGGGCCAAAGAACAAGGTATTCCCGTGGGGCCGGGACGGGGGTCAGGTGCGGGGTCACTCGTGGCCTATTCACTGACCGTTACCGATCTCGATCCGCTGCGTTACTCGCTGTTGTTTGAGCGTTTTTTGAATCCTGAGCGGGTGTCGATGCCCGACTTTGATATCGACTTTTGTATGGATCGCCGCGAGGAGGTGATCCAGTATGTGCAACAAAAATACGGTCGCGATAAAGTGGCGCAGATTATTACCTTTGGCGCGCTGCTGTCCAAGGCTGCAGTGCGCGATGTGGGGCGCGTTTTGCAAATGCCTTACGGGCAGGTGGACCGGCTTTCAAAGCTGATTCCCGTAGAGGGGGTGAAGCCGGTTTCAATCACCAAGGCGCTGGCGGATGAACCGCGATTGCGTGAGGAAGCGAAAAACGAAGAGGTCGTTGACCGGATGCTGGGCTATGCGCAGCAAGTTGAGGGGTTGTTGCGCAATGCTTCGACCCACGCGGCGGGTGTGGTAATTGGCGACCGGCCGCTAGATGAATTGGTGCCGCTGTATCAAGATCCCCGCTCCGACATGCCGGCGACCCAGTTCAACATGAAATGGGTGGAGCAGGCGGGGCTGGTCAAGTTTGACTTTCTGGGCCTGAAAACCCTGACCGTGATTCAGAATGCGGTTGAGCTGATTGAAAAGTCGGGACGCCAATTGCATATCGGTGCGGATGGGCGCGAACTGTTCACCCCGCCCATTGGGGCAGAAGGCGATATCGGGGCGATCCCGCTGGATGACACCGCGACTTATGATCTCTATGCCAGCGCGAAAACGGTGGCGGTGTTTCAGGTTGAAAGCTCGGGCATGATGGATGCCCTGCGCCGCATGAAACCCAATTGTATCGAGGATATTGTGGCGCTGGTGGCGTTGTACCGGCCCGGACCAATGGAAAACATTCCTCAGTACTGCGAGGTGAAGAACGGTGAAAAGGAGTGTGAATCCGTTCATCCACTGATCGACCATCTGCTGGAAGAAACCCAAGGCATTATCGTTTATCAAGAACAGGTGATGCAGATTGCGCAGGAAATGGCGGGGTATTCTTTGGGTGGGGCGGATTTGCTGCGCCGGGCGATGGGTAAAAAAATTGCCGAGGAAATGGCCAAGGAGCGCCCCAAATTTGAAACGGGGGCGATGGCAAATGGCGTTGACAAGAAAAAGGCCAGCGAGGTCTTCGACCTGTTGGAAAAATTCGCCAACTACGGCTTTAACAAATCCCACGCGGCAGCCTATGCGGTGGTTTCTTATCAAACCGGCTGGCTGAAAGCGAACCATCCGGTAGAGTTTATGGCGGCGGTGATGAATTGCGACATTCATCTGACAGACAAGCTGGGCGTGTACATTGAAGAGGCCAAACGCGGGCTGGAAATCGAGGTGGTGCCGCCCTGTGTGAACCGGTCCCTTTCGACGTATTCGGTTGTGGACGGAAAAATCCACTATGCGCTGGGTGGCCTGAAAAACGTTGGCGGCGAGGCTATGAAGCTGATCACTAGTGAACGCTTGGAAAATGGCGTGTTCAAAGACCTGTTTGATCTGGCTCGGCGGGTGGACTTGAAACGGGTTGGCAAGCGGCCCATGGAAATGCTGGCGCGCTCTGGCGGGTTTGACCAACTGGATGGCAACCGGCGCAAATGTCTTGAGTCGGTAGATGCACTGGTGGCTTATTCGGCGGCGACATTTACCGAACGTAATTCGGCACAGGGCGGATTGTTTGGCGATGCGGGAGAGGATTTGCCAGCACCCCGCCTGCCAATGCCCGAGGATTGGTTGCCCACAGAGCGGCTGGCGCAAGAGCATCAGGCGGTCGGATTTTACCTGTCGGGGCACCCGCTGGATGATTATCTGGGGCCGTTGAAACGCAAGAATATCCTGACCCTGAGCGAGGTTCGCCAACGCACTAAATCCGGCGCTGCTGTAGTAAAAATTGCCGGATCGGTTTCGGGCAAGCAGGAACGTAAATCGGCGCGCGGAAATCGTTTTGCCTTCGTGCAACTGTCTGATCCGACGGGGCTGTATGAGGTTACGGTTTTCTCGGACACGCTGGAAAAATACCGCGATATGCTGGTGGCCGGTGAAAATGTGGTGCTGACGGTTGAGGCCAATCAGGAGGCGGATCAGCTGAAATTGCTGGCCCGTGCGGTACAGCCGGTCGACGCAGCCGTTGTTGATGCCGCCGCGATGGGGTTGAAAATTTTTATCAACGAAGCGGCCGCGGTTGCATCCGTGGCGACGCGTCTTGAAACGGCAACCAAGAAGACCGACAGGCGTGCGCGCGGGCCGGTGCATCTGGTGTTGGCACATCCGGATTTACCCGGAGAGGTCGAAGTGGCGCTAAAGAGGGAGTATGCGCTAAACCCGCAGATTAAAGGTGCCATCAAACACATACCCGGCGTGCAACTGGTTGAAGAGTTTTAGGGTTGGCCAATTTCCGGACCAAGACATTGTGAATTATGTAGACTTCTGCAAGTCTGTACTGACCGCGCGATAGTGCTGAAGGGGATATTGATGAATGTAAGTAAAAACAAGAGCTCCAATACGGCTGTATTTTTGCGTAGCGCCCGGATTATTTCAGGAATTTTCCTGCTATTGTTCATTGCCACCCACTTGTTGAACATGATTCTGGGGTTGCATTCCATCACCCTAGTAGATGGGATGCGCCCCTATCTTTCGGGAATTTGGACCGGGCCGGTGGGCTCCAAAATTCTGCTGGCAGTGCTGTTCACCCACTTTTTGCTGGCACTGCAAGCGATTTACAAACGGGAAACCTTGCGCATGTCGGCCAATGATATGGTGCAATTTCTGGCCGGGTTGCTGATTATCCCGCTCTTGATTCCGCATGCAATTGGTATTGGCGCAATGAAGGAAATTTCAACTGAAGCCAGTTATGGGGAATTGTTGAGGTTTTTTTGGCTGCACGACCCGATTGCCGGTTTGCGTCAGGTGTTGCTTGTGGCGATCGTCTGGGTGCATGGCTGTATTGGGCTGTTGATCTGGATGCGCTCCAAAATGTGGTCTGTGCGGGTGCTGCCTTGGTTCTATCCACTGGCCGTTGCAGTTCCGGTGCTTGCTTTGTTGGGCTATGTTTCGGCGGGCAGGGACATTCTGCTCGCGGCCAGTCAGGCAGAAAAATCTGCACACGCAACCGAGTATCCACAAGGATATGATGAGACTGCGCCGTATAAGGGCTACAGCTTGGATCGTGCAAAAGAGCATCCCGAAACAACCGAACCCGAGGTGGATGCTGGGCAGATTGTTGCCCAGTCAAAAATCGTGACCTCCAGAATTATCTGGATTACATCTGCCATGGTTCTCCTGACCTTGCTGGCACGGCTACTGCGTGTGTCGCGTCATCGCAAGAAATTCTTGGAAATCGACTATATCAGGGGTCCAATTATAAAGGCGCGTTCGGGGCCAAACATGTTGGACATCGCACGCCACGCCGATTTACCCCATGCCAATATTTGCCACGGGCGCGGACGCTGCGGAACTTGCCGGGTGCTTGTTTTATCTTCGAGCGAGGACCTGCCAGCACCATCGGAGCTTGAGCAGAAAACCTTGAATCGGCTGGGCTGTGGTCCGGGGGTTCGGCTGGCTTGTCAGCTCAGCCCACCGGGTGGGATAATGCGGGTCGAACGAATGCTTCCCGCCGATTATACGCTGAAACAAGACCTGCCTGTGGATGTCGCAGAACAGGAGGCGCTATGATGCGACTGCATTTAATATTTGCCCTTGCAATGAGTATCTTGCTGTTGGCCTGGGTGCCGCAACCTGTATTTTCCCAAGAAACAGTTGCGCCGGTGGAAATAGAGGATCCGTCTCCCAATGATTTGCGTGAATTGATGCGCCTATTGGCAGACCAGAGAGTGCAAAATTGGTTAAGCGAAAGTGTCGAGGCTGGCGAGATCGAAGCAACGGAAGCAAAAGGCGCTCCCTTTCGCGACCGGTTGGTAGTCGGTTTGAATAAAGTACGTACCCGTATGTCAGCACTGGGCGAGGCGTGGGTATTGCTGCCAGAGACCCCGAAAATGCTGATCGACCGTTGGCAGGAAGAAATGACGTTGCACCGCAAGGTCCGCAGCTTGACGTTTCTGGTGATATTTTTATTTGTGGGGGCTGGGCTGGAGTGGCTCTATCGCCAGTACACGTCAATACCGCTGCTGCGCTTGGCGATGCTGCCCCATGTAACGCCTGGCAAACGGGCGCTGGCTGCCCTGACGCGTGCAGCAATCATTGCTGTCGGGCTGTTGTTGTTTTCCTTTGGAAGTGTCGGGGCATTTTTAGCATTTGAATGGCCGCCCCTGATTGAAACTGTCGTTTTGAATTTTCTGGCAGTAATTATTGCCCTTCGCGTTGTTCGGGCTCTGACGATGTTCATTCTCGCGCCAAATGTGCCTGCACTGCGGCTGGTGCCACTGTCAAACCAAAAGGCCAAGTACCTGCATTTGATGATTGCCCAAGCGGTTGGTGTTGTGTTCTTTGCCATGGCGCTTTCCGACGTTTTTGCCCGACTGACAATGGGCCAAGACGGTAGTATCTCTCCTGCTGCGTTGTCAGTTTCTGTTGCGGCTGCTGCGATCGCCTGTGTGGTGCTCCTTTTTGTTGTCTTTCGCTCCTTCCGGCTGTGGCGTCGTTCTAAGGGTACGGGGCTACAGGGGAGGCGGATGAACTGGCAACTATACATTAACGTGTTGATTGTGATCACCTTTTGTTTGTGGCTGATCGGAACTGGCCCTTTGATGGAGAGCGTGCTGCTTATTGGTATTCTGTTTCCGATGCTGAATCTGCTACGCAGCTGGGTTGACTTCTTTTTCGATCAGGCGAGCGAGGCGCAGTTGCTGGAAATCACTAAGAAAGCGGCGAAGGACGCAGAGCACCGGGCGCAAGAACTGCTTGAAAACGCGGCGGAGGACACTGTTGAGGTGGCCCAGAATAGCGTTGTTGTGAGTGAACTGAACCTTGGTGCCGAGGCTGTGGAAGAGACCGAAATCAAGGAAGATGAAGCCCTGATTTTACCTGATTCCTACGGTACTTTACGGCTTATTTCGCAACGGATTATACGGTTTGTTGTGGTTTTTCTGGCGGTGATATTATTGGTGAATATATGGGGAACAAGCATCATCGCCTTGTCAGAATCCGCCAGTATTGCGGGGCAGGTTTTGTCGGTTTTGATTGATGCAATCTTTGTGATTTTAGTTGCTGATCTGATTTGGGCCTGGGCCAAAACCTCTATCGACAAACGGTTGGCCGCCTATGAGCCGCCAGAAGATGGCCAAGCGCCAGGACCAGAGGCACGCATGGCGACATTGCTGCCGTTGTTGCGGGTTACTTTGATGGTGGCCTTGTTGATCATGGTGGTTTTCTCGATCCTCTCGTCTCTGGGCGTAAACATTGGGCCGCTTATTGCCGGTGCCGGTGTACTGGGCATCGCAATCGGCTTTGGCGCGCAATCGCTGGTGCGGGATGTTGTATCCGGGGTTTTCTTCCTGATTGATGATGCGTTCCGGATCGGGGAATACATTGAAATTGGCGAGTTGCGTGGTACAGTAGAAAGCATTTCCATCCGCTCGTTGCGGGTGCGCCATCACCGGGGCGCGATCCACACCATCCCGTTTGGTGAGCTGAAATCACTGACCAATCACAGCCGCGATTGGGTGATCATGAAACTGGAATTCCGGGTGCCGTTTGATACCGATCTGCAACTGGTCAAGAAACTGGTCAAAAAGGTTGGCGCGGAGCTGCAAGCGAATGAATTCTACGGCACGAGCATCCTGTCGACCCTGAAATCACAGGGGGTGCGGCGGATGGAAGAGTTCAACATGGTCGTCGGTGTTAAGTTCATGACCAAGCCCGGCGAACAATGGTTGGTGCGCCGCGATGCCTATCAAAAGGTGCGCGATGCGTTTGACGCCAACGGAATTCGCATGGCCGAGCGCAATGTTGTGGTGGAAATTCAAGGCGGCGAGGAATTGAGTGACGCAGAAAAGCAAGGGGTTGCTGGGGCCGCACAGTCCGCAGCAGAAGGGCCGAAATTACCACCTGGCCCAGTGCCCGACGAGCCGTAACCCATTGAATACAAGGAAAGGCACAGAACAGACAGCGCGCAGACCGATGTATGCGTAACGGTTCTTGAGCCATCTGCTTTTCTTCTAGCGGAGGTAGGGGTTTAAAGGTTTTCCAGTTTGCGCTGTAGCTCGGCCAGTTGGTCTTTGATGGCAGATACTTCGTCGGCGGTCGCTGGGGCGGGCGCAGCGGTTTCAGGCTCTGGTGTGGTGGGTTTAGGCATGAATGCCTGCATCATCGAAGTGTAAATCTCGGTCTGCTTTTGTTGCCATTCAGCCGCACTGCCAAAGCCCAGTTGCGGGGTCAGTCCCTTGGGCAGACCGCCGGACAACCGACTCATCATTTTTTCCTGTTGCTCAGTGAAAGCCTCGTAAGAGCGGGATAGAAATTCGGGGAGCATATTCTGAGTACTTGAATTGCAAGACCGCACCAATCCGGTCAACACATTGATCGGCAATGTGCTTTCACCCTTGCATTGTTGTTCGGTTATGATCTGCAGCAAAAACTGGCGGGTCAAGTCGTCGCCGCTTTTGCGATCCCGAATCTCGACTTCTTCGCCAGCGCGGATGAGTTCGGCGACTTCATCCAGAGTCACGTATTCACTACTTTGCGTGTTATAAAGGCGGCGGCTGGCGTAGCGTTTGATCAGGATGGTTTCTGACATCGGGGCACTCATTTCGCTTGGATGGCGCAGTTTACCCCAAGACTGCGAAATAAAAAAGGGGCACCGATGCGTGGTGCCCCTGTTGCATCGTCGCAGGTTACTATTTGGTCTTCTTGGCAACCTCGGACTGCATTTCCTTGCCCGCAGCAGCGAACAGTTCCACTGTTTTTTCTTGTGCAGTTTTTGCTACTTCAGCAAAGGCTGCGAATTTGTCTTGCATGGCTTGGGATTGTTCAGCCGAAAATGCAGCAGCAACATTGGCCAGGTCGGCCGGATCGCTGGCAGCCTGAGATTCTACCTTTTTCAGGGTCTCTTGCGTCCAGGTGCTTGTCAGTTCGGCATTTTGTTTGGCGGCATCTAGCGCGATTTTGGTAAGCTTCGCGTTAAAGTCAGCAGCGTTTTTCATTGTGCCGTCAAAGGCGGAGGTGTCGAATTTCATCGATGCCATGAAATCTTGGGCGGCTTTGGAAAAGTCAAAATCGTTGGTGGACATGGGGCTGATCCTTTTGAGTATGTCTGCAGGAATTATACTTGCTGCACTGCAGCAAGTCAAGGGAATGCTGCATCGCAGCAACAAAAAGGACCGCTGCGAACAGCGACCCTTCTGCGTTTCTGGGAGGAAACTATAAAAGATTAAGCAGCTTTTGCTGTTGCCTCTTTGACCTTGGAAACCGCCTCGGCTTGCAGGTCTTTACCAGCGGCTGCGAACAGCTCGACAGCTTCCATTTGCGCAGCTTTGGCAACTTCAACATAGTTGGACAGTTTTTCTGGCAGCGCCTGAACCTGTGTAGTGGCCAAATCGGAAGCAACAGTGACATAGTCACCAGCTTCCTTTTGCACTTTGTTGGCAGCTTCAACTTTTTTCAGAGTTTCGGCGGTCCATGCGGTTGTCAGATCGGCGTTTTTCTTTGCTGATGTCAGCGCGATTTTAACCAGTTTGGAGTTGAATTCGGCCGCGCCTTTTACAGCGTCGTCGAATACAGTGGTGTCAACCTTAAAAGCGCCCAAAAAATCTTGAGTAGCTTTTGCGAAGTCGAAATCTTGTTTAGCCATCGTATCTATCCTTTAAGAAGGTGAAAAAGTGCGGCGGTGTTTTCCGCCTATAGATTAAACTATAAATGCTGCATTGCGGCAACGCAAGGGAAATATGCTGCATTGCAGCAATATATCATCAAGCTGTTGAATAAACAGATAAATTTCAGATCATGGCGCTGTTGAAAGACCTTGGTCAAGCACGTAACGTCCAGGAGCAGCCTCGATTACGGGGTATTTTTCGGTGCCGGTCTTTCGCGGGGCGACTGTCCGTTTTTGATCATTCTTGAGCCATGCACCCCAACGGGTCCACCAGCTTTCCTTTTTGAAGTCGGCATTTTCCAACCAAAAATCTGGGTCGCGCGGTGGCTCTGGGTTATACCAGTGGCCGTACTTGTTTTTGGCAGGTGGGTTCACGATGCCAGCGATATGGCCGCTTTCGGACAGAACGAAAGTACGCTCTCCGCGTACTTTGGCCAAGCCCCTAAAGGTGCTTTTCCAAGGCGCGATGTGATCCTGAACTGAGGAGATGGCAAAAATCGGGATGTTGATTTCAGCCAAGCGCAGAGTTTCGCCCAGCATTTCAAACTCGCCCTTGATAAGCTGATTTTCGTCATAAAGATTTTCCAGATACTCTATCGCCATGCGTCCCGGCAGGTTGGTCGAATCGCTGTTCCATTGCAGCAGGTCAAACACCGGCGGAGTCTCTCCCATCATATAGGAGCGCACTGAGGGGCCATAAACCAAATCATTGGCACGAAGATAGCTGAAGGTTTTGGACATGAAATATTTATCCAGACAACCGTTTTCTGCGACTTCCTTCTTGATGCCTGCGATAAAACCCGGATCAATAAACGCACCCAGTTCACCGGGTTCGGAAAAGTCGGTCATGGTCGTCAAGAAGGTTGCTTTGTTAACTTTGTGATCCTGTTTCTTTGCGGTCAGATAGGCCAGACCACAGGACAACAACGTTCCGCCAATGCAAAAGCCGAGGCAATTGGCACTGTCCTGATCCGTTATTTCGAGCACTGTATCAAGAGCCTTTAACCAACCGTCCTCCAGATAAGCATCAAAACCGCAATTGGCGTAAGAGGCGTCAGGGTTGATCCAAGAAATCATGAAGACTGTATGCCCTTGATCCACGGCATATTTCACCAGCGAATTTGTCTGCCGTAAATCAAGAATGTAGAACTTGTTAATCCATGGGGGGCAGAATAGCAGAGGTTTACCATACACTTTTTTAGTGGTTGGGGTGTACTGGATCAGTTGAAACATGCGGTTTTCGAAAACCACCGCCCCTTCGGTTGCGCCGATATCTTTGCCCACTTTAAAGGCATCGGGTTGGGCCAAAGTGATCGAAAGCCCTTTCTGGTCTTTCTCTAGATCCTGCACCAGATTTTCCAAGCCATCGACCAGTGATTGACCATTGGTTTCCAGCGCCTTGTCGAGTGCGTCTGGATTGGTGGCGAGAAAATTGGTTGGCGCGAACATATCAATGATCTGCTTGGCAAAAAACTCGACCTTCTCGCGTTCTTTTTCTGGCAGGTGGGTCAGGCCAGAGGTCATTGATTCAATTGTCTTGCTCGAGAGCATGTACTGCCGCTTGATCATGTTGAAATAGGGGTTGGAGTCCCATTTATCATTTTTAAAACGTCTGTCACGGTTTGGTTCGACCGGTCCGCCAACTTCATCCGCAGAAATATTCTGCTGCATATCGGACCAGTTCTTAAGACTTTCGGTCCAGAACCCCACTTGTGCCTGCATAATTCGGGACGGATCGCTGATCATCTCGGCAAAATAAGCGGCGGCAGCCCGTTTGTAGAATTGGGCGTCAGGTGCATCAAGGCCCGCGTTATGTTCTTTTCGATCGGCAAGGGCGGCCATCATGCGAGCTGTTAGTGCATTGATTTTTTCGAGATTCTGGTTCAGTTTTTCTTGATCGAGTGTCAAATCATCAGGCATGTAAAGTCCGATTGAAGAAGTTGATTGATGTATTTATAAGCTATTGTACGAAATGAATTGGGTTTAACGCAAGAAGGGTTTGCCGCAATGATGGTATATGACATGAATGAAGGTCTGCGCCAGAGCAGCGCTTGGATGGGTGCAACGGCCAAGGCCTTTTGGCAAAACCCGGTTTTTGCTATGTCCCCAAATC
Organism: Paracoccaceae bacterium; assembly: GCA_019090795.1. Classification (GTDB taxonomy): domain Bacteria; phylum Pseudomonadota; class Alphaproteobacteria; order Rhodobacterales; family Rhodobacteraceae; genus Amylibacter. Next base: position 902 of record JAHRVG010000027.1, on the reverse strand, counting down.
CGCTGCCATCACTATTCTCCGCATGGGGAGAGGTTACCGAACATGCTTGCGAGCGGATCGTAGCCAAGCCTGATTGGGGTATTGATAGCGTTGTATCGCGTGATCGCGACTATGTTGTTACCAAACGCATAGAACTGGAACACCCTTTTTGCAACCTGATCCACTTTACAGCAGATAAGGGCCGCCCGGTGTCCCGTCGCGTATTGGTGATTGCGCCGATGTCTGGCCACTATGCAACGTTGACCCGTACGACCGTGCGCAGCCTGCTGCCCAATTGCGATGTCTATGTGACCGAGTGGAAAAATGCCCGCGAGGTGCCCTTATCCGAGGGTAAGTTTGATGTAGAGGACTATACTCAGCATCTGGTGGATTTCCTGCGCTATCTTGGTGAGGACATCCACGTTATCGCAATTTGCCAGCCAGTTCCATTGGCGCTGGTTGCCACAGCGATTCTGGCGCAAGAAGAGGATGCACCCCATCCCCGCACTCTGACCTTGATCGGTGGGCCGGTTGATCCGGAGGCTAATCCAACAGGTGTGACGAACTTTAGTTCGCGTGTGACAACTGATCATTTGGAAGCATCTGTCATCCAGACCGTTGGTTTTTCCTTTCCCGGGGTTGGGCGCAAGGTCTACCCGGGTGCCACACAATTGGCTTCTTTCATGTCAATGCATATGGATGATCACACCTCCGCGTTCAGTAAGCAAATCGCGGCTGTTTCCCAAGGGGAGGCCTCTGATAGTGATCGCCATAACCGGTTTTATGACGAGTATCTGGCAGTTATGGATATGACAGCCGAGTTTTACCTATCGACCGTAGAGCGGGTGTTTCAAAAGCGCGAGATTGCCCGCAATGCTTTTACCCTGTCTCTTATACACATCTGACGCTGCCGACGAAGCTAG
>JAHRVG010000026.1 GCA_019090795.1 Paracoccaceae bacterium | reverse complement strand
GATACTGATCCTTCTATGCAGATATCCCACGAAACCATTTACAAAAGCCTATTCATTCAGGCTCGTGGCGTCCTGAAGCGGGAGCTTGTCTCGCATCTGCGTAGTAACCGAACCATGCGACGAGGGAAAACATGGACAACGGCAGGTCAGCCTCGTGGTCAGATTATCGACGCGGTCTCCATCTCAGAACTCCCTGTCGAGGTTCAGGATCGCGCTGTGCCAGGCCATTGGGAGGGAGACTTGATATCTGGCTCCGGCAATACGCATATGGCTACGCTGGTTGAGCGGGCTTCACGGTTTGTAATGCTGGTGAAGGTTGAGGGGAAGGACACAACCAGTGTTGTCGGGGCATTGAAGCGGCACATCCAGTCCTTGCCTGATGGGTTGATGCGTTCGCTGACCTGGGATCGCGGCACGGAGATGGCACAGCACAAACAGATTACGCTGGCGACAAACGTTGATATCTATTTTTGTGACCCACAAAGCCCATGGCAACGAAGTACTAACGAAAATACCAATCGCTTGCTGCGCCAATATTTCCCTAAGAAAACCAACCTATCTGTGCACACACAAAACGATCTGGATATGGTTGCAGACCGCCTGAATACTCGCCCTAGAAAAACGCTTGGCTTTAAAACTCCAGCCTATAGATTAGCCGTGATGTTGCGATGGCCGCTTGACGTCAAAGATTTAACCCCAAGGACTCCGCGCAAGCTGGAGGGAACTTGGGGCGCAGGTCAGAGATTGTGTCACATTCTATACACCGTCCGCCCTTGATACGCGAACACCCGACGAGGCATACTTTGACGGTAACGAATTGAATTCGGCGGCATGACAACCAAACCCGATACACCTTAACTCAGCCGCAAACCTGTCTTAAAAAGCAGGACCACTTCAAGTCCACCTGAACAGGATGGATTACAAATCAAACCCCATAGGAATTTAGAATGGTTCTAACTATTGTCGAAATTCTTAATAACTAACTCTCGCATATATCTGAACGCGTTAGGAACCGTTTACCACGACCATTGTCCAGGGAAAACATGCCGCCACGCCCGTTAATCACATCAATGATCAGGCGTGTGTGCTTCCATACCTCAAATTGTTTGCCGCCAATGTAAAAAGGCATCCCGCCGATTTCGCCCATCTGCACATCGTGATCTGCAATAATCAGGTCACCCTCTGCATAACACATCGGTGCCGAGCCATCACAGCACCCGCCGGACTGGTGAAAAATCACGGGGCCATGATCAGCCACGATTTCACGAATTAGTTGTATTGCATCTTCTGTCGCTTCAACTTGGTTTAGCATGTTTTCTCCCTGTCTGAAAATTTGTGGTTTGCCCTAACCATAAAGTATTAACTGCAAAACCCCAAGTATAACGGAAAATTAACGGCGCTTAAGGCGCACCATTTTCTGTGTATTTGTGTATGCTTTAAGCTTGGGAATTCTGGCCGAACAATTGTTGTACGCTTCTTTTACATCAACATGGATGATTGCCTGTGCTTCTGGCCATAGCTCGGTTGTGGATGCAGTTGGCGAAGCAATGGAAGCTTGCCCGTTAATGCGGGCACGGCGTTGATCCTGAAAATCAATAAAAAGCAGCCCGATATGTGGGTTTTGATGGATATTACCCAAACTATTGTAAAACCCGTTTCCCGCAAAATCGGGAAACAAAATTGACCTAGAATCCGCAATCAAAAGCAAAGCTTGCGGGCGTCCTGATGCGGATGTATTTCGGGCACGAAAATTCGCATCACATTCCCCACTGCCATTTGCCGTGGCGATAAAGAAAAACGGTTGTTTTTCGATAAATCCGGCAAGCGACGAATTAATATGGTCTTGCATCAGCTTTGAAAGCTTGTCTTCATTTATCTTGTGACGACTGGGAAGCCGCGCGCGCATTTCAATTTCGCCTGCGTGGCTAATGGGGCTAGCGGGGTCATCCATTGGCGCGGTCCTTTGGTTGTGTCGTTGTTGGAAAGTTTCATAAAATGGGAAAAAGGGCGTGCGGTGAAACACGCCCTTTGACAGTTGAATTTAGAAGAAACCCAGTTTGTTGGGGCTGTAGCTGACCAACAGGTTTTTGGTTTGCTGGTAGTGGTCCAGCATCATCATGTGGGTTTCGCGGCCAACACCGGATTGTTTGTAACCCCCAAACGCTGCGTGTGCAGGATATGCGTGATAGCAATTGGTCCAGACACGACCAGCCTGAATGGCGCGGCCCATGCGATAAGCGCGGTTGCCGTTACGGGTCCATACGCCAGCGCCAAGACCGTAGAGCGTGTCATTGGCAATTTCCAACGCTTCTTCGTCGGTTTTGAAAGTGGTAACCGCCAGAACCGGGCCAAAAATTTCCTCTTGGAAGACCCGCATTTTGTTGTGGCCCTTCAACACGGTTGGCTTAATGTAGTAACCCCCCGCAGGAGTATCGCCTGATTGGTTTGGTCCACCACCGATCAGAACTTCGGCACCTTCTTTGCGGCCGATATCCATATAAGAGAGGATTTTTTCGTATTGCTCTTCGGAAGCTTGCGAACCCACCATTGTGTTGAAATCAAGTGGATCACCCTGAACAATGGCTTCGATACGCGCCAAGCATTTTTCCATGAACGCATCATAGATATCTTCGTGGATCAAAGCGCGTGATGGGCAGGTGCAAACTTCGCCTTGGTTAAAGGCAAACAGAACCAAGCCTTCGATGGCTTTGTCGAGGAAATCATCGTCTTCGTCCATCACATCCTTAAAGAAGATGTTGGGGGATTTGCCGCCCAGTTCTACCGTGGACGGGATGATGTTCGCCGCTGCGTATTGCATAATCAGACGACCCGTGCTCGTCTCACCGGTAAAGGCGATTTTGGCGATGCGTGTCGATGTCGCCAGCGGTTTGCCACACTCAAGACCAAAGCCATTCACGATATTCAGCGTGCCAGCTGGCAGCAAATCACCGATCAATTCGGCCAGAACCAGAACAGAAGCAGGTGTCTGCTCGGCCGGTTTCAGAACCACGCAGTTACCTGCAACCAAGGCTGGTGCGATTTTCCAAACGGCCATCAGGATCGGGAAATTCCAAGGAATGATCTGACCAACAACGCCAAGCGGCTCCTGGAAATGATAGGCTACGGTGTCGCCGTCGATCTCGCTCATCGTGCCTTCTTGGGCACGGATAACGCCCGCATAATACCGAAAGTGATCAATCGCCAGTGGAATGTCCGCGGCGTTGGTTTCACGGATCGGCTTGCCGTTGTCCCATGTCTCAGCCTCGGCAATCATGCCAAGGTTTGCTTCCATTACGTCAGCAATTTTCAATAAGACCGCGCTACGTTCTGTAACACTTGTTTTGCCCCAGGCGTCTTTGGCAGCATGTGCCGCGTCCAGCGCCAGTTCGATATCTTTTTCATTGGAACGCGGAATTTGGCACAAAAGCGAGCCATTCACTGGCGTGTTATTATCAAAATACTGACCATCTACCGGCTCGACCCATTTGCCACCGATATAGTTGCCATATTTTTCCTTGAATTTAAAAGTCATGTTTTTTCTCCCAGAATCGTTGCCCGTTGCAACATGTCAATCCTTCTTGGAGGGGAATTCGGGGGCTGTCATCTGGCGCCGGGCGATTGTGCAGTCAAAACTGTATCAACCTTGCGACAGTTTCCTGCTCCAATGGCACTATAGCACAGACAACACCATTATTTAGCCATATTGAACTTCTTGAGCTTCCGGTGAAGGGTCGCACGACTGATCGCCATTTCCCTTGCCGCAGCACTGATATTGCCGCCTGTGTTTGCCATTGCCTGCTGAATAACCCGGTGCTCAGCCATTGTGTATTCATGTGCTTGGTCTACTTCGTGCCCTTGCAGGCTGGACAGCGATTTAGGATTGCTCAAATCAGCACTGCTCAGACCATAGATATTACGGGCACAACGGGTTGCTCCAATCACCAGATCATCCTGATCAACTGCAATCAATGCGGCCCCTCGTGAAGATTCCGGCGGTAGGTCACTTTCCTTCTCGGGGGAGGCCAGCAGTATGCGCGCACCGGCAAATCGTTTCTTAAAATGATCGGTCTCAATGCGGCGGGCAGTATCCACGACAGCAACAGATATTAGACGAGAGAACCCTGCCGTTAAATCAGCGCGACACGATGAAACATCAATCACCGCCATCAAATCACCGTGGTGGTCAAATATTGGAGCGGCTGTGCAGGATAGGCCGGTATTTTTAGTGTGAAAATGCTGTTCTTTATGAATTGTCAGTGGTCGCCTTTCAATGATGCAGGTGCCAACACCATTGGTGCCCTCGGTCTCCTCGCTCCAGATTGCACCCGTCCACAACCCCCATTTGTTGAAAGTTTTGTCATCTTGCTTCGCTCCGCGCCTAGAAATTGCGACCCCATTGCGATCTGCGAGTACAACACTGCATCCAACATCCCCAACAGCCAAATATAGCTGATCAAGGCTGGATTCACTCGTGTGTATCAACAGGCCCAATCGTTCTTGCGCTTCAGCTAGTTCCTGTTCTGTAAGACGTTCAGGAGCGCGGCGTTTGCCCGGATCCAATTCGTGGAGCACACTTGACCTTTGCCACGATGCAACAAGCGAATGCCGTGCCGCTTCATCTCGGGCGATGGCGGTTTCAATCGTTGCAGCGTGGTTTCCAGAGTTGGGCATTAAGCTCCTGCATACGTGTTCTATCCGCAATCAGAGTAAAATTTGCGCCAAGGGTCAAGGATTTTGTTTTGACAACTTACAAAGCACAAGTTTCCCCACTGGAAAAATCGCTTTTGCCGCCGCTCAATTTTCTCTTTTGTTGGGTGTCGAAAACCGGCTAAATAACTGAATAACACGCATGAACTGAAACAGCCCTCCCCCAGAAACACAACTTGACGCCACGGACTGTATGTGGCGAGATACATCCACAGGTTACCTCATCGGGAGAACGCATTGGCCTTCAAGTTTGTCCACACCGCTGATATCCACCTTGATTCCCCATTAAAATCTCTGGCTATGCGTGATGCAGAGCTTGCCGACATGGTGGGAAATGCCACGCGAACAGTGCTGACGCGAATTGTTGATCTGTGTATTTCAGAGCAGGTTCAGGCGCTCATCGTTGCAGGCGATCTGTATGATGGCGCGCAAACCTCAATGAAAACTGCGCGCTTTTTGGCGGTTGAGCTGGAGCGGCTTGCCAGTGAAGGCATCCCCGCCTTCCTGATCAGGGGCAATCATGACGCGTTGTCCAAGATTACCCGTGAATTGGTTTTGCCCGATACAGTCAAGGTTTTCTCGGGCCGTGCCGAGGTTATCGAGACTTTGTGGAACGGTCATGATGTCGCTGTGCATGGCATTTCATTCAGCGCACCCCATGCGCCGGACAATCTGCTGGATAAATTCCACGCACCTGTGCCCGGCGTCTTTAACATCGGCTTGTTGCATACCAGTCTTGACGGCGCAGTTGGTCACGATCCCTATGCACCCTGCGCGCTGACTGAATTGCAGGCGACCGGCTTCCAGTATTGGACGCTTGGGCACATCCACCAACGTGCAGCCCACCCCGGAAAGACAAATGTGGTGATGCCCGGAATCCCGCAGGGCCGCGATATTGGCGAGGCCGGTTTAAAGTCGGTAACTTTGGTATCCGTCGACGATTCCGGTGGCGTGACCATGAGCGAGCGGGCATTGGCGGTGGCGCAGTTTGAACGCATGCCTGTCGCCTGCGATGATCTGCACAACTGGCCTGATTTAGTGGCGGCGTTGCGGGCCGCGCTAACGACAATCAGGCAGCTGCATGACGCGGAACATCTGATCGTGCGCCCGGTTTTGAAGGGGGTCTCCCCACTGGCATGGCGTGCGCGTCGTGATGCAGATATCTTACGGGCAGAAGCGCAGGTCGTAGCAGAGAGTTTTGGCACGCTCTGGATCGACAAGCTGGAAGTGACCCTTGAAGAAGGGAATGATACCCCGCGCGTCGGCCCGATTGGAGAGCTGGCAACCTTGATCAAAGCCAACGCAGGCAAGGCACATGATACGGCTATGCAGGATGAACTGGATGCTTTGATCAAGAAACTGCCGCGCGAATTACGGCATCTGTTTGGCGACACCCAAGCATCGGTCGCGGCGACCTGTCAGGCTGAAATGCAAACCGGTGCGCTTGAAGTCCTTGCACAACTGGATGCGGGGGAGAGCGAGATATGCGACTGAACCAGCTCGACCTTATCCGCTATGGCAAATTCACCAACTTTAGCTTGTCTTTTGGCCAGAAACCCGACGATGGCCCGGATTTCCACGTGGTTTACGGGCCAAACGAGGCGGGAAAATCGACCATGCTTTCTGCCTGGCTTGAACTGCTTTTCGGCATTCCGCACCAAAGCCCAATGAGTTTCCTGCATGACGGCCCGACGATGCAACTGGGGGCCGATTTGGAAATTGGTGGATATTCGCATCAGGTGCTACGGGTTAAGAAAACCAAAAACACGCTTTTGGATGGCCACGGAACGCCGATTGGCGAAACATTATTGCAGGGCGGATTGCGGGGGCTGGACGATGCTGCCTATAAGGCAATGTTCTCAATTGACGGCCCCACTCTGGCACAAGGCGGCGAGAGTATTTTATCAAACCAGGGCGAGTTGGGCCGGATGTTGTTTTCCGCAAGCGCCGGACTGGCCGATCTGGGCGGCAGGCTGGATGAATTCCGTCAGGGCACAGACGCATTCCTGTCTCCAACGGGGCGCAAAGGTCACCTTCTGGAACTAAAGAGGGAATTCACCGACTTGGGTTCCCGCATGAAAGAACTGGACACAGCAGCCGGTGAATTTACCCAGTTGATCAAAGCACGCGATGCAGCGCGAACCCTTTGGCAGACCGCGCAGGATTTAGAGAAAGAGGCCATCACCCGCTCGATAAAGCTCCAGAGCCAAATCGCCGCCCTGCCCATTGCCAGCCGTTTGGCGCGGCTCAATGACAAGATTGCAGAATATGGTGATCTGCCCAACGCCCCCGCTGACTGGGTGAAAAAATTGCCAACGCAGGACCGCATGCAAACCGAGATGGCCACAAGGCTTGATACCGCGACAAAGCAGGTTCTTGGGCTAGAGGAAGATCTGGAACGCCAAAGCCCCGAGGCAGTTATTTTAAAGCTATCGGAGGGTATCACTGCGGTTGGGCGGCTTAAACCCGGCCATGACACAGCCCTTGATGATCTGCCCAACCGGATCAGGGAGCGGGATGCGGAAACAGGTGCAATCAACGCCTGTCTGGCCCGTTTGGGGCAAACCAAGGCAGCCCCTGAAACTCTGGTTCCCAAGGCGGCTGTGCTTGGCACCTTGCAGGGCCTGATCGAAAAGCGCTCGGGCGTTGAAACAGCGCTGCTGAATGCACAGCAGGAACTGGAGGATGCGCAAGAGGCAGATCAGATCGCAGCCCGCCAGTTAACTCAGGCCGGTGGTGACATCACTGGCATTGGTGGCCTGACCGGGCTGGTTTCCAAGCTGCGCAGAGACAACCCAGAAGGAGCTCTGGATCAAGCCAAAACCGCAAAAGACACTGCTCAATACCGGCTTGGGAATTTGATTGTCGATCTGAAACCCTGGACAGGCAATGCTGCCGACCTAATCGCGATTGAGCGCCCGGATGCGCAATGGATTGGGGCCACCCAAAAAGGGCTGGCCGCTGCTGAACGCAATTCTGAACAGCTAGGGAAAGACGTGGCACGCGCGCACGAAGAACTGAGCCAGACGCAATCGCGTCTTGCTGCTGTAGGGGTGGCAGACGCGATCACTTTAGAACAAGCTGCAAAAGTGCGTGCTGGCCGTGAACAACTGTGGATGCGTCACCGTAGCGCGCTGAACACCGATACTGCCGACGCGTTTGAGCAGGCAATGCGGCTGGATGATCAGGTTTCAACCACCCTGGCCGACCAGCGGACACAAACAGCAAAAACCACCGAGCAGCGCGCGCTGCAAGCGGAGTACCGTCAAAAGCTGGAAACTGCTGAAATGCGGGCTGAACACGCCCGAACCCACCTGGAAGAGCAGCGCAAAGCCTTGGCAGATCGCATCGCGCAGGTTTCCGATGTTTTTCCACCGGGCATGAGCATCGAGGCCTTTGGAAAATGGCTGGAACGCTGTAAGGCAGCACAAGAGGCTGTGCAAACCGTTGCAGAAGCTGAATTGCGCTGCTCTCGAAAGCTGGAAATACTGAACCGGCATCGTGGTGATCTGCTGGCCGCAATGGCATTGGCAGGTCGCACCTTGGACGCGACAACTGGCATTTCTGTTGTCGCTGAGACCGCGCAAACCCTGCTGGATAGCGCTGCCAAAATCACCGGGCTGCGCGCGACCGCGACAGAAGCAAAGCGTGCGGCTGAACGGCGTGAAAAGGCTTTTGAGAAAGCCCAAAAGACGGAAGCCCGCTGGCAAGCAGACTGGAAATCTGCCTGCCTGGAAACCTGGATGGCAGAGTCCCCGCCGGATGTGCCGGAAATGCGCGCCATTCTCGGTGTTTTGGCTGAATTACAAGAGCACCTGCGCAAACATGATGACAAGGATCTGCGCGTCGGGCAAATGACAGATAATCGCGACCGCTTTGTCGCCGGAGTAGCGGGCATCGCTAAGCTCTTGGATTTACCCACTGATGGGGCTGCGACTGATATTTGGGCACGGATTACAAAACGTTTACGGGCCGCAGAAGACGCCGAAACAACCCAAAACCAAACACAGAAAAAGTTGAAAACAGCTCGGGAACAGCTGGCCAAACTGAATGACGACGTCACCTTGAATCGCCAGTGGATCGACGAAATTCGCACCTTTTTTGATAAACCTGACTGGCCTGAAGCCCGTAATGCCCTGACACGTGCCGGTGAACGGGACGGGCTTTTGCTCCAACGCGATGACTGCACGGAGGAGCTCTGCACCCTGCTGCAAATAGCCACGGCGAAAGAAGCGCTGGAATTGCTCGACGGACTGGACCCTTCTGTGCTGCAAGCAGAGGCACAAACGCTTAAAGCTGAACGGGATATGCTCAGAGAGAAACAGCAAGAAGCCCATGCCGCCTATATGGAATCCACCCGTCTGGTGGCGGCTGTCGGGGGCGACAACTCTGTAGCGCGTCTGGCCGAACAGCGCCAAACGCTTTTGGCCGAAATGGAAGACGGCGCGCGGACGCATCTGCGCAAAAGGCTGGGCGTACTGGCGGTTGATCAGGCTTTGCGCCGCTATCGTGATACGCATCGCAGTGGCATGATGGAACGCGCCTCAGAAGCCTTCCGCGTCATGTCTCAAAACCAGTATACCGGATTAACAGCGCAACCGGACGGCGCACGCGAAATTCTGGTGGCGTTGGCGTCTGAGGGTGGCTCCAAACAGGCAGCACAACTCTCTGATGGTACCCGCGCCCAGCTATATCTGGCGCTGCGCATCGCCGGGTATCATGAATTTGTCGACAACAAAGGCCCCGTGCCCTTTATTGCGGACGACATAATGGAGAGCTTCGACGATGAGCGCACCGCTGAAGCTCTGGGCCTTCTGGCCAAGATGAGTAACGCTGGTCAGGTGATCTATCTCACCCACCACGCCCATGTCTGCGAGACAGCCAAGCGGGTTTGCCCACGAGTTCAGATCCACGCGTTGTGACATAACAATACACTTCCCGTCATTGGCAGGCCCTAAATATCCAGCGATAGATTTGGTGCAATGAACCAGGTGCCTCTTGCTGATCTCTGAGCAAGTTCTGCGAATTCACGTCGTGGAAAACACTGCAGCATACCAGTATTGCACCGGATTTTCAGCATAGTATTTTTCTGCGCGCCGGGTCGTAAGCGGATGATTTAACCAAACTGGCACGACTACAGGTGCCAAAAGCGTTCACCTCAAATCCGCCCTGCCTGATTGCCTCGACCGGCAAGTAGCCCAGCACCAGAGATTTTCCGACCGTATAGCCGAAATTCCCGCTAGTAGTCTGGCCGACTGCCTGCCCATTGCACAGAATTGCCTCGCCGCCAAACACCGGCAGTGGCTCTTCGAGGGCAAGGCACACAAGTTTCCGGCGCACCCCCTGTGCCTTGGCTTCCGCCAGCGCGGCACGGCCCAGAAAATCACCCTTGTTCCAGTCGATAACAAAGCCAAGCCCCGCCTCGATCGGGTTGTAATCAGGTGTGATATCAACGCCCCACGCCAAATAGCGTTTCTCCAGCCTCAGGCTGTCTATGGCGCGATAACCCACGTTGGCGATGCCAAATTCCTGCCCCGCCTCTTGCAACAGCTCAAAGGCATAGGCCAAGTATTCGGTGGGAATGTACAACTCCCAGCCCAGTTCGCCCACATAAGTCACACGAAAGGCCAGCGCAGGGGCATAGCCGATGCGAATGTCCTGCGCGCTCATAAAGGCGAAACCCGCATGGCTGACATCCGTCGCCGTTAGTTTTTCCAGCACCCTGCGCGCCAAGGGGCCGGTCAGGTTGATTACACCGTAACCGGATGTGATATCGCGCAACTGCACATCGGGCGCACCGCCAATCCATTGCTCGCCCATGGGTTTCAGGTTTGTGGTGCTCCTGAAATTCGCCAGATTGCGGTTAATCCAGTCGCGATCGCGAATGCCAAGAGCTGATCCGGTGACCAGCCAAAAACAGGTTTCAGAACGCCGGATGATGGTGACATCGGCCTCGATCCCGCCCTCTGCGTTGCACAACTGGGTATAGGTCGCGCCTCCCACCGGCTTATCGATATTGGCAACGGCAAGATACTGCAGGAATGAGCAGGCATCTTTGCCACTGATTTCGCATTTCGTGAACGAAGACATGTCGATCAGGGCAACCCCCTCTCGTACGGCCTTATGTTCCAGTCCGGTTGTTTCGGCCTGTCCGGGTCGGTCAAATCCAAATAGATCGTGCTGCAAAATATCACCATGGGCGAACCAGTTGGCCCGCTCCCAGCCAAATTTCGAACCAAACACGGCACCCTGATCTTTCAGCGTTTGATAGAGTGGGCTACGCCGCACCGCGCGCGCTGACTCCATTTCTTCACCGGGCCAATGAATGTCATAGTATTTGGCATAGGATTCCACCGCACGGTCGTGCAGAAAATCCGCACCAGCGTGCAGCGGGCCAAAACGGCGGATATCAAAAGTCCATAAATCCAGCCCCGCATCGCCGTGCATAATCCAGTTCGCTGCCGCCTTTCCCGCCCCGCCTGATGCGGCAATGCCGGAGGTAAAGGCGCAAGCGGCAAAGAAATTATCCAGCCCCGGTACCGGCCCCATAATCGGTTCGCCATCTGGGGAAATCGGGATCGGGCCGTTGACAATGGTCCGGATGCCGAGGTGCTCCAGAATTGGCAGGCGGGCCATGGCCGGTTCCAGAAATTCGGTCAGGCGATCCATGTCACCGTCAAACAAGTGTCGCGCATTTTGCCAGGGGAACCCCTCAACCGGGTTGACCTTGCGCGTCACCTTTTCCCAGCCGCCAATCGCCAGTGCACCGGGTTCGGGTTTGGCGTAATAGCCGCCGTCCGGATCACGCAAAGCAGGCAGGTTTGGGGGGATCTCGTCTGTTTTCTCGGTAACAAGATACTGATGTTCAACTACACCTGCCGGAATTTCAACCCCAGCCATCCAGCCCACCTGTCGCGCCCAAAGCCCCCCGGCGTTCACAACGGTATCCACCGCAATCGCGCCCTGATCCGTCACCACATGTGTTATCTTTTTGCTATTATGGGTCAATGCCTTAACCTTCACACCCTCGATAATTCTCCCCCCGTATTTACGAATGCCACGCGCATAGGCTTGGGTCAGGGAGTTGGGATCAATATGCCCGTCAGCAGGAATAAAGGCCGCCCCGACCAGATCATCTACGGCCATTAGCGGGTATAGCGCCAATGCTTCACTCGGCGTCAACATCTGCATCTCGAACCCCACCGCCTGCGCCGCAGAATGGGATTTCAGCAGCTCGTCCCAGCGATCTTTGCTTGATGCAATCCGCATCGAACCAACCTTGCACCAGCTGGGGTTTTGGCCGGTATCAGCCTCCAGTTCATCAAACAGCGCCACGGAATCGCTCATCAATTGCATCAGGTTTTGCTGGCTTCGAAATTGCCCTACCAAACCGGCCGCATGCCAAGTCGCCCCCTCTGTGAGCTGCGATTTCTCCAGCAACAGCACATCGCGCACCCCCGCGCGACACAAGTGGTAGGCAATCGAGGTGCCGATAACACCGCCACCTATTATGACGATCTGCGCTTGGGTTGGGAAAGCCTTGCTCATGACAGTTGCCCCCTTTTCCTGCGTCGGTTTACACGGCGTTCACGGTTGGGTGCTGGCGCGCCAACCTCAAAACGTTCCCAGCCTTCCGGCAACTTGCTGTCCCCCTTCACCAAACCTTCAAACTCTGCCCTGATCCGCTCATCTATAGTTTTACCAAAGGCCACTGCATTGGGGGTCGAGAGGATTTCAAGCGCCTTGTTCATCGCCCGTTGATGGATGGTAGAAGAGCCTTCCAGCTCCCATTTCTCGCGCAGGTTCCGGTCTGCCAGATCCGGCATGAATGTCGCTGTGTGCATCCGCTCCAAGGTGGCCGGATTATCGGCAAACATGCCAGCAGGCCCGGTATCCTTGATTTCCTGCACGCTTGCTGCTTCTTTGGAAAAACCGAAACCGCCGCGCACCCGCTTAACCATGCGGGCGATCTCATTATCAATCATCAACTGGCCAAAATCAAACGACATCAGCGCATCTTGCAAGCCGCCCATGACGATAAAATCCGCGCCCGACAGGGCACCCATCAGCGGCGACATACCTTTTTCAAATCCCGATTGCGCATCGGCAACCTTGGAATTTGTCAGCCCCAGATACCCCCCCGAAGGCACATTATAGAACCGCGCCATCTGGCAGACGGCAGAATTCATCATGCCGATCTCAATCGCTCCGGGCGCATAGGCCCCGTCGCGCATGTCGGCAAATACCGGCAGAAAGTTGTAGATATGCGCGGTGCCCGGTTTGGTCATTTGCGCCAGTGTGGCAACCGCCAGCCATTCGGCGTTCTGGATCACCAGCATGCCGGGCAAGGACAACGGTGTGCTGAGCCCCCCCATTGGCGCGATGGTGCCGTAAGCGGTAATGCCGTTTTCGGCGAAATACATCATCGTATCTGTACTATCAAAATCCAGCGTCAGTGGCGACACGGCGGCGCAATAGCCAAAGTTGATGAAGGGGCGCTCCCAAAACGCCTCTTTCGATCCGGCGATCAACTCTCCCAACTTAATAACCTGCTTGGCCTCGTGAATATCATAGACCGAAGTGCGCACCGGTTTCACACAATTTTTCAGTGCCGTATAAAACCGCGTCAGGCTGAACTGGTCCCTGGGTGCGTCATCGGCCAGCGTGGAAATCGAGAACACATCAAAGCCCTCGCATTCATTCACCACATGGGCTATTCGCGCGATATCTTCGGACGTAGAGCGGCGGCAAATGCCTGTCACCGGATCGACAATATCAGGGGCGGAACTGGCGGTAGCAATCACCGGCAGCTTGCGCGGAAATGTAATATCATAGGCCGGATCGCGGCCCCGCAGGGTGATGGTTGGCGGTACCATTTTTCGATATTTTTCAACGATATGCGCCGGAATACGCACAATTTCCGTTTCAGGATCGACGAGCGCGCCGTGTTCGGCAAATCGGTTGCGAGCCTTTTCATTACGAACAATCAGGCCGGTTTCCTCCAGTATTTCCAGCGAGGATTGGTGGACATACTCTATTTCATCCGCCGTCAGAAACGAAAAATAATTCATGGTACAGCCCTTGAGAAAGCTCCGGTTTCCGGCCCAAATTAGATAGGAAACCGACTTGCTACAAACAATGTTTTCTGCCACTAAACATAAGTAATACTTATTCAAAGGCGACAGATATGCGACGCCCCCGCCTGAACGCACTGCGCACATTCGAGGCCGCTGGCCGCAAGCTCAGCTTCTCTCTGGCCGCGGATGAACTGAACATCACCCAAGCCGCTGTCAGCCAGCAAATTCGCCAGCTAGAGGAATATCTCGGCGATGCACTGTTCGTGCGCGCGCACCGGCGCATTTCTCTGACAGTCAGTGGGCGAGCCTATCTGGAAACGGTGCAGGAAGCGCTGGAACGGCTGGATAATGTCACCGATCAGCTGTTTGGCACCCGTCCCGATCAGGTGGTGACCATCCGCTGCACCTCTAGCGTGGCATCGCTGTGGTTGGCCCCCCAAATCCGCGCGTTTCAAAGGGCATTCCCAGAGATCAACCTGCATATTCGCACGCTGGAACGAGAGGGCGAAACCAATACACCGAGTAGTACCGATCTGGAGATATTTGTATCGGCAAAGACCGAGCCGATGCCAGGGATAACCCCGTTGCTGACCTCGGCTATCACGCCGGTTGCCGCGCCGCGATACCTAAAGAACAATCCGCCGCTCCATGCGCCGGATATCCTGAATTTCAACCTGATCCATATCCTTGGTTATGATGACGATTGGCACCGTTGGTTTCGCACCTATCATCTGGATCCGCTGCGTGTACCCCGCGGCCTTTCAGCGGATAGTTCGCTGTTTGCAATTGATGCAGCCCTGCGCGGAGATGGCATTTTTCTGGGACGGCGTCCGTTTATCGACGCCCATCTGGAAACGGGCGAATTGGTCGAGGTATTTGACACACCACATCACCTGAAGGCTACTTATTTCCTGCGCCAGCGCGGCAACGGCCAAAACACCCGCGGCATCGAAAAAGTAGCGCGGTGGTTGCGCAGGCTGGCTGAGGCGCCAGTTTGAAGGAATCCAATCTCTGGTGGTTATAGGATCGCGGCTCCGCCCGATTTTCCTGCAACCGCTCGGTCACAGCCAGAGGAATGGTTCGTGCTGCGGCAACTATTGGTCATTTCAGCTTAAGCGCTGCCGCCTGCGGCCGACAACATCCTTGGATCAATACCCAGCGTTTCCAGCGCCGCCAGCCATTTGCCTTTGGGATCTTTGGAAAAAACCAGTTCTTGATCCGCATCACAGGTCAACCAGCCGTTGGCGCGGATTTCGCCCTCTAGCTGCCCCGGCCCCCATCCGGCATAACCCAGTGCCAGCAGGCAGGCATCCGGCCCTTCGCCGTTGGAAATATCTTCCAGAATATCAAGCGTCGCAGTCATGCCGAATTCATCGTTCACGCTCAGGGTTGAATCCTTGGTGTCATAATCCTGCGAGTGCAGCACAAAACCACGACCATATTCCACGGGTCCGCCGTAAAACACATCCACACCCTCAATCGGGCGATCGGATTTGATTTTCAGCTGCTCCAGCAGGTCGTCAAACTTCAAATCCTTGGCGGGCTTATTGACAATCAACCCCATCGCCCCGTCGTCAGAGTGGGCGCAAATGTAAATCACCGTCTTCTCAAATCGCGGGTCACCCATCGACGGCATGGCAATCAACAGCTTTCCATCAAGGTGAGGTAAGGTTTTATCAGTTTCCATAAAATAGACATGGGCTTGTTGCAGCAATGTTGCAAGCTCAAGAATGATTTATTGTCACATCTCTCGCTGAAAAGTGACTTTCCCTTTTGCAAAAGCCGCGTATCTTACCGGCAACTGAAAAGGTACCCTGATGAAACCGATTTTCCTTTTGCTTGCCGCGACTCTGCTTGCCCCCCTGCCCGCTGTGGCGCAGGAATACAATGTTCAGGGGGTTGCTGCTCTGGAATTCCTGCCAGGGTATCGCACAAAGCGTGGAACCCATATGACGGCGCTGCGAATTCGGCTCAAGGAAGGCTGGAAGACCTATTGGCGCGCACCTGGTGGCAACGGTATTGCGCCACAGTTTCAATGGAGTGGTTCGAAAAACCTGCAAGGCGTTGCCTATCACTGGCCCGCGCCAAATGTGTACCTGCAAGACGGAATCCGCACCATTGGCTTTAAAGACGAGCTGGTGCTGCCCATAGAAATGAGGGCAAAAGACGCCAAAGAGCCAGTCAAAATCAAAGGCAAAATCGAATTCGGCATCTGTTCGGATGTTTGCATTCCTGCAACCGCTGCATTTTCTGCCTCCTTGGAGCAGAATGACAATGGCCAGCGATCCATCATTCAAACAGCCCTCGCGGCGGGGCCTGTTGCGGCACGCAGTGGCGGGGTGAAATCGGCCCGTTGCGCCATCAAGCCGATCAAAGGCGGCTTTCGCATTACCTCGGTTGTTACACTGAACCGGCAAGTGACCGCCACTGCCCTGACCGTTCTGGAATACCCAAACCGGGATGTTTGGGCGGACAATGGCATAACCGCGGTTACGGGCAATACGCTCACCACCGAGACCGACCTTTTTGCTTTCGGCGACGCGCCACTGGCACTGGATCGCAGTAAGCTGCGCCTGACCTTGCTGGGCGGGGAAAAGACCGTCGAAATTCGCGGGTGCAAGGGTTAAACTTCCCTGCCCCGTTTGAAAAATGCTGCCACCAACAGCGATAGCACAGCTATGGAAATGAGACCAACAAACAGCGCTGCCAGTGCCACCGCTGCTGGAGGCAACACTGCAACGCCGGGCAGTGCAGCGAGCCATGGCGCCAGCGCACCTTGCACCAGTAAATAGCCAACCGTGGCTGCCAGCAAACCGGCGCTGGCCAGCGTTGCCAGCGCAAAAACGCTGCGATGGGCGCGGGTCATGCGCGCCCCCAGCATGCCACGGCGATAGGCTGTGAACAGCCTGGCAAAATCCTTTTGCACCACCACCAGCGATGGCACCACCAGCAGCACCACAAACAGCCCAACGCCCAGCCCGTAGCACAGTGTAATCACCGTGGGCTTTAGGAACAGCGCTTGACGCGAGGTTTCATAAAGCAGCGGCAACAGCCCAAGAACAGTGGTCAATGTGGTCAGCAAAACCGGGCGCAACCGATCGCAAGTCGCATCTATAATCGCCGGAAACAGCCCTCGACTCTCGGCATATTCGTCAATTGTTGTCACCAGTACGATGCTGTCGTTAATGATAATCCCGCTCATGCCGATCAGCCCCACCACAGAGAACATCGACAGGGGAACCTCCCAGACATAATGGCCGTAGATGGTGCCGATCAGGCCAAATGGAATCACCGCCATCACCACGATGGGTCGGGTCCAGCTGGCGAAAATCCATGTCAGGGTCAGATAAATCCCCAAAAGGCACAGCATAAAGCCAAGCAACGCGTCGCTCAGGAACTCATCCTCTTGTTCCGATAACCCCGCCATACGCCATTCAACCCCCATTTCTGCGGCAATGCGGGGCAGGATGTTTTCGCGAATGTCATCCTCAATCAGCTTGGCGCGGGCGGGATCTTCCTGTGCAATCTCGCCGTTCACCGAGATCAGCGGAATACCGTTTTCCCGCAACACCACCGAGAACCCCAACTGCGTTTTCACCGTCACAATATCGGACAACGCCACATAAGCCCCCGATGAACTGCGCAAGCGCGTTGTATCAAGAAAGTCCGATTTCAGTTCCGCCTCGGGCAGGCGCACCGTGATTTTGGCAGTACGCGCACCGACCGGAAAAGAGGCAGCCTCAATCCCGTTCAGGCGGTGCCGCAATTCGCGCCCGATGCCATCAATAGTAAAGCCCAACGCCTGCCCCTGAGCGGTCAGCTCCAGCACCAACTCCTTCTTGTCATAGGGCAGATTATCCTGCACGCCCGACACTTCGGGATATTGCTCCACGGCAATTTTCAAGGCTTCAGCCGCCGCCTTGAGCGTCGTGGCATTGGCCCCGAATATCTGCACATCCAATGTGTCACCGCCGGGGCCCGAGAACCAACGGCGGAAGGTTACGATTTCTACTTTGGGATGCTTTTGCACTGAATCCTGAATGTCACCCAGTACAGCAAGGGCACTGTAGGGGCGGCTGTCAGCATCCACCAGCTCGATAGCGTCAGCATCCACCAGCTCGATAGCGATAGATCCCAACAGGTTTTTGTCCTTGGTATCCGTCCCTGCAATACCGCGCCCCGTATTGCCCCCGACCTCGGCCAGGACAAAGGTCACGGGGTTGACGCCGTATTCATCCTCATAAGTTTTGGCTGTATCCGTCACCGCACGCTGCAATTCGCGCACCATGTCGTGGGTGTCCTCTCGCTCGGCCCCGGCAAACATGGCGATGTTTCCGGAAATCGACGAGCGCTCTGGCGCATCGAAAAACCGCCAATGAACCTCTCCCTGCATAAATAGCGCCATCTGGCTGGCCAATGCCAGAAAAACTGTGGCCAGTACCGGATAGCGAAACACCAGTACCCATTTCATCAGCCCGCGGAAAATCCCGCTGCGAAACCAGCTGAAACCGATGTTAAAATAATGGCTCGGCGCGTCATACCAGCGCCGCTGCCCCACGGTCGCCAGCGCGTGGCTCATGTGGTTGGGCAGAATGATAAAGCACTCGATCAGCGATGCCAGCAGCACCACAATCACGGTAAAAGGAATATCGGCAATTAGGCTACCAAACCGTCCGCCAATCGCGATCAGCGCGGAAAAAGCAATCACTGTGGTGATGGTGGCAGAAAACACTGGCGGAGCCATGCGCCGCGCCGCATTTTCGGCAGCATTCACCGGGCTTTCCCCCAGACGGCGGGCGCGGTAATCGGCGTGTTCCCCAACAACAATGGCATCATCAACCACAATCCCGAGGGTAATTATCAGGCCAAACAGCGATACCATATTGATGGTCAGGCCCGCGGCATACATCAGGGCAATTGCCGCAAACATGGCCACGGGAATGCCCGCCGCCACCCAAAACGCCGTGCGCGCATTCAGGAACAGGAACAGTAGCATCACCACCAGCCCCAGCCCCATCAGGCCGTTATCCACCAGAATATTCAGCCGGTCCGAAATCGCCTGCGCGCGGGTGCGGATCAGTTGCACGGTAACGCCTTCAGGCAGGCTCAGTTGCATCTCGTCCGCCACTTTTTGCACGGCGCGTTGCAACTTGATCGCATCGCCCTTGTCAGCCCGATCCACCCGAATGGACACGGCAGGATGTTCGCCCACGTAATATATCCGCGAATCCTCGGCCCCTTTGACAGTGATCTCTGCCACATCCCCGACCAGCAGCTTGGAACCGTCTTTATCCGAGCGCACAGCGATCTGCTCGACCTCCTCGGCGGTGCGTTTTTCAACACCGGTGCGCACCCTTGCAGAGCCGTCCGCCACATCCCCCGCCGGATCGGCCTCGGCCTCGGCCGCGATTACATCGGCGATTTGGCGCAAGGAAACATCATTGCGGATCAACGCAATTTCAGGGGCCGATACGACAATCTCTGGCGCAGAAACCCCGCGAACAGTGGTACGGGTTATGCCAGCGCGAAACAGCCTTGTGACCAGCTCATCGGCAAATCGCCCCAGCTGTTCCGGTGAAACCGGGCCGGAAATCACCACGTCAGTAACCCGATCCCGCCAAGCACCGCGCCGCACAGTGGGATCATCCGCGTCTTCGGGCAGGTCAGTAATACTGTCAACGGCAACCTTTACGTCATCCGCTGCCCGTGCCATATCCCAGCCCGATACAAATTCCAGTGTGATCGTCGCCCGCCCCTCTACCGAGCGGGAATTGCTGCTCTCTACACCTTCAACCGCCAGTAAAACCGGCTCCAGCAAGGCCACGATAGTGTTATCGACATCTTCTGGTCCGGCCCCTTTCCATTGGACCCGAACCGTTACCTTATCAACCACCACGTCGGGAAAAAACTGCGAGCGGATTTGTGTGGTCGCGGCCACCCCCAGCACCAGCATGACCACCAGCAACAGGTTGGCCGCAGTCTTGTGGCGGGTAAAATAGCTGAGAATGCCACTGGCCGCACCCGGCAACTGTCGCATTGTCATGGCTAGCTCCCCATGCGGCGGGTCAGGCGATCCACCATATTCTTAGGCATTTTCGGTCTGCTCAGACGTTGGAGCAGCGCCTTTTTGGCGCGTTTAGACATCTGTTTATCTGCCTCGACAAAGGCGATCATTTTCTGGCGCATCTCATCCGAAACCTCAATCATTTCCGGCTGGTCTGGTGCGCCCTGAAAAGCACCGGACAAACGCGGCTCAACCCGGATGCCAGCCCCGAGCTGGGGCGCACGCGCCACCACCAGATGGCGCCCTGCCAAACCGTCAGCGCGCACAACCAGCATTTCACCCTGTTTACGCAGAATAACCACTTGGGCTTCTTCCAGCTTGTTATTTTCGTCAACCAGCAGCACCGCGCCACCAGAAGTCGCCGCGCGCGCCGGAATAACCGCCACCCCGCGCAGCACCGGTTCGCGTACCTTGACCGTGACAAAATCACCGGGCCGCAGCACATTGGCAGCCCTGTCCCCCAATGTGGCAAACAGCTCGCGCCCGGTCTGGCCAGCGCCAACAGCGGCACTCACGCGGTCAACCTTGCCGCTCAGGGCTTGCGTCAATCCGGTGAATTGCACCTCAATTTTGGTATTTTGCAAGCCTGCACCAATCCGCGTCAACGCACCGAATTCCGCATTGGAGACCCGAAACGCCACTTCCAGTGCTTCGGGATCAATCAAACTACCCAGTTTCTCATTTGCATTCACCAACCCGCCCAGCACCGCCGTGATGCCACTGAGAACACCATCAAACTCGGCGTAAACGGTGGAGTCATCAAAAATCCGTTTGGCCTCGTCATAACTGATTTGGCGCCGTGAAATCGCATTGCCTGCCCTTGCGATCCGGCTTTGCGCCTGATTGCGAGAGAGCCGCCGCGCCAGCACCGCTTGCTCGGCAATCGACGCAGAGAGAGCCGCCGTTTCCAAGGCCACATCCGTGCCCAAGCCGCGCTCCCGCAATGATTTTTGCCGGGCTAACGCCTGTTCGCGCAGCGCCCGTTGTGCATTGGCCGCCAGTACTTCCTCCTCGGCCAGGGAAAAATCGCTTTGCGCATCCGCAAGATCGGATTTCGCCTCAGCCAGTTCGGTCTCGGCCAGCAACATTTTGGAGCGTGCATTCGAGGGATCAGTCTGGAACAGCAACTCGCCGCGCCTGACCTGCCCGCCCTCACGAAAACTGGGTGACAACTGCACCAGCGCCCCCGCTGCCGCGGCGCGTAATTCCAACGTGGTGCCGCTGACAACCTCGCCAAAGGTGGTGATAACAGGCGCGTGATCTACCAATTCCAGCGGCTGCACCTCTACGGAGAAAACACGCTCTTTGGCGACTCGTTGCCGCTTGCTGCCCTCAGCGCGCTCCTTTGCGGAATTCACAAGGGTATTGCCCGCCAGCGCCAGCAGCGCCACGGTCAGTGTCAGCAGACACAGACCAAACAAGCCGCGCGCCATAAATCTCATTCACGTCCCTCGGGATTTCCTAGGTTAATACGGTTTGGAACTTAGCACTCCCGGACCAAAAACCAAGTCGCTTTTCGGTTACCGCGTTGCCGTGGCAAAATGATGGTCCAGTGCCAGCCGCGCCGCCGGTAAAATGCGTAGCTGCTCTAGCTGCCCCGCATTCACAAAGGCGAAGCCCGCGCCCTCACGCAAGGAAATCTGCTCTCCGGCGACAGGAACCTCCAAGCGATAGACAAAATGACGGCGGCCATTATCAGAAATCAGCCGCACAAAGGGGGCAAAACTGTTTTGCGGAAAATCCAGCCCGGTTTCCTCGGCAAACTCGCGTGCAGCCGCATCAATAAGGGCCTCGTCCTGCTCAACATGTCCGCCAAACAGGCACCACCACCCCGCCTTGACCACATGGGAAAAATCGTCCCGCAACTGGATCAATACCCGCCCATGGGAATCACGCGCCAGTGTCACCGCGACATCAACGCCGGTTTCGACCCAATCGCCAATGGTATGAAATCCGCCGCTCATCCGCGCAACTTGTGTTCTTCAAGGCGCGGCATCATCTCAACGAAATTGCACGGCAGGGTTCGGTAATCCAGCTGATAGGCAAAAATTTCGTCCCAGCCATCTTTGCAAGCACCGGGGCTGCCGGGCAAGGCAAACAGATAGGTGCCTGTGGTCACGCCACCGCAAGCACGAGACTGAATGGCCGAGGTACCAATTTTCTTGACCGATATCAGGGTGAAATAGGTGCTGAAAGCGGTAATTTCTTTTTCGTACACATCGTGATGAGCCTCAACCGTCACATCACGGCCGGTCAGGCCGGTGCCGCCGGTAGAGATCACTACATCAACTCCGCTGTCAGCGCTCCAGGTGCGCAACTGATCCGCAATCTGGGCGCGCTCGTCGCGGATAATCTTGCGATCAGCCAAATTGTGGCCAGCCTTTTGCAACCTTCCCACCAGAACATCGCCGGATTTGTCCTCTGCCAATGAGCGGCTGTCGGAAACCGTCAAAATCGCGATATTCAGCGGAATGAATTCCCGTTCTGCCATGTCTTATCCTTTCAAACGCGCATTTAGCGCCAGTAAATCGGCCCAAGAGTCCCGCTTTTTCAACCCGTCACGCAGCAGGGCGGCAGGGTGAAACATCGGCATCACAGGTTTTCCAAACGCCTCGGTCCAATTGCCGCGCAAGCGGGTAATACCCCGTTTACCCAGCACTGCCTGACAAGGGGTATTACCCATAAGAACAACCACATCCGGCGCTGCAAGCGTGATGTGGCGTTCCAAAAACGGCATCATCATAGCGATTTCTTCGGGTTCTGGATCACGATTATGAGGCGGGCGCCACGGCATCACGTTGGTAATATACACCCCAGCCGCACCCTCCCCCTCGCGGGTCATGCCAATAGCTGCGAACATTCTATCAAGCAACTGACCCGTAGGCCCCACAAACGGCCTACCGCTCCTATCCTCTTCGCGCCCCGGCGCCTCGCCGATCACCATAACGCGCGCTGTCGGGTTGCCATCGCTAAACACCAGATTGCGCGCACCCTTTTTCAGCGCACAATGCTCAAACACCGCCAAAGCATCGCGCAAAGCCGCAAGCGTGTCACAACGCCCCGCCATGATCCGCGCAATATCGGCGGCAGTTTCCTGAACCACTGGAATTACCGGCATCTGGCTAATCGGCGCAATATTAGAGGTTGGTCCTGACTTGATCACCGGTTTGGGTGCCGCTTTGGGCAATTCATAGCGGTTCACAGGGGTTTCACCGATCGCCTCATCCGCGCCCAGCTCTACTTGCCACTCAAGGGCTGCCAATGCTGCGTGATAATCCATGGGAATCGGTGCTATCCAAGTTTGGTTAGGCATAGAATAGAAAACCCCGCAGAGATGAACAATCCCCGTCTTGCCCCGCTTTGTCCCTGCCCCTATAAACAGCTGAAGTCAAAGCATGAGGTCGATATGGCATTTTCCGCGCGCCACCTTTTGGGAATTGAAAATCTTTCCCGCAATGACATCGTTTCCATTCTCGATCTGGCAAATCAATACGTCACCCTGAACCGGCAGGCGCACAAGCACTCCGATACGCTGGCGGGGCTGACCCAGATCAATATGTTCTTTGAGAACTCCACCCGCACGCAAGCCAGCTTTGAGATCGCAGGCAAGCGGCTGGGGGCTGATGTGATGAACATGGCGATGGGCTCAAGTTCGATCAAAAAAGGCGAGACGCTGATCGACACCGCCCTGACCCTGAACGCGATGAACCCCGATTTGCTGGTGGTGCGCCATCCCCATTCCGGTGCGGTTGACCTGCTGTCGGAAAAGGTGAAATGCGCGGTTCTGAACGCCGGCGACGGGCGTCATGAACACCCAACTCAGGCCTTGCTGGATGCGCTGACCATTCGCCGCGCCAAGGGCCGGTTGCACCGCCTGAGCATCGCGATTTGTGGCGATATCGCCCATTCCCGCGTGGCGCGCTCCAATATTTTCCTGCTGGGAAAAATGGAAAACCGCATTCGCCTGATTGGGCCAAAAACCCTGATGCCCAGCGGCATTGACCAGTTCGGGGTCGAGGTGTTCGATGACATGAACGAGGGGTTGCGCGATGTCGACGTGGTAATGATGCTGCGCCTGCAAACCGAGCGCATGGACGGGGCGTTTATCCCCTCCAGCCGCGAATATTACCACCGCTGGGGGCTGAACGCACAAAAACTGGCCCACGCCAAGCCCGACGCCATCGTCATGCACCCCGGACCGATGAACCGGGGCGTTGAAATCGACGGAGATTTGGCCGACGACATCCACCGCTCGGTTATTCAAGAGCAGGTGGAAATGGGCGTTGCCGTGCGCATGGCCGCGATGGAATTGCTGGCACGAAATTTGCGCGCCTCCAACAACGGGGGCATTGATGTCTGATCGCTCTGGCATCCTGGAAATCCGGCCTGACCGGGGCGCGTATAACCGCGAGCACGTTTTCCTCGCCTTTCTCGGTGCGGCACTGATGTATGGAGGGTTGCTCTATATCGGCAATCCCTTTCCCTGGACCGGCATCGTTGGCGCCTTCTGCGCCATCTTCATCCGCTGGATCTATGTCGCGTCAGAGGCGATGGACGTGGTTTGGACCCTAAGTTCCACACATCTGTCTGGCCCCGCCGAGCGCTCAATCCCGCTGGGTCATATCACCAACGCCCGAACTCTGTTTTCGGCAACGCAAGTGATCACCGATACGGGCGACAAATTCATGCTGAAATACTTGGCAGACCCGAAAGCCACTGCAAACACAATCCTGTCAGCACGGGACAGGAGAGCAGCATGACTACCCCCACCGGCTGGGAAAGCATCCTTGACGCGGGCGAAAACATCCTCTGGCAGGGTCGCCCCGATGGGGCTGTGCGCTGGAAGGCGAGCAACCTTATGACGTTGATTTTTGGTATTTTCTTCGCTGGTTTCGCCCTATTCTGGATGGTGATGGCGGCACAGGCAGGGGGCGGGATGTGGATGTTCGGGCTGTTGCACTTTGGCGTCGGTATCGGCATTGGCATCGGTCCGCCCCTTTATGCCGCCTACAAGCGCCGCCACAGTTGGTACACCCTGACAGACAGCCGCGCGATTGTTGCCACTGACATGCCTTTGCGCGGGCGCAAGCTGAAATCCTATCCAATCACTGCCGCTACAAATTTGGGCTTTGACGGCGAAACCCCTGCTACCGTCACCTTCGCACAAGAATACCGGCGTGGCAAAAACCGCAGTTACACGGTGGATATTGGCTTTGAGTGGATTGAAGGTGGGCCAGAAGTTTACGGGTTAATGCGCGACATTCAAAAGGGGGCGGTATGAACACGGGTGCAGATATAATGCTAGGGCAGCGCCTGACCTTGGGAAGGCCTCACACCATTTCTAACTTGGTGCATCCTCTCCGCAAACACCAACTGTGCATTCAAATGCAACATCGCAATGCGCCTTCCCGGGGGGAAGGTCAGGCGCTGCCCGACGGTGCGGGCAGGAGCACCTTTTGGCAAAGGCTGCTTTAAAACCGAAATAATTCTAGTGAGAATAAGGAGTGGAAAACAAATGCCCGAGTTAGGAAAATTAAAGCAAGTAAAAAATTTACAAGCCGTTTGGGCCGATGAAGCCCGTGATTTCACTCCATGGCTCGCTAAAGAGAAAAGCCTCGCCCTCATAGGCGAAACACTTGGCTTTGGCAGCGACTGGCTAGAACTAATAGAAATAGAAGCCAATGTCGGCCCATTTCGCGCTGACATCATTTGCCAAGATACAGCGCGCGAAGACCATGTAATCGTTATAGAAAATCAATTTGGTCCCTCTGACCACGATCACCTAGGTAAGCTGCTAACTTATGCCGCTGGTAGAAAAGCAAGAACGATTATTTGGATTGCCGAAAGAATTCGCGATGAACACCGAGCCGCCATTGATCTCTTGAATACTGCAACAGATGATGAGTACCAGTTCTTTGCTTTAGAAATAGAGTTATGGCAAATTGGTGATAGCCCAATTGCTCCACGCTTCAACATCATTGCGAAACCAAACGATTGGACCCGAAACATAGCGAAAACGGCAAAGCGAGCAAACGCTTCAAGTTTGACCGAGTTGAAACGCACGTATATTGATTATTGGTCAGATTTCAAAACTTTCTTGGAGGGAGCAAGCAACCTGAACTGCCAGAAACCCGGCCCACAACAGTGGATGATTATGCGAATTGGCAGATCAGGATTTGCACTTGTTGCAGCCCTGAATTCCCAAAAGAAATGGATTACGGCATCTTTGGAGTTTAATGGAGATAACGCTGGAAATTACTATCAATTGATGGAAGCACAACGAGAAGAAATTGATTCTGAAGCCGAGTTCGAATTGAACTGGGAGGAGCTACCGAATCGCAAAATGGCTAGAATTTCCGTTAAAAAAACTGGCGCTGATCCAACCGATAAAGGTGAGTGGAATGAACAACACAAGTGGTTAGTAAATAGACTGAACCATATGTACGAATTATTTCACCATCGAGTTAAAGAGCTCGACCTAAGTGACATCGAAGGTAGTTAGATGACCGACCTCCTCCTTACCAACGCCCGTCTGATCAATCCTGAAACCGGCACCGATACACTCGGTTCGCTCCGGATCATTGATGGCGTGATTGCAGAAATTCTGCCCGCGGATTTCAGCGCCCCCGATACAATTGATTGCGCCGGAAAATGTCTAGCACCCGGCATCATCGACATTGGCGTCAAGGTTTGTGAGCCCGGTGAGCGCCACAAGGAAAGCTTTCGCAGCGCCGGGGATGCCGCAGCGGCGGGGGGCGTTACAACCATGGTGACCCGCCCCGATACTCTGCCCGCGATTGACAGCCCTGAGGTTCTGGAGTTTGTCCATCGCCGCGCGGTGGACAAGGCGGCGGTGAATGTTTTGCCCATGGCGACCCTGACCAAAGGGCGCGGTGGGCGCGAAATGGCCGAGATCGGATTTCTGCAAGACGCAGGCGCCGTGGCCTTCAGCGATGCCGACAGCGTGATCCCCGACAACAAGATTTTCCAGCGCTGCCTGACCTATGCCAAAGGTCTCGATGCGTTGGTGATTGGCCACGTACAAGACCCCAACCTGTCAAACGGTGCCTGCGCTACCTCTGGCCCGTTTGCCAGCAAGTTGGGCCTGCCAGCGGTGTCACCAATGGCAGAACGCATTCAGTTGCAGCGGGATCTGGCGTTGATCGAGATGACCGGCACCCGTTATCACATCGACCAGATCACCACCGCCTGCGCCTTGCCCGCACTGGAACGCGCCAAGGCGGCGGGCTTGCCTGTGACAGCGGGGGCCTCGATCCATCACCTCACATTGAACGAGCTGGATGTGGAGGGATACCGCACCTTCTTCAAGGTCAAACCGCCCCTTCGGGGCGAGGTAGACCGCGTGGCGATTGGCGAGGCTGTGGCGAGCGGGTTGATCGACATTATCAGCTCCATGCACACGCCCCAAGACGAGGAAAGCAAACGCCTGCCATTTGAAGAAGCCGCATCCGGTGCCGTGGCGCTGGAAACGCTGCTGCCTGCCGCAATGCGTCTGGTTCATGCAGACGTGATGGACCTGCCAACCCTGTGGCGGGCGCTATCGCTAAATCCGGCAAAACTGTTGCGGCTGGCGGGGGGACGCTTGGCCATTGGCGCGCCGGCTGATCTGGTTCTGTTTGATCCGGACAAGCCGTTTGTGCTCGACCGCACGAAACTGCATTCGCGCTCCAAGAACACACCGTTTGACGGGCAGCGGATGCAGGGGGTGGTTCTGAAAACCTTTGTGGCTGGGGCGGAGGTCTATTCCCGCCCCACCTAAATCAGGTATCTACCGGAGCGACGCGTGATTGCAGCACTTCGGCCACACTCTCTTGCGCTGTTGCTTCGTCTACTTGTTCTACCGCGGCCACCTCGCGGGTCATGCGTTCCAATGCGGCCTCGTACAACTGACGTTCCGAGTAAGATTGTTCGCGCTGATCATCGGTGCGGTGCAGATCACGCACCACTTCAGCGATGAAAATCAAATCACCGGAATTGATCTTTTGCTCATATTCCTGCGCGCGGCGTGACCACATGGCGCGTTTCACACGGGCGCGACCCTTTAGGGTTCTCATCGCTTTTGCCACGATTTCAGGGCTGGACAGCCCGCGCATACCGACAGATTCGACCTTGGCAGTAGGTACCCGCAGGGTCATTTTGTCTTTTTCAAAGGTGATCACGAACAATTCCATCTGAAAGCCCGCTACCTCGTCATTTTCAATTGAAATGACTTTACCAACCCCATGCGAGGGGTAAACCACATAATCACCGGGGTTGAAATCCGGGTTCTTTTTAGCCTTAGCCATGTATTTTCTTTCCTTGCTTCGCGCTACATTCAGACCGAAAAACCCACCCCTTGGAAAGTTGCCCTTCCAATGGCTGGTTCATCAATTTTCATCTGGTTTCGCGGGGGTATCTACCCTACGGTTTCCGGCCTGTTGCGCGAAGGAGTGTATCACATTTTCGGGGGTATTTCCAGCCATGCAAAACCCTATAAAACAAGGGAAACATTGGGATACACCGCGAATCAGTTCAACCGCCAGTGCCAGGCTTGGGGGAGAAATATTTCTCCATTTTGCCGTCTTCGCCATCCCTGTCTTCGGCGTCGGGCAGCGGGTCTTTCTTGGTGATAATCACAGGCCATTTTTCCGCATACACGCGGTTGAACTCGACCCATTTTTCCATGTCCGGTTCGGTGTCTGGACGAATCGCATCAACCGGGCATTCCGGTTCGCAAACACCACAATCGATGCATTCATCCGGATGGATTACCAAAAAGTTTTCGCCTTCATAGAAACAATCAACCGGGCAAACTTCTACGCAGTCGGTGTGTTTGCAGGCAATGCAGTTTTCAATAACGATGTAGGTCATTGGTCGTCGGTCCTGAATTGGTCACTGTTCTAATATGGCGCGCCGTTAAATCATTCAAGGCTATCATTCGCAAAAGGTCGCATTGCGCGTCGATCTTTCTTTGTCGGGCGCCCTTTTCCCTCAAAGCGTGGATTGCGGGGAATACTGTTCTGCGATACCGGAGGCGAGAGGTCTTGGTACAGGAGTTGGGCCTCGGCGGCTGGCCCGCGCCGGATGCCAATTCCCAGAACCTTGACCACCCGCGCCTGCTTGGCCTGCGGGAAACTCAGCATATCACCGGGTTTCACCGTTGCAGAAGGTTTGGCAATGCGGCTTTCATTAAGGCGCAGATTCCCCCCCTTGATCAGAGCGGAACACAGCGCGCGGGTTTTAAAAAACCGCGCGTGCCAAAGCCATTTGTCGACGCGCAGGGATGGGGGGGCTTCGCTCAACTCAACCTTTGCCTTTGAGCGCCATCAATGCGGCGAAAGGATTGTCCGGATCAATCGGCTTGTCCTTTTGCGGTGGGCGTTTACCTTGCGGTTTACCCTGTGGCTTACCAACGAATTTCGGCTTGCCACTGCGTGGTTTACCTTTGCCCTGCGGGCGCTGATTGCCTTGCTGCGCCGGACGTTTGCGCGGCACCCATTTGAAGGTGAAGAAAACCTCCTGCTCAGGTTCCACAGGGGCAGCCTCAGGTTCGGCTGCTTCCGCAGGTTCTGCCTCTTTGGCTTCTTCTGTTTGCACTTCCTCTGTGAGCGTTTCTGCCTTGACCTCAGCCTCTTTCGTTTCCGCTTTCGCCTCATCAACAGGAACGGCCTTGACCTTTACACGTGCGCCTTCTTCGGCTGCGTAACCAAGGCCTGCCATCAAATCGGCAAATTGCACCAGTGTCATGCCAGTAATTGACAGCATGTCCGGCGTGGCTTCAAAGCCTTCGCGTGAATTCTGGCCACGGATCATATCGGCAAGGCGTTCCAGCATGTCGATGCGGATCGCGCGCTCGCCTGCCAGACGATAACCGGCGCGGGGATAGTAGCCTTTGGGAGCCTCAACCAGCGCGGGGACTGTAACCAGACCCGGCGGCGGTGCGGATGGGAATTCGTCCAGACCCTCTACCAACGACCATAACAAAAGGCGCAGGCGGGTTGGGGCGGGTTTCAGCATAAGTTGCTGGAACAGAGTGTATTGGCCAAAACGCACACCGTGTTTGCGCAGCAATCCGCGCGCATCCTGATCGAGCGCTTTCACGTCGTCCGCCACAACCGAACGCGGGATCACACCCAGCGACTCGACCAGACGGAAGGCCAGACCTTTGGCCAGACCCGTAATAGCCTCGTCGTTTTTCAGCGCCAGCAGCGGTTCAAACGCGGCCTCAATTTTGCGACTGATAAAATGAGTGAGCCGACGGCGAACTTTTTCAACCACGTCCTCGCCAGCTTCAACGTCCACGAAGGGCTCCACGATGGGTGATAGGGCATCAGCACCAGCAACCAGTTTACCAACCGCATGCTCGCCCCACATCAACCCACCCTGTTCGGTGAAATCAAATTCGGTATCCGGCGCGTTATAAAAACGGTCCGAGCGCAGTTTGAATTCGGGGATCAGTGCAGCAATGCCTGCGGTGCGCAGGGTTTTGGCTTCTTCGGCGCTGGCTTTTGGGTCCAGTTGGAACCGAAAGCCGCTTAACTGGCCAACAAACTGGCCTTCTACTGTTACTTCACCCTTGGTGTTCACGTCAGCCACGAGGCTCTCCTTCTGCTTCAACCGCCGCATCAATACGCTGGTACGCCGGTCAACAAATCTTTGCGTTAACGCACTATGCAGCGCGTCCGATAGGCGGTCTTCTACTGCACGGGTTTCATTCCGCCAATAGCTTTCATTGCTTACCCAGCCTTTGCGCTGTGCGACATAAGTCCATGTGCGGATATATGCCAGTCGTTTCGACAGGGCATCGATATTTCCCTCGGTTTTGTCAATTCTGGCGATACGTTCCGCAAGCCATGACTCTTTGATCTGGCCATCCTGATGCAGAAATTCGAAAATCTGGGTGACAATAAACACGTGTTCGTTGAATGAAACCTGCCTAAAATCAGGCAGTTGGCACACATCCCACAAAAGACGCACCGTATGGGCGTCAGAGACCCGCGCGTCGATTAACGGGTTGTCAGCAAGGGCGCGCAGGGTTTTGTGGTCCTCTGCCTCGCGTGCCTTTAGCAAAATCGGATCGTCTGTATTGGCAGAAAGGGACGCCAGCAGCGCCTTGAGCGTACCGAATTGCAGCCTTGAATTGCGCCATTGTAGTTTTTTCAAAGGCGTAAAGCGGTGTTCCTCAATCGCCTCGACGACCTCGGGTTCCAGGGTTGGGGCATCACCTGTGACGCCAAAGGTGCCGGAATTGAGATATCGCCCCGCGCGGCCCGCGATCTGGGACAACTCGTTTGGCATCAAATAGCGCATCCGCTGGCCGTCAAATTTGGACAGGGATGAAAAGGCCACGTGGTCGATATCAAGATTTAACCCCATGCCAATGGCATCAGTGGCCACCAGATATTCCACATCACCGTTTTGATACATCTCCACCTGCGCATTACGCGTGCGCGGGGACAGAGCCCCCATTACCACCGCCGCCCCGCCTTTTTGACGGCGCAGCAATTCGGCAATGGCGTAAACGTTATCAACGGAGAACCCGACAATGGCGCTGCGCGGTGGCATCCGGCTGATCTTTTTAGGGCCAGTATAGGTCAGTTCTGAAAACCGCTCGCGGTACATGAATTCGGCACGAGGCACGAGGTTTGCAATCGGTCCGCGCATGGTGTCGCTGCCCAGAAATAGGGTTTCGTGAAAGCCGCGCATATTAATCAGGCGGTCGGTGAACACGTGGCCGCGTTCGGGGTTGGCGCAGAGTTGGACCTCGTCAATTGCGACGAAATCCGCCCCAAGGCCCGGCGGCATCGCCTCCACGGTGCAAACCCAATATTGCACACGGGCGGGCACAATCCGTTCCTCGCCGGTGATCAACGCAACCACAGAGGGGCCACGCAGGGCAACGATGCGATCATAAACCTCGCGCGCCAACAGGCGCAACGGCAGTCCTATGACGCCAGTTTTATGGGCCAGCATCCGTTCAATAGCATAATGCGTTTTGCCGGTGTTGGTCGGGCCAAGCACCGCGCAAACACGCGACGGGTTTAGGGACATGTGAGGGGAGATTCCTTAGAGCGAGGTGCCTTCGACCTGTTTTTCCAGACGTTGAACCGCCTTTAGCACATCGGGGCGGTGGGGGTGAACCTCTAATGCCAGCCGAAATATTTTCAGCGCCTTTTTCGGCTGCTCCATACGCTCCAGAATATTGCCAAGCCCCGCCATGGCACCAAAATGGCGCGGGTTCAGGGCCAACGTCTGCTGAATATCGGCAATCGACAGCCCGTAAATATCCGCTACATAAAAAGCAGTGGCGCGGGCATTCCACCCTTCGGCGAATTCCGGCGCATGGTCGATCAGCGCGGAAAAATGGCCGATGGCGTCGTTAATGCGACCTTCCTCCAGCGCCTGCTGCCCCCTTTGCAGCAGCAAATCCATCGCCTTGGAACCGGATTTTTTCCATTCCCGCCAAATCTGTTTTTCAACTTTTTTCCAGTCTTTTAGATCGGGATTTTTCAGCTCATCAAACAAGGAGTCGAGATTTGTGGTTTGCGCATGGGCCGGAACTGGTGCAAACTGAATGGCAACACTGAGCAAAAGGCCCAAAAGTAACGCAACGATACCCTTTGAATTTTTCCCTGAAATCCGCATTCTGCCCCCTAGGTTCCCCTAAGCATAGCAGATGCTACCGGGAAACTCGAATTATTATCATTGGAGATGACAAATGAGTGAAGTAATCGGCAAAGCCGTAGAAGCCTTGAATGCCCGTCTGGATGGCGAAGGGTTCGATGGCTCTATTAAAGTGGAAATCGAGGGCGAAGGCTGCCTGATGATTGATGCAAATGGCGCGCGCACTGGCGATGAGGATGCGGGATGCACCCTCTTGGCAGATGCCGAAACATTTCAAGGTATGCTGGAGGGGGAAGTAAACCCGACCTCTGCCTTTATGACCGGCAAACTGTCCGTTGACGGCGATATGGGGGCTGCAATGAAGTTGGGGGCTTTGCTGTCATAAATGGAGGTAGCACCGCTTTTTGACGATATTCAGGGCCTTCCCGATGGCGGTGAGGCCTATTGGCGAAAATGCTCCGACAACACCCGCATTCGCGTCGCCCTATGGAAAGGCGGCGACAAGGAAACTGTGCTGATTTTTCCGGGCCGCACGGAATACATCGAAAAATACGGCCCAACGGTGCGAAAGTTCCTCAATCGGGGCTATTCAGTTGCTGTGATTGACTGGCGTGGGCAGGGATTATCCGATCGCCACCCCAAGCGGGCACAAATGGGCTGGGTGCAGGATTTCTCCGACTATCAGCTCGATATCGAACAGATGCTGCTGGCGGTAAGCGAAGGCGGCTTGCCCAAGGCGACGGTGTTACTGACCCACTCCATGGGCGGTGCTATCGGACTGCGCGCGCTGCTCAACCGGATTGACGTGCAGAAAGCGATTTTCTCGGCACCGATGTGGGGCATTTATGTAGAGCCAAAATTACGGATGGTTGCCAGCCTAGTCTCAAAATTCGGGCCGAAACTGGGGTTTGGTGCCCGCTACATCCCCTCTGCCGGGCCAACCAACTATGTTGAAATGCAAGCGTTCAAGGGCAATGTTCTGACCAATGACCCCGACACCTATAAATGGATACAATCACATTTGGCGTCCCATCCCGAACTGGGCCTTGGGGGACCAAGTGTCCAGTGGTACAACCGATCAATTTGCGAAATGGGTGATCTGCGCAATAACGCGCCTGCCCCGCACGAGGTTTTGGTGTTTCTGGGCACAAATGAAGCCATTGTTGACAGGGGGGCGATCCGCGATTTGATGGGCAATTGGTCAAATGGCAAGCTGGTCGAGGTCGAAGGGGCGCAGCACGAGATTCTAATGGAAGAACCGCATGTGCTAAAACTGTTCTGGGAAGAAGTAGACGCGTTTCTAGCCAAGTAGCGCTAGTGCCGCCTTATGAATCCGCGCATCACCCGCCGCAATCACCTGCCCGCCATCATGGGCAGGGCCACCCTGCCAATTCGTAACAATGCCTCCGGCTTGCTGTATCAAGGCAAGCGGTCCCTGAATGTCATAGGCATTCAGACCTGCCTCAATCACCAGATCAATTTGTCCCGACGCCAGCAACGCATAAGCATAGCAATCGGTGCCGTAACGGGTCAGTTGCACCTGATCCTGCACTTTTTCAAAGGCACTGCGTTCCGCTATGGTGCCGATTTCGGGAAAAGTGGTGAACAGGGTGGCAAGGGACAGGCTTTCGCAGGCGCGCACGCGAATGGGTTGGTTTTGTGATCCCCGTGTTAAGCTGGCCTGCCCGAAAGCACCGGTAAACCGCTCGCCGGTATAGGGTTGGTCAATAATGCCCAGAACTGGGCCGCTATCAGGGCCGACAGCTATCAATACCCCCCAAGTGGGGGTGCCGGAAATGAAACCACGGGTGCCGTCGATGGGATCAAGAACCCATGTTAGCCCACTGGTACCGGTTTTTTCGCCAAATTCCTCGCCCAGAATGGCGTCTTGCGGGCGCTTGGCACTGAGGATTTCCCGCATGGCGATCTCAATTTCGCGATCCGCAACCGTGACCGGATCAAAGCCCTCTGACAACTTGTTATCCACCCCCAGACCCGCACCGCGAAAATACCGCAAAGCGATCGGTCGCGCGGCATCAGCCAGCAACTTGGCCGTTGCCATCAGCTCAGATTGCAGAGCAAGTGAAAAATCGGCCATAAAAAATCCCCAATACAGAGTGTCTGCATCGGGGATTTCATAACACTGTCAATGCGTCAAGGCGCTTGAGGTATTTCGCCCTAGGCGACGTCGCCCAAAGCCCGTGCCAGATCAAACAATTTGCGGCGCTGGCCCTCTGGAATCGCGTAATAAGAACGCACCAGTTCCAGCGCTTCCTTGTCTGCCAGCAGATCACCCTGCATCAAGGCCGTATCAGACGCTGCCTCTGTCTCGCCTTCGAAACCTTCAAAGAAAAAGCTCACCGGAACGTTCAGGGTATCGGAGATATCCCAAAGACGCGATGCGCTGACACGGTTCATACCTGTTTCGTATTTTTGTATTTGCTGAAATTTTATTCCAACACTATCGCCCAGTTGTTGCTGGGTGACACCTAGCATCCACCGACGGTGGCGCACACGCTTTCCAACGTGAATATCTACAGGATGTTTCATTCCTGTTACTCCTAAAAAGAGCGTTTCGGTTCCATTGGCACGTGCAACAAAACCCAACTCGCTACAACTACTTTTCTGTGACCGGTGGTTCGTTCTCAATTCTTGGTCAGACCAAGACACACGCCGCACCTATCTCCTACTGGTTAAGTAGCAATTTTCATGCCACTTTTAACAGGATCACTGAATTTCTTCTCTCTACCTAACGTAAAGCAAGGTAGCCCTCTGTTTTTAAGATATTCTTTTTTTCTATTTATCATCCATTCACCCTAAACTTAAAGGACTTTTGTGGGAAAGTTACTCCACCATAAGGCGAGTGTCGATATTTATTGCATTCTGCAACTGTCCCGAGAGTATAGAAAATAATACTTGCAATTTGCAGAGTCCGGGGCTGCTTGCTTATGTCGTTTTTATCATCAATATGGTCGCATTTGATCCTTTAATGATGTTCCCAAAAAACCGCCCATCTTGCACCCCTCCAAAGAATTGGGTTATGCCTAGGCGAAACTGGCACTTTCCAAGGAATAAATCATGCGCGCGATGCAGGTCACTGAATACGGTTCACCGCTGACACTGGGAGAGAGCAAGAAACCTGCCCCCCAGAGCAACGAGGTGCTGATCAAAATAGCTGCCTGCGCGTTGAACTTTGCAGATATGTTGCTGGTCAAAGGCACTTATCAGGAAAAACCGCCACTGCCGTTTTCACCCGGTATGGAAGTAAGTGGAACAATCGAGGTCGTGGGCGCGGACGTCAAATCCCTACACGTTGGCCAACGCGTGCTGTCGTTTAGCGGTGCCGGGGGCTTGTCTGAATATATCGCTTTGGATGAAACGGTTTGCCTGCCGATTCCCGACAGTATGAGTTTCGAGCAAGCCGCCGCCTTCCCGATTGCCTATGGCACCAGCCATGTGGCACTGGAATATCGCGCCCGGTTGCAACCCAAGGAACGCTTGCTGGTACTGGGGGCATCAGGTGGCGTTGGCCTTACA
Source organism: Paracoccaceae bacterium (assembly GCA_019090795.1). Taxonomy (GTDB): domain Bacteria; phylum Pseudomonadota; class Alphaproteobacteria; order Rhodobacterales; family Rhodobacteraceae; genus Amylibacter. Next base: position 7,361 of record JAHRVG010000026.1, on the reverse strand, counting down.
GCGGTCGAGCTGGGAAAACTGATGGGGGCCGAAGTAATCGCAGTTGCGCGCGGGGCGGAAAAACTGGCGGTGGCCAAGGCCGCAGGCGCGGACCATCTGATTGATTCCACGGCGCAAGACATCCGCGAGGTCGTCAAGTCGTTGGGCGGGGCGGACGTGGTGTTTGATCCCGTCGGTGGCGACCAGTTCAAGGCTGCGTTTCGCGCCACAAATGCGGAAGGGCGTATCATTCCGTTGGGTTTTGCCAGCGGCGATGTGCCAAGCATTCCCGCCAACATAATTCTGGTAAAAAACATCTCGGTGATCGGGCTGTACTGGGGCGCTTACGCCAAAACCAACCCTCACGTGTTAAGCGACAGTTTTACCAAATTGCTGAAGTGGTACGATCAAGGGAAATTGCACCCCCACGTCAGCAATGTGCTGCCGCTGGAGCAGGCCAACGAAGCCCTTGACCTGTTGCGCAGCCGTAAAGCCACAGGCAAGGTTGTGGTCTCGATAAGCAGTTAAAATGCTTACTTTCCACCTCGGCCCCCATAAAACTGGCTCTACTTTTATCCAGCGCCGCATGGTGCAGAACAGACCTCTGTTTGGGCCTAACTTCCAGACCCTAGACAAGAAAGACCCAACTCTTTTTACCCTGATCGACGCCCTTTATCCGCTACAAACCGTCGCTGAGGCCGTGGCCGCAACAGATACAATTCAAGTTCGGGCCAAATTGTTAGGGCGCCTCAGTGCAGGCGTTGAAAATATGCTTGTCAGCAGCGAAAATTTACTCGGCCCCCTGCCCACGCGTCGGGGGATTTTTGGACTATACCCTTTTGCCGAAATAACCTTGAGCGCAATGGTTTCCGGACTTGAGCAAGCCGGTGCGCCGTTTCAATTTGCCTTTTACCAACGCAATTACCGCGACTGGCTGGGATCCATTTACCGGTATAAATTCCGCACCACACCAGAGCGGGCCTTCGCTCCAGCCCGCTTTCAACAGCGTCACGGCCTGCCAGCAAGTTGGGATGGATTTCTGCAACGTCTGGAAAAAACCGTTCCCCCGCCGCAGCTGCATATACTGTCATTTGAACAAGATCGCTCAACCGGAAACCTTGGCACTGCGTTATTTGACCTCGCAGGCTTGCCCCGAGAGGTACAGGCACGGTTTCAACCGCTGGAACCGTTGAATGTTTCGCAGTCAAAGACCGTTGATCCGGCGCATTGGAAGGAGCAACCCAAAGGTGCAATCTAGCAGCAATACGCCGCTTGAACAATTTCCGCCAAATGGTTCGCCAAAGGCGCGTTTGCTTTGGGAGCCACCATCATATTCACCTTGAATTCGGGCAGTTCGGGCAATGCGCCATTGTGGGGTATTTCCTCAAGATGTGGCTGAGTGCCGTGCAACCGCGCATGGACCGCAATATCCGCGCTCAGGCTCGCCTCTACTGCCATCATCGAGTCTGAATCGACGGCCATTTCCCACGAAATTCCTGCCTCGTCCAACGCTTTTTGCGCTATCGGGCGAAAGATGCACTTCTTTTCATAGGCCAGACGCAAAGGGCGGGATTTCCAGGCCACACCACCCGGTGCGCCTAGCCAGATGAAATTCAGATCGGCCAGTTTGGTCGCCCCGGGCGGGGTCGTTTGTTCCGTCGTCAGGACGATATCCGCCTCTCCGGCGGCAAACTGGGCCTTTAGATCGACGGTGAAAGAGGACACCAAATTGATTTTGACCCGAGGGTAAGCAGCTGCGAATTTTTTCAGCACCCCGGGAATATGCGGATAAACAATGTCATGGGGTACACCGAACACCAGCTCCCCCTCATAGACCTGATTGGTCATCCGACTCCAGACTTCGTCGTTCAGCGCCAATAGTCTGCGCCCGTAACTCAGCAACAATTCCCCCTGTCCCGTCAGGGTGACGCTCCGGTTCGAGCGGTCCAGCAAAATTTGACCCAAGGATTCTTCCAACCGCTTGAGTTGCATCGACACCGCTGACTGGGTTAGGTGCAATTGCCCTGCGGCGCGGGTCACACCACCGGTTTCAGCCACCGCGACAAAAGAACGAAGTGCGGTGAGGTCAAGATTTCGTGGCATATCAATTTCCTTGATGTAACAAACAACAAACATTCATTTTTATTATGTATAGCTATATGACAAGTAAGGATCAAGAAGTTTGATGCATTAACAAAAATGCATTCCATATATGAAAGGAAGCAAAATGACAAAAATTCTCACCCACTCCCGCGCTATTGCTCCTAAAGGGGCATCCCTACTCACCCGTGTTGCAAATTTTTTGAGCTTGAGTCGGCAGCGGCGCAAGTTGGCACAACTGGACGACGCCGCCCTGCATGACCTAGGCATAGAACGCAGCGACGCACTGAGTGAATCGCGCCGTCCGGCATGGGATGCACCAGCCCATTGGCGGCGCTAACATATTTGGCCTCCCTTCTTAAAACCCGATGATTGTTAAAACTTTCATCGGGTTTTTTCGTGTTATTTTCTTGAAAAACGCGATCAGATACCCAATATGATACCTTAACGTCGTTGCAGATCGTTGCAGCGCCTTTTTGTGAACCTATTAGGAGAGTTTTCATGGCCCAACAACAGACAGTCCGCCGCGCAAGCGCGGGTGTCCGCACTGCCGATATTGATGCAGGCCTTCGTGCCCATATGAACAAGGTCTACGGCACCATGTCCGTCGGCATGTTAATCACAGCATTGGCTGCTTGGGCTATCGCAGGGCTTGCGGTTACTACAGACCCCTCACAGGCTGTTGCCCAGATCGGCGCGGATAAATACCTGACCCAGCTGGGTTCGACAATCTACATGTCACCCCTGAAGTGGGTTATCATGTTTGCACCACTGGCCTTTGTCTTTGGACTGAGCGCAAGTATCAACCGCCTCTCAGCCGCAACCGCGCAACTGGTGTTCTACGCTTTTGCCGCCACGATGGGCCTGTCGCTCAGCTCCATCTTTCTGGTCTACACCGGATATTCGATCATTCAGATATTCCTGATTACCGCCATCGCTTTTGCGTCACTCAGCCTCTACGGCTACACGACTAAGCGTGATCTGTCCGCCATGGGCAGCTTCTTGATCATGGGCGTTGTCGGCCTGATTGTGGCATCAATTGTAAATATCTGGCTGGCCTCACCTGCTATGATGTTCGCGATTTCAGCCATCGGAGTGCTGATCTTTGCCGGGTTAACCGCCTATGACACACAAAAGATCAAGTCTATCTACCTGCAAATGGCGGGCACGGGACAGGACGAAATGATTGGCAAAGCCGCGATTATGGGCGCTTTGAGCCTGTATCTAGACTTTATCAACATGTTCCTGTTCATGTTGCAACTGTTTGGCAACCGCGAATAGACGCGACACATTAACAAAACAAAAGGCCGGGCATTGCGTTCCGGCCTTTTTCTTAGGGGGACTACTAAATGACTGACTTTCCAATTCCTGTAACCGCTTGGAGTACGGTTATTCTGGCGGCACTCTTTCTATGGCTGACCTTTCGCGTCATTGGCGTGCGGCGCAAAGATCATATTTTGCTGGGTGACGGCGGCAATCATGTGATGAATAAGAAAATTCGCGGGCAGGCCAATGCGGCAGAGCAAATTCCGATTGCCCTGATCCTACTGGGCTTGGCAGAATATTTGCTACCGGGGCTAATGCCAATGATCATTGCGGTGCTTCTGGTTGTCGGGCGAGCGATGCACGCGGTCTATTTCACCATCCATGGCACCAATTTCCGGCTACGGTATTACGGCATGTTGTTGACGCTGATCGCGCAAACCCTTGCGATCCTCACAGTGGTCGTCGGATTGCTCTTCTAGAATCAAAAAGCCGCGAACAAGTCGCGGCTTCCCTAACTTCAAGAAAGGCTGATCTTACTTGATCTTGCCTTCTTTATACTCGACGTGCTTGCGCACAACCGGGTCATATTTGCTTTTTACCATCTTCTCGGTCATGGTGCGTGCATTTTTCTTGGTCACATAAAAGTGGCCAGTGCCCGCTGTCGAGTTCAGGCGGATTTTAACTGTGGTTGGCTTCGCCATTGATTATCTCCTCAGCGGTCGCCCGCGTTATCTTGCAATAGGCTGCATCCGCAACCTTGAATTCTGAAATTGCCTTCTACACCCGCTACCCTATGAGTCAAGGCCAAAGCCACTGCTAGTTTGTCAATCTGTGCAGTTAGGCGCCAATCGCTGGGTCGCCAGACCCAGCTTAAGGGAAAAGCGCCGTTAGGCGCTCCTTTTAACAAGTGGCGTCAGGCTAGATCCTCCGACACCAGTTTCGCGGCAATCTTGCCGTAAGCCTCTGCCAGCGGGCCATCCCCTGCGGCAATCGGCGTACCACCGTCACCCGCGAGCCGGATATCCAGATCGAGCGGTATCTGTCCCAGAAACGGTATCCCGAGGTTCCCGGCCTCATCCGCCGCGCCACCATGGCCAAAGATATGCGCCTCGTCGCCACATTTAGGGCAGACGTAATAGGACATGTTTTCGATCATCCCAACGACAGGTGTTTTGGTCTTGGCAAACATGCCAATCGCCTTGCGCGCGTCCAGCAACGCCACATCTTGCGGGGTGGAGACCACGATGGCACCCGTCACATCCGCCTTTTGTGCCAGCGTTAGCTGCACATCACCCGTACCCGGTGGCAGATCGACAATCAGCACATCCAAATCACCCCACTGCACCTGCCCCAGCATCTGTTGCAATGCCCCGATCAGCATCGGGCCGCGCCAAATCACAGGCTCATCGTCGCGCAGCATCAGGCCCAGAGACATGATTGTGACGCCATGGTTTTGTAGCGGAATGATTGTTTTGCCATCCGGCGAGGCCGGGCGCTTGCTCACCCCCATCATGCGCGGCACCGAGGGGCCATAAATGTCTGCGTCCAGCAGCCCTACACGCCGCCCCTGCTTAGCCAGCGCCACCGCCAGATTACTGGCGACAGTGGATTTACCAACACCGCCCTTGCCCGATGCAATTGCCAGTATGCGGTCTACACCAGGAATGGCCGCGTTATCGGGGGCCGGTTTGCCATGGCCGCCGATTTTCAGGTTCGGCGGGGCCTTTTGTGGTGCAGTAGAATGGGCTGTCAGCAGAACCGAGGCCGTTTCCACGCCCTCCAGTTGCGCAACAATCTTTTCCGCAGCCTGACGCACCGGCTCCATCATCTTGCCATCCTTGGGGTCCACTTCAAGCACAAACTGCACAGCACCGCCCTCTATAGACAGGGCGCGCACCAGATCAGCCGCGATAATATCACGCCCATCGGGCAATTTCAGAACGCGGAGTGCCTCAAGCACGATATTGCGGGTAAGGGTCATGTTGGAATTCCTGACGAATTTGGTTGTCTACGTTACTTGCCCCTAATTTGGCGTTTAGCGCGCAAAGAGCAAGAGATAACGCAAAGGACAAATAGCAGCAGGTTCTGATTTGCAGCACACGAGCCTAAGCGGGTGAGTCGATACGAACGGGATTAGCCATGCATTTTACGCATAGCAGATTTGCCTTTTTGTCAGTAGTCGTTTTTTACCGGCAACTGTATATTGACCATCAACAGCAGCGAATAAGTGTAAGCTTAATCACTGCCCAGATTGAGCGGTGGGCCTCTCCTCCCTGAGCCCACCACTCTCTGACAAAGCGACGGTGCGTCCTCCCCTGCGCCGTCGCTTTTTATTTTCCAAGCCCAAGTGCAAGCCATGTGAAAACTGCATATCACAGTTGCGCGAACACCTCTTCACAGGGTGAACAGCAGCCCTAAATAGACGGCTAACACGTCAATAATTCCTATACAGGATCGCAAATCATGTCCGTAATACACACAAACTCCATCATCTCCTCCTCTGCAACGCAATCCACCGTTGCAGTAAGCAAGGCTCTCTGGCTACGCTTGGCACAATACCGCCTTTACCGAAAAACACTCTCGGAAATGAAACGTATGTCTACGCGCGAGCTGGCAGATTTTGGCCTGAACCGATGCGACATCAACCGGATTGCCCATGAATGCGTTTACGGTCGCTAGCCAATATCGGACTGCTCAGAACCCCTTTCGCTTTCTGAGCAATCCGAAACCAAAACGGTAGCACAGCCCACACGCACCGCCGTTTATACATTCAAAGCCATGCACAAGCCGCATGGCGGGAATGAGTAAACAGCTCTAGCAGTATTTTTTTAAACCCCTAGATAAACCCCAAGAAAACAAACACTCTCTTAGAGGACTAGGGCAATGGCCAACACCACAACAAACATCAGCATCACCGCAACAGCAGCACACGTCGTTGCTAGCATTTTCACTGAAATCACAGACCGGATGGTCAAACAGTACATGTACCGCAAAACAGTTTCCGAACTGAGCGCTCTGTCCCGTTTGGAATTGGCCGATCTGGGCCTGACTCATGGCGGCATCAAATTCGTGGCTCACGAAGCAGTTTACGGCGTGTAAACGCAACAGTTACTGATTGTCGGGTCCTCCCCCCGACAATGAGAAAGAAACGACGGCGTCTCCTCCCAGACGCCGTCGTTTTTTTATGTCAAAATGGAATTTCGCTGGCAGCCGTTACAAAGCTTGCAACAACTTTCTTGGTGCCTGCCTTTTCAAAAGCGATTTCAAGCTTGTCGCCTTCTATCTCGGTGACCGCACCATAGCCGAATTTCTGATGGAAAACGCGATCCCCAAGACCAAAACTGTTCACGGCTTGCGACTCAATCACAACGGGCTTTGCTTTGGCAAACTGTCCGGCGCCACGCCGCGCGCTGCGCGCCTGCATCCTCTTCCAGCCCGGCGAACTATAGGCATCCGCACGCGATACCCGTGCCTCCATCTCTGATTCACCGCGCTCAGGGGCTGCCGCACCAAAGCCGCCGCCATAAAGACCGGGCGGCGTTAACACTTCCACATTTTCCGGAGGTAATTCATCAATAAACCGTGACGGTAGGCTGGATTGCCATTGCCCGAACACCCGTCGATTCGCTGCAAAACTAATGGTGCAATGGGTTTCGGCACGGGTGATCCCGACATAAGCAAGGCGTCGCTCTTCCTCAACGCCCTTCAGCCCAGTTTCATCCATGGAACGTTGTGAAGGAAACAAGCCATCCTCCCACCCAGGCAGGAAAACAACAGGGAATTCCAATCCTTTGGCCGCATGCAAGGTCATGATCGAAACCTTCTCGGTCTGATCTTCCTGCTCATTCTCCATGATCAGGCTAACGTGCTCTAAAAACCCTTGCAGGTTCTCGAATTCTTCCAGCGCCTTGACCAGTTCTTTGAGGTTTTCCAGACGCCCAGGGCCCTCTGGCGTTTTGTCGTTGCGCCAATGGTCAGTATAGCCGGATTCCTCCAGAATTTGCTGGGCAATCTCG